>CAVFUK010000134.1:0-18545 GCA_963625535.1 Anaerovoracaceae bacterium | reverse complement strand
AGCTTCTTGATGTCGTGGAAGTGGAGTCCTGTGGTGGGCTCGTCGAACACGAAGATGGTAGGCTCTATCTTCTCCAGACTGAGGAAGTAGGCCAACTTCACGCGCTGGTTCTCGCCGCCGGATAGGGTGGACGAGGACTGTCCCAGCTTGATGTATCCCAGCCCGACATCCTGCAGCGGCTTCAGCTTCTTCACAATCTTCGGCTGCTTGTTCTCTGTGAAGAACTCTATGGCTTGGTTCACCGTCATCTCCAACACATCGTAGATGCTCAGCCCTTTGTATTTGACCTCCAGCGTGTCGCTCTTGAAGCGCTTGCCGTGGCACGACTCGCACTCCAGCACCAGGTCGGCCATGAACTGCATCTCTATGGTGACCGTTCCTTCGCCCTTGCACTCCTCGCAACGGCCGCCTTCGGTGTTGAACGAGAAGTATCCGGCCGAGTATCCCATCTGTTTAGCTAAGGGTTGATCGGCGTAGAGCTTGCGAATCTCGTCGTATGCCTTCAGATAGGTCACAGGATTGCTGCGGGAGGATTTGCCTATTGGGTTCTGGTCCACGAACTCGATGTCGTGCACCATGCGGATGTCGCCTTCCAGACTCATGTATTCGCCCGGACGCTCGCTCTCCTCACTGTATTCACGCTTCAGTGCACGATAGAAGATGTCACGCACCAGGGTGGACTTGCCCGAGCCGCTCACGCCAGTGACTACCGTCATCACGTTCAGCGGGAACTTCACGTCTACGCCCCGCAGGTTGTTTTGCCGTGCCCCTTTCACCTCTATGTAGTTGTTCCACTGTCGGTGGGTGGCAGGGGAGGGGATGCGCTCCTCGCCCAACAGGTAGCGTACGGTGTAGCTGTTGCTGCCGGGCTGCAGGTCGTTCATGTCGCCTTGGTAGACAACCTCTCCTCCGTTTCGCCCGGCTTTGGGACCTATGTCGATGATGTAGTCGGCGGCACGGATAATCTCCTCGTCGTGCTCCACCACCACCACTGTGTTGCCCAACTGTTGCAGCTGGCGCAGCACACGGATGAGTCGCCCTGTGTCGCGGCTGTGCAGACCGATGCTGGGCTCGTCGAGTATGTAGAGCGAACCAACCAGACTGCTGCCCAACGACGTGGCCAAGTTGATGCGCTGACTCTCACCGCCCGACAGTGTGTTGCTCAGGCGGTTGAGGGTGAGGTAGCCCAGGCCCACATCGAGCAGAAACTGCACTCGGTTATTTATCTCCGTCAGTATGCGTTTGGCTATCAGTTGCTCGTGCTCCTCCAGTTGCAGTGTCTCGAAGAAACGCTTGAATTCGTAGATGGGGATGTCCACCAGTTGTGAGATGGAGCGCCCGCCCACCTTCACGTAGTTGGCTTCCTTCTTCAGACGGGAGCCATGGCAGACGGGGCAGAGTGTCTTTCCCCGGTAGCGTGCCAACATCACGCGATACTGTATCTTATACTGGTTCTCCTCCAGCATCTTGAAGAACGAGTCGATGCACACCTTCTCGCGCGGTCCGTGCCACAGGTAATCCTTTTGCGCCTGCGTCAGTTCGTAGTAGGGGACGAAGATGGGAAAGTCCACCTTCACCGCCTCGCGGATGAACGCCTCTTTCCATTCGCTCATCTTCTCGCCACGCCAGCAGACCACAGCGCCGTCGTAGATGCTCATGGCCGTATTGGGTACCACCAACGACTCGTCGATGCCTATCACCCGGCCGAATCCCTCGCACTCAGGGCAAGCGCCCAAGGGGGAGTTGAACGAGAAGAGTTGCTCCGTAGGCTCTTCGAACGTGATGCCGTCGGCCTCGAATTTCTTGGTGAAGACGTGCAGAATCTCCGCCGGATAGAAGCGGAGCATGCAGGTGCCGTCGCCTTCGTAAAAGGCCGTCTCTATGGAGTCCGTCAGGCGGCTGAGGCTGTCCTTGCTGTCGTCGCAAGCCATGCGGTCGATGAGCAGGTACACGGTGTCGCCCTCTTTGTAGGTGTACTCCTCGATGCGAATCAGACTGCCGTTCACTTCCAACCGGTTGAAACCTTCCTTCATGTCCACCTCCAGTTGCTCCTTGATGGAGCGTCCCTCGCGGGGGATGATGGGGGTGAGCACGGTGAACTTCGTCCCCTTGGAATAGGACCTCATGCAGTTGATGACATCCTCCACCGAGTGCTTCTTCACCAACTGTCCGCTCACAGGTGAGTAGGTCTTGCCTATGCGGGCGAAGAGCAGGCGCAGGTATTCGTAGATCTCCGTCGATGTGCCCACCGTGGAGCGCGGGTTGCGGCTGTTCACCTTCTGCTCGATGGCGATAGCCGGCGGTATGCCTTTGATGAAATCACACTCCGGTTTGCTCATACGGCCCAGAAACTGACGGGCGTACGAGGAGAGGCTCTCCACGTATCTGCGCTGACCCTCAGCGTAGAGCGTGTCGAACGCGAGCGATGATTTGCCCGAACCGGACAGTCCGGTGATTACCACCAACTTGTTGCGCGGGATGTCCACACTGATGTTCTTCAGGTTGTTCACCCGGGCGCCTTTTATAGAGATGTATTTGTCGTCTGCCATAAACTTCTTTCAAATGTGTTGCAAAGATAGTGCTTGGTACGGATATTTTTACTAAGTTTGCCTCAGTTTTCGACTTAAGGTAATAATTCAAATAGATATAAAGAATGGAAAATTTCAGTGAATTGATAAAGACACGCCGCAGTATGCGCAAGTTTACTCCGGAAGAGTTGACACAAGATGAGGTGGTAACCCTGCTGAAGGCAGCCCTGATGGCTCCCTCTTCACACCGGAGCAACAGTTGGCAATTTGTGGTGGTGGATGACAAGGAGACACTTGCTCGCCTTGCCAAATGCAAGGATGCCGGAGCGGCTTTCGTGGCGGATGCTCCCTTGGCAGTGGTTGTGCTGGGCGACCCCACGATTACTGACGTATGGATAGAGGATGCCTCCATCGCCTCCATCATGATACAGTTGCAGGCCGAGGACCTGGGCTTGGGCAGTTGCTGGGCGCAGGTGCGCGAGCGCTCTACGGCCGACGGACGGTCCGCAGAGGATGTGGTGCGCGAGATATTGGGCATCCCCGAACAGTTGCGCGTGCTCTGCATCATCGCCATCGGTCACAAGGGCATGGAGCGCAAACCCTTCAACGAGGAACACCTGTTGTGGGAGAAGGTGCACATCAACAAATTTGGAGGGAAATAAATGGCCGGCGCTTCTAATCACAAAGATACCTATTTGGCTACGGCCATCACCCTGATGGTGGTGGGCATGATATTCTTGATAGACCGCTTGATAGGTCTCTCAGCTCACGGCTTCGGTTGGTTGGCCGACCGCAACAACCTGCTGCTCTTCACCTCTATCATCTTCTTGATATTCAAGCGCGACAAGTCCATCGGCATCATCCTGTTGGTGCTTTGGGCGATTCTGAATATCGGACTGATAGTGAATCTGCTGGGACAACTGTCGTCCTACTTGCTGCCCATCGTGCTGTTGGTGGCCGGATTGGTTCTTTACCTTATATATAGACGATGAGGATAGTATTGGTAGGTGCTGGCAATCTTGCTACCCAGTTAGGAAAATCTTTGCGGCTGACTGGGCAAAATATTTTGCAGCTCTATAGCCGTACCGAGGAGTCAGCCTCTTGCCTTGCCGCGAAGCTGGGGTGCGACTACACCACGGACCTGAGCGCTCTGCGCACGGATGCCGAGGTCTACATCGCCTCCTTGAAGGACGATGCCTTACTGCAACTGATACCGCAGATCGTGGCGGGCAGGTGCGACGATGCCCTCTTCCTCCATACAGCCGGCAGTGTGCCCATGAATGTCTGGAAGGGACATGCCCGCCATTACGGCGTGCTCTATCCCATGCAGACCTTCAGCAAGCAGCGGGACGTGGACTTCTCCACTATTCCCGTTTTCGTGGAGGCCTCGTCGGATGCCGACCTGCAGCGGGTGAAGTCTATAGCGACGGCCCTGTCGAGCAGTGTCACTGTCGCATCGTCCGAGCAACGGCGTTATCTGCACCTCTCCGCGGTGTTCGCCTGCAACTTCGCCAACCACATGTTTACCGTCAGCGAGCGACTGTTGCAAGAGAATGGGATAGACTTCAGCTGCATGCATCCGCTCATCCGCGAGATGGTGAACAAGGTGCTCGACGGCATGTCGCCCGGCGAGGCACAGACAGGTCCCGCCGTGCGCTACGACCACAGCGTGATGGACAAACATGTGGAGCTGCTGCGGAGTCATCCGTTGTGGCAGGAGATTTATAAAGAAACGAGTAAAAGCATACACGATGATAAATTACGACTTGACGAAGATAAAAGCGCTGGCCTTTGATGTGGACGGCGTGCTCAGTGCCGAGGTGATAGTGCTCCACACCAGTGGCGAGCCTATGCGAACGGTCAACATCAAGGACGGCTATGCCCTGCAGCTGGCCGTGAAGATGGGACTGCACATCGCCATCATCACGGGCGGCAAGACCGAGGCCGTGCGCATCCGCTACGCCGGCTTGGGTGTGAAGGACATCTATATGGGCGCGGCCGTGAAGACGAAAGAGTATGCGGAGTTCCTGCAGAAACATCAGTTGAAGGACGAGGAGGTGCTCTATATGGGCGACGACATCCCCGACCTGCAGGTGATGCGCCTCTGTGGCTTGCCCTGCTGTCCCGCCGATGCCGCTCCCGAGATAAAGGAGGTGGCGACCTACATCTCTCATCGCAAGGGTGGCGATGGATGCGTGCGCGACGTGGTGGAGCAGGTGCTGAAGGCACAAGGCAAATGGATGTCCCACCAGGACGCTTTTGGTTGGTAACAGATAAACAGATACAGAATATGCTTGAGAATTTGAAGAAATACCGCATCATACTGGCCTCCAACTCACCCCGCCGTAAGGAGTTGCTGAGTGGATTGGGCCTGGAATACACCGTGAAGACTCTTCCCGACATCGACGAGGGTTACCCCGACACCTTGAGTGGCGAGGATATACCTTTATACATATCGCGCGAGAAGGCCGCTGCCTACATACCCCAGATGCAGGCCGACGAACTGATTATCACCGCCGACACCATTGTATGGCTCGAAGGTCGAGTCTATGGCAAGCCGGTTGGCGACGAAGGGGCGAAGGCGATGCTGCGCGCCCTTTCCGGAAAGACCCATCAGGTCATCACGGGTGTGACGCTCACAACCCAGGCTTGGCAACGGAGCTTCGCGGTCACGTCCAACGTTACCTTCGCACCTCTGACCGACGAGGAGATTGCCTACTATGTGGACAACTTCCACCCGCTGGACAAGGCCGGTGCCTATGGCGTGCAGGAGTGGATAGGCTTCATCGGGGTCACCCGTTTGGAGGGGAGCTACTTCAATGTGATGGGATTGCCTGTGCAACGGCTTTACACGGAGCTGAAGAAGATATGAGGCGGTACTTGTTGTAAAAAGTACAATAAGCGGAGGAGTAAGAATTAAATGCTGTTAATTTTTGCTCCTCTGTTGCATTTATGCGCTTCATGATGAAGGCATGAAAGGAAATAAGTCGTATTTTTGGAACAATTTTGCGCGGGCAACCCCTGCACATGTAGAACCAATATTATTACAAATACCATGAAGAAATATCCAAAGATTGGAATCAGGCCCACCATTGACGGTCGTCAAGGTGGCATCCGAGAGAGTCTTGAAGACAAGACAATGAGTCTGGCTAAAGCTGTAGCCGACTTAATCAGTTCAAATTTGAAGAACGGAGATGGCTCTCCTGTGGAGTGCGTCATCTCTGATACAACCATCGGTCGTGTAGCCGAGGCTGCCGCTTGCGCCGAGAAGTTCGAGCGCGAAGGCGTAGGTGCTACCATCACCGTCACCTCTTGCTGGTGCTATGGTTCGGAGACTATGGACATGAACCCCTACTACCCGAAAGCCGTTTGGGGATTCAACGGAACAGAGCGTCCGGGAGCCGTTTACTTGGCAGCCGTGTTGGCAGCCCATGCTCAGAAGGGTCTGCCCGCATTCGGCATCTACGGACACGACGTGCAGGACCTCGACGACAATACAATCCCCGAGGAGGTGGCAGAGAAACTGCTCCGCTTCGCTCGTGCCGCTCAGGCCGTAGCCACCATGCGCGGACGCTCTTACCTCTCTATGGGTAGCGTTTGTATGGGTATCGCCGGTTCCATCGTCAATCCCGACTTCCTGCAGGAATACCTTGGACTGCGTGCTGAGTCTATCGACCTCTCCGAGATACTCCGCCGTATGAAGCTGGGCATCTATGACCCCGATGAGTTCAAGAAAGCCATGGTCTGGACAGAGAAATACTGCAAGGTGAACGAAGGCGCCGACATAAAGAACGAGCCTGCCAAGCAGAAGAGCCGCCAGGAGAAAGAAGAAGACTGGGAGTTCATCGTGAAGATGACCATCATCATGCGCGACCTGATGCAAGGCAATCCGAAACTGAAAGAGATGGGCTTCAAGGAAGAGTCGCTGGGCTACAATGCTATCGCCGGTGGTTTCCAAGGCCAGCGTCAGTGGACCGACTTCTTGCCCAATGGTGACTTCTCTGAGTCGCTGCTCAACACCTCATTCGACTGGAACGGTATCCGTGAGGCATACGTGCTGGCTACCGAGAACGACTGCTGCAACGGCTTGGCTATGCTGTTCGGTCACTTGTTGACTAACACCGGCCAGATCTTCTCCGACGTGCGTACCTACTGGAGCCCCGCTGCCGTGAAACGCATCACAGGCAAGGAGCTTACCGGACGTGCCGCTGGCGGTATCATCCACTTGATAAACTCCGGAGCCACCACACTCGACGGCACTGGCCAGATGAAGGATGCCGAGGGCAATCCGGTGATGAAGCAACCTTGCGACGTGACGCAGGCTGATGTGGAGGCTTGCTTGAAGGCTACCACTTGGTATCCGGCTGACCGTGGCTACTTCCGTGGCGGCGGCTTCTCGTCACACTTCCTCTCGAAGGGTGGCATGCCTGTTACCATGACACGCTTGAATCTGGTGAAAGGCTTAGGTCCTGTGCTCCAGATCGCTGAAGGATGGACCGTGGACATCGACCCCGAAATAAACAAGATACTCGACAATCGTACCGACCCGTCGTGGCCGACCACATGGTTCGTTCCGCGCACCTGCGACAGAGCTCCGTTCAAGGATGTCTACTCTGTGATGAACAACTGGGGTGCCAACCACGGCGCTATCTGCTACGGACACATCGGTGCCGACCTCATCACGATGGCTTCTATCCTGCGCATCCCTGTGTGCATGCACAACGTGCCCGAAGAGAAGATCTTCCGCCCCGCTGCATGGAACGCATTCGGTATGGACAAGGAAGGTGCCGACTATCGTGCATGCGCTAACTACGGACCTCTTTACAAATAATTAGTCCGCGGTAGCTTATGGCGAAAAAAGAATCGATACTACATAAGGATGGGGTGAGCTACGTGCTCCCCTTCATCCTTATCACTTCGTGCTTCGCGTTGTGGGGATTCGCCAACGACATCACCAACCCCATGGTGAAGGCGTTCTCCAAAATCTTCCGTATGAGTGTCACCGACGGCGCCTTGGTGCAGGTGGCTTTCTATGGCGGATACTTTGCGATGGCCTTCCCGGCTGCGATGTTTATCCGTAAATATTCGTACAAGGCCGGCATTCTGATGGGACTGGGACTCTACGCCATCGGCGCGTTCCTGTTCTTCCCGGCGAAGTTGATAGGTGAGTATGGCTGCTTCCTGTTGGCCTACTTCATCCTCACGTGCGGACTCTCCTTCCTGGAGACCAGCGCCAACCCTTACATCCTCTCCATGGGTACGGAGGAAACCTCCACTCGCCGGTTGAACTTCGCTCAGGCATTCAATCCGATGGGCTCGCTCCTGGGTATGTATGTGGCCATGAACTTCATCCAGGCCAAGCTAAACCCTATGGACAGTGAGGCCCGTCTGATGCTCGACGACGAGGAGTTCAACATGATAAAGGATGCGGACCTGACGGTGCTCATCACTCCGTACCTGGCTATTGCAGCCGTCATCACGGTGATGTTCCTGGTCATCAAGTTCACTAAGATGCCCCACAACGGCGACCAGTCGCACGACATCAACCTCGGTCCCACGCTGAAGCGCATCTGCTCCATCGCTCACTACCGTGAGGGTGTCATCGCGCAGTTCTTCTATGTGGGAGCGCAGATTATGTGCTGGACCTTCATCATCCAGTATGGTACACGCTACTTCACGCTCGAAGGTATGGACGAGCGCAGCGCCGAGGTGCTCTCGCAGCGGTTCAACATCTTCGCGATGATATTCCACTGCTGTGGTCGCTTCATCTGTACCTACTTCCTGCGTTACATCAACGCCGGTCGTCTGTTGCGCATACTGGCCATCGGTGCCTCGATATTCACTATCGGCGCTATCATGTTCCAGAGCCGCTATGGTGTCTACTGCCTGGTAGCTGTGTCGGGTTGCATGTCGCTGATGTTCCCCACTATCTACGGCATTGCCTTGCAGGGCCTCGGCGACGATGCCAAGTTTGGTGCAGCCGGCCTGATTATGGCCATCCTGGGTGGCTCCGTGTTGCCGCCGGTGCAGGCAGCCATCATCGATATGGAAGAGATTTGCGGATTCCCCGCAGTGAACCTCTCGTTCTTGCTCCCACTCTTCTGCTTCATCGTGGTAGCCATCTACGGCCAGCGAACGTTTCGACGCTCGAAGTTGGCAAAGCAAAACGCTTGACGCGGTCATACCTTATATAATATATATGAGGGCTGATATCTGTACTTGCGGATATCAGCCCTTGTTAGTTTTGGCCCGTTCAGACCCCGGAAAAAACACGTACCTTCGAAATGCCAAATACAATCGATTGTATGAGGCAAAACAATCGATTGTTTTGGGCTATACAATCGATTGTATTTCGCCAAACGAACAGGTCGTATTTTGGCATACGAACGTTCGCTTATAACGCACCGATGTATGTTGTTGTCAGATGTTGAACTTGATGTCGACACCCACTTGGCGAGGCTTGCAGGGTTGGGCAAAGCCGGTGCCTCGACTCTCGAAGTAGAAGGTGTGGTAGGCCCGATTGAAGAGGTTGTGCCCCCATAGGTCTATCTGCATCCGCTTCGTCTGTAGGGAGACGCGGCCGTTGTAGAATCCGTAGTAGGCTTGGCTGGCATCGTTGGCCTCGGTCCAATAGGTCTTTCCAGTGCCGGTGTAGTTGAGGTGAAACAACACCTGCTTCAGAAACCGGTTGGGCTTGAAGTAGAAGGTGTATGTGCCGCCTATGTTCAGCGTTTGCCGGGGGACGAAGGGGACGTAGTTGCCGTGGTAGTCTGTGGACTCGTCGCCGCCGTCGTACTCCTTGAACACGGCACGTGTGTAGCCATACGACGCGTTGAATTGCAGCTGTCGGCTGATGCTTGCCTGTAGACTGGCCTCTGCACCATAGCTGCGGCTGCGTCCGGCATTTACCATGATACGCCCCAGTCCACTGTTCACGAACTTGGCTATCTGCTGGTTGCGGGTGTCCATGGCAAAGACTGCCACATCGGCCTGCAGCTTGCCGTTGCAGAGGGTGATGTGCGAACCTATCTCGTAGTTCCAGCTATACTCCGGTTTGTACGAGGTTGCCTCGTTGATGTCCAGCTCCTCTTCGTTCACAGGAATGTAGTCGAGATAGCCACGCACCATGGTGAGCACCCGTTCGGGCATGCCCATCCCGGCGTACGCATCCAGTTGTCCGTTGCATCCTTCCTTTATCTGTTTCATCATCTGGTTGGAGAGGTCCGTCTGTGCCACGTCGGAGAACATCTGCAGGTTGTAGCCGCCCGAACGGAATCCACGGCTGGCTGAGAGGTAGATGTTGTTGGTCCGGCTAAGGTCATACTTCAGCGTGAACTTAGGCAGCAGTTCGGTATAGTGGTTCTTCGCCTTGCCCCTGACGGCGGACACGCCGTTCTGACCCTTCAGGTTGATGGGCATCCTCGCACTGGAGAAGGTGAAGTCGTAGGGCAACTCCGCCAGGGTGCTGTAGTCCATCGCCAGCCGTTCGTGCTCCACTCGCAGGCCCAGCGTGAACGATAGTCCCTTCACCAGCAGGTTGTCGAAGGTGGACTGGTGAAACAGTGCCACACTGAAGGTGGGCGTGCAGAAGTCCGCGTGCACGGGCATCTGTTCGCTGTTGAGTTTCAACCCCATGCTCATTCCCATGGATGACAATGCTTCGTTGGGCAGGTCCTGGTTGATGATGCCGCTCAGCATCTCCATGCCATCCTTGCGGAAGGTGACGGGGCTCTGTGTGTTCAGGTCTTGGTACGAGAGGAAAATGCCGGTCACCCATTTCCAGTTGCCGAACGTCCGGTTCTTCAGCGTCAGCTCCTCGGTGTAGGCATTCAGGTGTTGTTGTTGTTCCAGGGTATAGATGGAGGCCGAGGTGAAGTCCTGGTCCATGAACATACGGTCGTTCAGGTTCTGGTATCCGGTGACGGAGCTCAGTGTCAGCCCGCTCATCTGGTACTCTAGTTCCAGTCCTGTGTGGAACAGTCCGCGGCGGTATTTGCCTTCGGTGTCGGTGCTGATGGGGGAGAGCTTGCCGGTCGTCGTGTCGTACTGGCCGTAGGCATAGCCGCCTTCATCGCTATACTCGTAGCCGATGGTGAAGTCAGCCTTCAGGTTCTCCGTAGGGAACCAGATGGCACGCAGCCGTCCGCCTGCACTCTCCTGTGCATCGGCTTTCTTGTCGAGGTAATCGTTGCGGAAATATCCGTCGGCATGCCGGTAAAATCCTCCTGCCGAGAAGGCGAACTTGTCGCTGACGCGGTGGTAGTGGGTGAGCGATGCTCCCAATGCTCCGTTGGCATTGGCGGCACTCAGCTGGATGTCCGTACCCTGGTAGCGGAACGGACTCTTGGTGTATGCCTTGATGAGGCCTCCCATGGTGTTGCGTCCGTAGAGCGTCCCTTGCGGACCGCGTAGTACATCGATGCGCTCCATGTCGTAGAAGTTGAAGTCGAAGGTCGACTTGTCCAAGTAGGGGATGTTGTCCACATAGAGTCCCACGGCGGGGGTATTCATGCGCGAGCCCACGCCGCGAATGTAGACGGCCGAGGTGAGGCGCGACCCATAGTCGGGCATGTAGAAGTTGGGTACCAGCGAGGTGATGTCCTTCAGCGAGTTTACCTGATGGTTGAGCATCGTCTGTTTGGACAGTAGCGAGACGGACAACGCCTGTTGCCGCAGTTTGGTGTGCTCCTTGGGCGAGGCCACCACCAGCACCTCTTCGATGTCTATCACACGGGTGGAGTCTTGCAGCTCCTCGGGCGTGGCCGTGTCGTTGGCGGCAGGGTTGCCCACGGCCGTAACTGCCATAGTGAGGGATGTAGCGAGTATGAAAAGTCTGTTCATATTGTGTGTACCTATTAAAAACGGTGCAAAGGTACGGCTTCTCTCCGCTATGGGTCAATCCTCATTTATTAGGATTTTGCATAAAAAACGGTCGTCAGACCGGTAGGGCACGTGCCCCGTCCAGTCTGACGACCGATATCTGTAGTCGTTGATGAGCAACGATGTTTAGGCTTTTTCCTTCTTCGTCTGGGGAATCACCAGGTTCAAGATGACACCGATGACGGCTGCCAGGCCGATGCCCGAGATGGCGAATGTGCCGGCAGAGAGCACGGCGCCGCCCAGTCCCATGGTCAGCATCACGGAGACGATGATGACGTTGCGTGTGTCGTTGAAGTCCACCTTGTGGTTAATCAGGTTTTGCACACCCACGCTGGCAATGGTACCGAAGAGCAACAGCATGATGCCACCCAACACGGCCTGCGGGATGGAGTGGAGCAGAGCGCTCAGCTTACCCATCACGGAGAATACGATGGCCGCGCCCGCAGCGATGCGTATCACCACCGGACTGGTAATCTTGGTGATGGACATGGCACCGGTCACCTCGGAGTAAGTAGTCTCTGGAGGTCCGCCTAGGAAGGCTGATGCCAAGCAGGCCAATCCGTCGCCCAACATGGTGCGATGCAGGCCGGGGTCCTTCACAAAGTCTTTCTGCGCCACCTCGCTCACCACGTACACGTCGCCGATATGCTCCAGCACCGGGGCGATGGCTACGGGAATCATGTAGAGGAACGGTCCCCACTCGAAGTGTGTGATGGTGTCGAAGGTCACCGGGCAAGCCAACCATGCGGCTTCCTTCACTTCGGTGAAGTCCACGTCGCCCAAGCAGACAGCTACAATGTAGCCTACGATGACGCCGGTGATGATAGGCACCAGCTTCATCAGTCCCTTGCCGAACAGCAATACGATGATGGCGGTGATGAGGCTGATGAATGCCAGCAGCCAGTTGGTCTTGGCCATATCGACGGCGCTGCCGGAGAGGGAGAGGCCGATGAGGATGATGACCGGACCGATGATGACAGGCGGGAAGAGGCGGTCGAGCAATTTCTTGCCGCCCCACTTCACCAGGGCGCTGACGATGAAGTAGACCAGTGACACACCCGTCAGTCCGGCCAACGCGCCGGGCAATCCCCACTGCTGCGATGCCGCGATGATGGGGGCGATGAATGCGAACGAACTGCCAAGGTAAATAGGCACTTTACCCTTGGTCACAAGATGGAAGATGTAGGTACCGATGCCGGCAGTGAACAGTGCCGTGGCCGGGTTGATACCCACCAACAGGGGCACCAGTACGGTGGCCCCGAAGGCGACGAACATAAACTGAATACCAACGATGGTCTTCTTCGCCGCAGAGAGTTCTTCTGTATTTGCCATACGATATGAGGTTTAATAAAAGGTTATGCTTGGTTATACATGCGGGCGCGCATCTCTTTGATGTGGTCGCTGCTGATGTACTCGTCGTAAGTCATCATCTTGTCGATGATGCCGTTGGGTGTCAGCTCGATGATGCGGTTGGCCACCGTCTCGATGAACTCGTGGTCGTGCGAGGAGAAGAGGATGTTGCCCTTGTACGTCTTCAGGTTGTTGTTGAAGGCTTGGATAGACTCCAGGTCGAGGTGGTTCGTCGGTGTGTCCAGTATCAGGCAGTTGGCGTTCTTCAGCTGCATGCGTGCAATCATACAACGCATCTTCTCGCCTCCTGAGAGCACGTTCACTTTCTTCAGCACCTCCTCGCCCGAGAAGAGCATACGGCCCAGGAATCCCTTCATGTACACCTCGTTGCCCTCGCCGAACTGGCTGAGCCAGTCCACCAGGTTGAGGTCGCAGTTGAAGAACGAGGTGTTGTCCAGCGGCAGATACGCCGTGGTGATGGTCACTCCCCAGTTATAGTGTCCGGCAGCCGGCTTCTGGTTGCCGTTGATAATCTCGAACAGCGCCGTCATGGCACGCGGGTTGTGGCTTAGGAACACTATCTTGTCACCCTTCTCCACGTTGAAGTTCACATCGTTGAACAGTACCGTGCCGTCCTCGGTCACTGCGCGCAGACCCGACACTTCCAGTATCTGGTTGCCCGGCTCGCGCTCGGGGGTGAAGATGATGCCAGGGTATTTGCGCGACGAGGGTTTGATCTCCTCGATGTTCAGCTTCTCCAGCATCTTCTTGCGGCTGGTGGTCTGCTTGCTCTTGGCTACGTTGGCTGAGAATCGGCGGATGAACTCCTCCAGCTCTTTCTTCTTCTCCTCGGCCTTGGCCTTCTGGTTCTGTTGCTGACGCAGCGCCAGCTGGCTGCTCTCGTACCAGAAGCTATAGTTGCCGGCAAACAGGTTTATCTTGCCGTAATCGATGTCGACGGTGTGTGTGCAGACAGAGTCGAGGAAGTGGCGGTCGTGGCTCACCACCAACACTGTGTGCTCGAAGTTCGAGAGGTAGTCCTCCAACCACATCACGGTCTCCATGTCCAAGTCGTTGGTAGGCTCGTCGAGCAGCAGGTTGTCCGGGTTTCCGTAGAGGGCCTGTGCCAACATTACGCGCACTTTCTCCTTACCGCTGAGCTCACCCATCAGTATGTAGTGCTTGTCCTCGGCAATGCCAAGGCCGCTCAGCAGGGCTGCCGCGTCGCTCTCGGCGTTCCATCCGTCGAGCTCGGCAAACTTCTCTTCCAGTTCAGATACCTTCAGTCCGTCTTCATCTGTGAAGTCCGTTTTGGCATAGAGGGCCTCGCGTTGCTTCATGATGTCCCACAACACCGTGTGTCCCATCATCACGGTATCCATCACCGTGTGGTCGTCCCACTTGAAGTGGTCTTGTGAGAGGACCGAGAGGCGCTCGCCCGGGCCCAGTGTCACACTGCCCTTTGTGGGCTCCAACTCTCCGGATATGGCGCGGAGGAAGGTTGACTTGCCGGCACCGTTGGCGCCGATGACGCCATAGATGTTGCCGTTCGTGAACTTCAAGTTTACATCGTTATACAAAACCCTTTTACCGAATTGAATTGCCAAGTTCGTTACTGTGATCATGTCTTCTTTACCTATTATTATATGTTTATATATGTATCTACTAACGTGCAAAGATAGCCAAAGTGCTAAACTGGGCCAAATATGACCGCTTGTTTTTGCTTGTCGGGGGCGAATCTGTCCGTTTCTCCCGTTCGTGAGGCCCTCTGTCGGTGTCATTGTGGCAGATAATCTCCTCCCGTGGGCTGATTTACTAAGTTTGTGGAGGCAACGTAGCCGAATGGCAAACTATTTGTTGTGCGCTAGATAATTTCAAACTATTTAGAAGTATGAGTAATCATCATAAGCATCAAAGGAGAAACAACAATATGGACCAAACAGAAAAAGAACAACTGGAAGAGGAAGTACTGAACCAACAGTCGGAAGAGTCCACGCAAGAGGAACCCAAGGCTGAGGAGAATCAGGAACAACCGGAACTTTCGGAAGAGGAGCAGTTGAAGCAACAGTTGGCCAAGGCCGAGGAAGAGAAAGCTTCGATGCAAGATAAGTACCTCCGTCTGTCGGCGGAGTTCGACAACTATCGCAAACGTACCCTGAAAGAGAAGAGCGAACTGATAAAGAATGCCAGCGAGCGGGTGATAACGGACATACTGCCTGTGCTCGACGACTTGGAGCGCGCCCTGCAGAACATGCAGAAGTCCGAGGACGCCAAGGCGTTGACCGAAGGCGTGGAGCTGATACACGGTAAGTTCCTGAAGGTGCTGTCGCAGCAAGGACTCAAGCCGATTGAGACCGAAGGCAAGGAGTTCGACACCGACTATCACGAGGCGATAGCTATGATACCGGCTCCCAGCGAGGACCAGAAAGGCAAGATATTGGATTGTGTGCAGACTGGCTACACACTGAACGACAAGGTGATTCGCCACGCGAAAGTCGCCGTGGCACAATAACCACATCACCCATCAGAACCTTAACGGAAGATTATGGCAAAAAGAGACTATTACGAAGTGCTGGAGGTGGCGAAGACGGCCACCGCGGATGAGATAAAGAAAGCCTATCGGAAGATGGCCATCAAGTGGCATCCCGACAAGTGGCAGCAGGCGTCAGAGGCCGAGAAGAAAGAGGCCGAGGACAAGTTTAAGGAGGCTGCCGAGGCGTACGATGTGTTGAGTAACCCCGATAAGCGTGCCCGTTACGACCAGTTCGGTCCCGAGGGTGTGAACGGATCTTCCGGCTTTGGCGGTTCATACGGCAGTGGACAGGGAATGTCCATGGACGACATATTCTCTATGTTCGGCGACATATTCGGCGGCGGACGTAATAGCGGTGGTTTTGGCGGCTTCAGCGGTTTCGGCGGCGGAGGCAGTCAGAACCAACGTCGTTATAGAGGGTCGGACTTGCGCGTGCGTGTGGAGCTCGACCTTAAAGAGGTGGCCGAGGGAGCCAACAAGAAGTTCAAACTGAAGAAATACGTGCAGTGTACGCACTGCCATGGTACGGGTGCCGAGGGCAATAGCGGTGTGGAGACCTGCTCCAACTGTCATGGTACCGGTTCGGTGGTTCGCATGCAGAAGAGCATCTTCGGCATGGTGCAGACCCAGTCCGTCTGCCCGCAATGTGGTGGCGAAGGTAAAATCATCAAGAATAAATGTAAGGAGTGCGCCGGCGAGGGTGTTGTCCGTGGCGAAGAGGTGGTAGAGGTGAAGATCCCTGCCGGAGTAGCCGAGGGCATGCAGCTCTCCATGCACGGCAAAGGTAACGCGGGTCGCCGCAATGGTGTGCCTGGCGATTTGCTGATTGAGGTGACTGAAAAACCTCATCCCGAACTTATCCGTCAGGAGAACGACTTGGTGTATAACCTGTTGCTTAGCTTCCCGACCGCAGCCTTAGGTGGCTCGGTGGAGATACCTACCGTTAATAGTAAGGTGAAGGTGAAGATAGAGCCGGGCACACAGCCGGGCAAGGTGCTCCGCCTGCGTGGTAAGGGTCTGCCCGATGTGAATGGTTACGGCAATGGCGATTTGCTGGTGAACGTCAGCGTATACGTGCCCGAGACATTGACCAAGGACGAGAAGAGCACCTTGGAGAAGTTCGAGGAGTCGGATAGCTTCCGTCCAAACAGTTCTGTCAAGGAGAAGATCTTCAAGAAGTTCAAGAGTCTGTTCGATTAAGGCGCGTCCTCGCGCCCGCAATCAGTATAGCGTAAGTTAGTTGTTTCATGGCTTTTATCGGAAGGTGTCCGCAAGGAAGTTACCCACCGATAGAAGCTATGTTTCTTTATAGTTGCTCGTCGGTAAACGACAGCGTGGTTGCTCGGGGTTCCACGACTTGTACCCTGTCCTTTATAGTTGCTCGTCGGTAAACGACAGCGGCAGCAGGTCGCGTACGCTCTCCACCACGTACACTCCCGTGGTGCCGTAGAGCAGTATGCGGACGGGGTGACGGAACCGGCATTCTGTCTCCAGTATCACTTGTCGGCAGGCTCCGCAGGGAGAGACGGGTTTCTCGGTGAACCCCGTTCCGTTGTGCGCGGCAATGGCTAGCATCTCCACGGCCGTGTTCGGACAGTGTGCGTTGGCATAGAACAGTGTGGTGCGTTCGGCGCAGAGTCCCGACGGATAGGCCGCGTTCTCCTGGTTGCTGCCCGTGACGATGCTCCCGTCGGCTAGCCGCACCGCCGCTCCCACATGGAACTTCGAGTAGGGCGCATAACTGTTCTTGGTCGCCTCCTTGGCGCGGTTCACCAGTTCCCGCTCCGCCTCCGTGAGCTCTTCATATCTATATAAATAGACTTTGCATTCGTGGATAATCTCTTTCATGGTATTCAGTGATTGATTTAAATTCATTACTCCTTTGTCACTATTATTAACCACATGTTCCAAAAGGGAACATGTGATTGGCCGACATTCATAATATTTTATATTAATGTGGTAGGCGAAGATAACGACAATCGTTGAAAGCAACAAGTAACTTTGGAAAAATATAGAATAGGGAAGTAACGTTCATGCTTTTGTTGATTTTATATCCTTTCAGAATTTGGAAGATTGTCTTCTTTTTCGTTCTTTTGTGTACTCAATAAGAAGATTGGAATGAAAAGATACGGCTTGCTTCTTGGACTCTTGCTGGTCGGCCTGCTGACGACGGTGGCGCAGACCCGCAACAAACGGTACGAGGAGTATATCCATAAATATAAGGACATCGCCATCGAGCAGATGAAACGCTACAAGATACCGGCTAGCATCACGCTGGCACAGGGGTTGCTCGAGAGCGGGGCAGGGCAGAGCGAGCTGACCCGCAAGTCGAACAACCACTTCGGCATCAAGTGCGGTGGCAACTGGCGAGGCAAGACTACCCGCTTCGACGACGATGCCAAGGATGAGTGCTTCCGGGTGTACGCCAACGCCCGTGAGTCGTACGAGGACCATTCGCGGTTCTTGGTGAACAGCAGCCGCTATGCCGCATTGTTCAAACTGAAGAGCACCGACTACAAGGGGTGGGCACACGGACTGAAGAAGGCAGGCTATGCCACCAGCCCTACCTACGCTTCCTCCCTCATTCACCTCATCGAACTCTATGACCTGCAGAAGTACGACACCAAGGCGGGACAGAAGCATCCCGACACCTTCGTACCTCACCAAACCTACTTGGCCAACAAGTTGCTCTACGTCATCGCCCGACAAGGCGATACCTTCGAGGCACTCTCGGATGAGTTCGATATCTCTAAACGTAAACTGCGGAAGTACAACGACCTCTATAAGGGATATACCTTGCAAGCGGGCGACATCATCTACCTGGAGAAGAAACACTCCAAGGCATTGAAGCCGAACATCATCCATCGTGTGGAGGCTGGTGAGTCGATGTACACCATCTCACAAAAGTATGGCATACGGCTGAAGTCGCTCTACAAGCTGAACAAGGCTTATGCCGACAAGGCCGTGAAGGTGGGCGACTATGTTCGGTTGCGATAAAGACTTTAAACAATAAAACCAAATACGAAATGAAAAGATACGGAAGTGTAATAGGAGTGGCTCCGGGCAAACTGGAGGAGTACAAGAAACTGCATGCGGCTGTGTGGCCGTCGGTGTTGAAGACCATTTACGACTGCAACATCCGCAACTACAGTATCTACTACAAGGATGGTTACCTGTTCAGTTACTATGAATACATCGGCGACGACTATCAGGCCGACATGGCGAAGATGGCTGCCGACCCCGAGACTCAGCGT
>CAVFUK010000133.1:0-20003 GCA_963625535.1 Anaerovoracaceae bacterium | reverse complement strand
GGATGCCGTTTTGTTGACCACGATGAGGTGGTTGTCTTCGTAGATGACTTGCATGCTCAGTGCTTCAGTTTGTGGATAAATAGAATGCAGCCTTATGCGCCGAGGCGACAAGGCTGCATTCGTTATAAAGAGTTGTGACGATATTACATGTTCATACCACCATCGACCTGAATCACCTGACCCGATACGTACGATGACATGTCCGAAGCCAGGAATGTGGCGATGTTGGCTACATCCTCCGGCGTGCCACCGCGGCGCAAAGGAATCTTCTTGCACCACTCAGCCTTCACCTCGTCGCTCAGCTTCGCCGTCATGTCGGTGATGATGAATCCCGGAGCGATGGCGTTGGCGCGGATACCGCGTGAGCCCATCTCCTGTGCGATAGACTTAGCCAAGGCGATCAGACCTGCCTTCGATGCTGCGTAGTTGCACTGTCCGGCGTTGCCGTGAACACCTACTACGGAAGCCATGTTGATGATGCTGCCGTTCTTCTGACGCATCATGATAGGCGTGCAGGCGTGGATGAAGTTGAACGCTGACTTCAGGTTCACTGCGATCACTGCGTCCCACTGGCTCTCGCTCATACGCATCATCAGACCGTCTTTTGTGATGCCGGCGTTGTTCACCAAGATGTCGATGCTGCCGAAATCCTCTTTGATCTGGTTCACCACCTTCTCTGTATCCTCGAAGTTTGCTGCGTTGGACGCATATCCTTTAACCTTCACTCCGTATGCGGCAATCTCTTTCTCGGTGTTCTGTCCGTTCTCGTCTATCACCAGGTCGGTGAATGCGATGTTGGCTCCCTCGGAAGCGAATTTCAGAGCGATTGCCTTACCGATGCCTCTAGCCGCACCGGTGATGATAGCTGTTTTGTTTGTTAATAATCCCATAACTGTTTACTATTTTAGCTTATTAAGATTCTTGTTACCCAATGCGCCCAGCACCAGCTTCACCACGTAGGTGCGGCTCTCTTCCAGCGACAGTCCGCGTCCTATCAGTCCTTTGATGAAGGGGGTCTCTATTCCCTTGATGGAATAGTGTACAATCTCCGCGGTGATGCTCACGTTGTCGATGTCGAACACATTCTTCTCTATTCCCTCGGTCAGCACCTCCTTGAAGAGTTTTATCTCGTTCTGGTCGAACCGCTTGCGGCAGGCCTCCACGGCCCATATGTCGCGGAAGAACTCAGCCTTCAGCGTGCCGTTGCGGTAGACCGTCTCCTTGATGGCCTCCAGCCGGGTGTAGATGAGCTCAATGATTTTCTCGTCGGGCGAGATGTCCTTCATAGCCACCTTGTTCATCTCCTCCGACAGGGTCTCCAGTTCCGTCTCGATCACTGCCAGATAGATTTCCTCTTTGCTCTTGAAGTAGGTGTAGAGGGTTCTCCGTCCTTTCTTCGATGCCACGGCAATATCGTTCATGGTTGTATACTCCACACCGTTCTTGGCGAACAACTGTCGTGCCACATCAACCAACTGATTTCTTGTCTTTGAAATTGCCATATCCTAGATTGCACAGATGCATTAAATGATATGCGAAGGTACTACATTTATGAATAACCAACAAGTAAATGACAAATGATTTGAATTTGTTAGCTATGGCGGTCGTTAATGATAGGTTGTTTTACAGTATTTTACATCCACGCGTGCATATTTGGTGTAAAAAAGATATAGAAATATTTGGAGCATTGAAAAAACATGTCTACCTTTGCAGCCGAAAACGATAACATCGCGGAGTGGAGCAGTTGGTAGCTCGTTGGGCTCATAACCCAAAGGTCGTTCGTTCGAGTCGAGCCTCCGCAACTACGAAGAGTTAAGTGAATATTCCACCTAACTCTTTTTTTGTGCCCGAATGTTTCGTGCGTTTCGGTTTTTATGTCTACTTTAGCCAAGTCTTTCGTGAGGCTGCTTGTCCCGACCATGTGTGGGGGCGGTATGCCAGTCTTGCGGGTTGCGTGCAGCATCCGTAGGTGCGTGTAGTGAAGGACATTGTAACGTATTGCAGAGAGAGAAAGTTTTTTGGGCAGACTCTGCAGATGTGTTTTAATATAGGAGTATTATGAGATATCTGTTAGTCCTCTTGTGGTGGCTTCCTGCTGTTGTATATGGACAAAAGTCCGCTTCGACAGCAGATGTGCATACCTATTATAATATAGTAAGTCAATATCCTCCCCAACGGTTGCTGACTATGGGGGATAGCCTTGTGCGTCGGTGCAACGAGCCGGACAGCGCCATAGTCTGTTACACGGCGCTCATCAATAAATATAAGTATCCAAATACCAACGAAGAGCTTGACTACGTGGCCAAAGCTTGGCATGGCAAGTGGTACGCCTACTTCTTCCACTATTTCGACTATGCCAAGTCCAAGGAGTGCATCGTGGAGTATCAGAAGATTTGCGAGAAGTTGGGTAGCGGCATGTCCACCGTCTACATGATGTACGGAGCCATGTACGAAACCATTGCCGACCAGGCGGACGATGACAGTCTGAAGAGCGACGCTGCCCGCTACTACCGCATGGCCATCAGTGCGTCGAAGGTCGAGAACAATCAGATTAACGCCATCAATGCCTTCATCAACCTGGTGACATTCTATTCCGGCCAGACCAACTTGCTGGACATCGGTAAGGAGTATGAGGCCATGAAGTCGGTGGTGAAGGATTCCGCCAACTCATTCTATTGCCGCTGCGCCGAGTTGGCGTTCCGCTATTCCACAGCCAAGGTGCAGGGCGATTACGAAAAGGCCCTTGCCATCAACCAACAGTTCATCGACCTCATCCCCACTGGCATGGAGTTTACCCGCTACCGACTGTTCGGATACACCGACCGTGGACAGATATACGGCAAGATGCATCGCTACCACGAGGCGGTGGAGTGCGCCAGTCTGGTGGCGCAGACCAGCGAGCGGATGAACATCAAGGACGGCATGTTGCTGGGCTACTTCAACTTGGCGAACTACTATTCCGAACTCGGTGACGAGGAGAAGAGCATGGAGTATAAGTATAAGAACCTGACGCTGAAAGACTCTTTGCTCAACTATCGGCAGTTGACTTCGGTGAAGGAGATGAGCTTCCTGTCCGAGATGAAATCCGTGGAGGACCATCTGGCGGCGATGGAGCGTCTGCACCATCAGTGGATGGTGCTCTTGTTCTTCGTATGCTGCATAGCCTTGGTGGTGGCGGTGGCCTTGGTGGTGGTCCGTCGTAAGAACAAGCGTCTGCGCGAGAACAAC
Organism: Anaerovoracaceae bacterium; assembly: GCA_963625535.1. Classification (GTDB taxonomy): domain Bacteria; phylum Bacteroidota; class Bacteroidia; order Bacteroidales; family Bacteroidaceae; genus Phocaeicola_A. The sequence goes on along the minus strand of CAVFUK010000133.1, from coordinate 16,775 downwards.
GAGATGCTCTACGAGAAGAACCAGGAGATGTTGCGTCGCGACGAGGAGAGTCGGCAGAAGTACAAGAACAGTTCGCTGGACGATAACACGAAGGAGGAGATGATGGCCCGCATACGCAGTTCGGTGGAGAACACCGACGAACTGTTCTCCTCGGAGTTTACCATCGACCGCTTGTCCGAGTTGGTGGGCATGAAGAGCAAACAGGTGTCGCAGGTGGTCAACGAGGTCTATGGCTCCAACTTCAATGCCTTCATCAACGAGTATCGCATCAAGGAAGCCTGCCGGCGGATGAGCGACGTGAAGGCCGTGGACAACCTTACCATCGAAGGTCTGGGCAACAGCGTAGGCTTCAAGTCGCGCAACTCGTTCATCAGCGCCTTCAAGAAGTTCACGGGCTTGCTGCCCTCCGAGTATCAGAGGATAGCAAGGGAGCGTGTCGCAAGCGGTACGTCTGCAGCCAATATAGCCGCCAATGTGGAATGAAATGTGCGCAAAATCGTGATTTTGCGCACGCACGTACCTTATTTTCTTGATTTCTATGTATGTGTCTTAGTATTTTTGCTGACGATTAAGAGAACAAAGACGATACAAAAAGATCAAGATTATGAGAAAAGAAATTGTGTTTTCACTCATGCTGGTTGCAAACTCATTGTTCGGGGCGGGTGCCATGAGCGCTCCCAACCTGCGGACGGAGCTGCAGCAGCAGACAGATGATGTCTACACCTTGACAGGTAAGGTCGTGGATGAAAACGGCGTTGAACTCCCCGGTGTCAACGTGGTTGTCCAGGGTACCCGCAACGGTACTGCCACGGACATAGACGGTAAATACTCCATTAAGGTGAAAAGGACCGACGTGCTCCGCTTCACATTCCTCGGATACAAAGAGGAGATAGCTGCGGTCAAAGGTAAAAAGGTGCTCAATGTAGACCTCCGTCCCAATGCCCAACAACTGAAAGAGGTGCAGGTGGTCGCCTTCGGTAGCCAGAAGAAGGAAAGCGTGGTCTCATCCATCACGACAGTGAAGCCGGGAGATTTGAAAACCTCCAGCTCCGACCTCACCACATCCTTCGCAGGTAAGATCCCAGGTATGGTGGCTTGGCAGACAGGTGGTCTGCCCGGTGCACTCACCGAGGACGAGATGAACACAAAATTCTATATCCGTGGTATCACCTCCTTCCAAAGCGGAGCCAACACCGACCCGTTGATTCTCATCGACGGTGTGGAGTCGTCCAAGCTCGAGCTCTCCCGCTTGGTGGTTGAGGACATCGAGTCCTTCAACGTGATGAAGGATGCCTCGGCCACGGCCATGTATGGTGCGCGTGGCGCCAACGGCGTCATCCTCGTCACCACCAAGAAAGGTGAAGAGGGAACCGTCTACACCTCAGCCCGCTATGAGTGCATCTTCTCCATGCCTACTCAGCAGATTGACGTGGTGGACCCTGTGGATTACATGAAGTACTACAATCAGGCTATGATAGAGCGCAACCCCACGGCCACACCGAAATATTCGCAGGAACGCATCTCGCTCACCGGCGACTCTCGCTTCCCCTCGTGGGCCTATCCCGGCAACGACTGGTACGACATCCTCTTCAAGAACTATAATGTGAACCACCATGCCGGACTGAACATCCGCGGTGGATCGAAGATTATGCAGTACTACGTGTCGCTCAACTATAATAAGGATATGGGTATGCTGAAGACCGACCGGCTCAACCAGTTCGATGTGAACATCAACAACAATACGCTGTCGTTCCGCTCCAACCTGACTATCGACTTGAAGCCTGGTATTCGCCTGTTGCTTACCAGCTCCACGAACTGGGACAAGTACCATGGCCCTCTGCAGAGTGTCTCTCAGGCATACGCCTTGGCATTCAATGCCTCGCCTGTGGACTTTGCACCGACCTATCCGGCCGACGACACCTACAACTGGCCCCACATCCGCTTCGGTTGCAACGTTGGTGACGGCAACGCCGATTCCAACCCCTATGCTAAACTCCACTCGGGCTACTTGGAGCGCGACCGCTATTCTACACAGAACCGTGTGGAGTACATCCACAACCTCTCCAAACTGCTTAAGGGCCTGGAAGTGCGTGCCGCCGTCTCGCTGGTGAAGACGGGCTACTATTCCACACCTTACACCACAACTCCGTTCGCCTATTCGCTGAAGAGCTAGGACCAGGTGACCGGCAAGCACGAGTTGAATGCCGAGAATCCCGACGATGCGGATCGCACCTTGTCCTTGGACAACGACAACAAAACCAGTCAGGCCAAGACGCAGCTCTCCTGTGAGTTGCGTGCCTTCCACACCGCGGCTTGGGACGACCATCAGACCTCTCTCACCCTTGTGGCCAACTCGCAGTCGACCACTACCACCGAGGCTTATGATGTGCTCGACAGCTTTGAGCGTCGCAACCTGGGTCTCTCCATGCGTGGAACCTACGGTTTCAAGGACCGCTACTTCATTGAAGGTAGTTTCGGCTACAACGGCTCCGAGCGCTTCGCCAAGAAGAACCGTTTCGGTTTCTTCCCTGCCCTGGGTGGTGCCTACGTCCTCTCCAACGAGAAGTTCTGGGAACCGCTGTCCAACGTCGTTCCCTTCATGAAAGTGCGTGCCACGTGGGGTAAGGTCGGCAACGACGGCGTCATCGACACGCCCCGCTTTGTCTACGTTCCTACAATTGTTCAGCATGGCGGCAACGATCCTCGCCCGGGTTCCAGCCTTTCCACCAATGGCTATTCCATACGTTCGTATGGCGACGAGAGCATCCAGTGGGAGATTGCCGAGCAGACCAACTTCGGTCTGGAGACCAAGTTGCTGAAAGGACTGATTGACATCCAGTTGGATGTGTATCAGGAAATCCGCCACAACATCCTCGACTATCGTCGCGTGATACCAGCCAATGTGGGTATTTCCTACTATCAGTTGGCCAATGTGGGCAAAGCCCGCTCCCGTGGTCTGGACTTCTCCGGAAAGATTCAGCACGCCTTCAGCTCCGACTTCTGGGTCATCCTCAATGCCACGTTCACCTATAGCCGTGCGAAGTACCTGGAGTTAGAGGAGGCGAGCGACAAACCGTCGTACCAACAGAAAGTCGGTCACGACCTCTCGCAACAGATAGGTTACATCGCCGAGGGCCTCTTCGTGGACCAGGCGGAGATTGACAACGCTCCGAAACAGAGCGGCGACGTGCAGCCTGGTGACATCCGTTACCGCGATGTGAACAACGACGGTGTCATCGACATCAACGATGCCGTGCACATCGGTCACCCCACCACACCACAGATTATCTACGGCTTCAACGGCTTCGTCAGCTACAAGGGCGTGGAGTTCAACTTCGCGTTCCAAGGCTCCGGCAACCGTACCTTCTTCATCGACCCGCAGGAAATCTCTCCGTTCTATGGCAACCGTGCCATGCTGAAGGCCATTGCCGACGACCACTGGTCGACGGACAACATGAACCCCCATGCCTTCTGGCCTCGTCTCTCCCTCAACAACATTGTCTATCACAACAACGAGGAGAACCGCGACCTCAACCAGTCGGAGACAGTCTACTCCACCTATTTCATGCGCGAATGTAAGTTCTTGCGCTGTACCTCTCTCGAGTTGGCCTACAACCTGCCGCAGAAGTTCCTGCACAAGTATGGCATGAAGAACCTCAAGTTCTATGTGCGTGCTACCAACCCGTTCATCATTAGCGACTTCAAGCTGTGGGATGTGGAGCTTGGTTCGAGCGGATTCAACTATCCTATCCAGAAGAGTTATTCATTGGGTTTCAATTTTGCATTCTAAATAAGACATTCGTATGAACAAGATAAAGACATATTTCACAATAGGTGCGGCGGTGATGACGTTCGCATCCTGCGACAGTGCCCTCGATGTCGTCCCCGAGGAGGACATCACCACCATCGAGTCTGTGTTTGAACAGCGCTCCAATGTCGAAGAGTGGGAAGCCGACTGCTACGCCTACATCATGGGGCAGGCGACACCGCAAGGCAACATAGGACTGACGGCCGGCGACGAGCTGGTGGCCTCACAGTATGCGCGCACCTACGTACGCTATACGCTCGACGCCCTCAACATCGGCGATGGTGTGCAGAACGTGCAGTCCCCCTACGGCAACATCTGGGAGCTCAACAAATATTTCGCTGGCATCCGCTATTGCAACATCTTCCTGGAGTATACGCCTAACACCTATAATATGGAAGACCTCGAGAAGAAACAGTGGATGGCCGAGGTGAAAGCCCTCAAGGCATTCATGTACTTCGAGATGCTGCGCCGCTACGGCCCCATCATCCTCGTCCCGAAGAATGTGGATGTGACCGCCGACCTGGAGAGCATGAAGTCGTCGCGTCGCCCCATCGAGGAGTGTTTCGACGCCATCATCGGTCTCATTGACGAGGCTCTGGAGGACGGCTTGCTGTCCAAGTCGCAGAAGTCCGCCAGTCACTCCGCCTATTTCTGTCGCGAGTCCGCCCTCGCCCTCAAGGCCAAGGTACTCGTCTACGAGGCTTCTCCCTTCTACAACGGCAACAGTGCGTATGCCAATTTCAAGAACAAGAAGGGTGAGCTGCTCTTCCCTCAGACCTACGATGCCGAGAAGTGGCGCATCGCAGCCGAGGCTTGCGACCTGGCTTTACAGGAGTGCGAGAGTGCTGGCATCTCCCTCACATCCGGAGCGTCGGACAAGAGCACCGCTCTGCTCAACACGATGGAGGACCGCGAGAACTCCGTACTGGCTCCCGCTTTCGACAACAGCGAGGGCATCTTCTTCATAAAGTATCTCAACACCTCGATGTACTATGAGCAGAAACTCTACTACTTCACGTTGCCCCGGTTCCAAAGCACCAACTACACGCACTACAACTCCAGCGTCTTGGGTTGCCTCTCGCCTTCGATGAAGATGGTGGAGATGTACTACACCGACCACGGACTTCCCATCGACGAAGACCCCACTTGGGACTATAGCTCACGCTACAGTGGCATGAGTCGCGAACAGGATATGTCCACCTACAGTGGCGTGATTCCCGAGAACACTCCCGTGCTCAACCTACACCTGCGCCGCGAGCCACGGTTCTATGCCGACATCGCCACAGACCGCACTTACTGGCAACGCGGACCCAAGAAGACCACCACTTACGGTACGGACTACAACCTGCTGGTGAAGGCTTATCAGGGTGAGATGTTCGGCACCACACTCACCAGCATCGTCACCGACGCTCCTCAGAACCTGAGTGGCTATTGGCTCAAGAAGTTCCTCTACTCCGACATCGCTACGCGCTCCTATGCCAACGACTATGCCGCCAAAGGCAACGACCCCTTCATGATGATGCGTCTGCCCGAGCTGCTGCTGATGCAGGCTGAGGCTTGGAACGAGTATCAGGGTCCGTCCGACAAGGTCTACAATGCCATCAACCGGGTGCGCGAGCGCGCCGGCATACCCACCGTGCAGGATGCATGGGCACGCTCTTACCACCCCGACAAGTTCACGACCAAGGAGGGCATGCGTGAAATCATCCAGCAGGAGACCAACATCGAGCTTGCCTTCGAGGGACACCGCTACTGGAACCTGCGCCGCTGGCTGAAGGCAGAGCAACTCAACGAACCGCTCTATGGATGGAACGTGGTGGCCGACAACGCCGCCGGATTCTACAACAACTGGCAAGGACCGGTGGTCGTGTGGTCGAAACGTGGATTCACCGCGCCTCGCGACTATCTCTTCCCCATCCGCTCCGAGCAGGTGATGATTTCCAGCATTGTGCAGAACCCCGGATGGTAAACCTAAATAAAGAACAGAACAATGAAACAGATACTATATACTTTTGCGGTGGCAGCACTGATGATGACCGCCGCTTGCAGCGACAACGACGAAGAAGTGTTCGATGTGAAGCCTACAGGCAATGTCACCTTCACGCCCCGTCCCGGTGGTGCCGTGATGAAATACGTCCTGCCCGACAACTCGGAGATTAAGGACATCAAGGTGCGATACAACGATGTGAATGGCCAGGAGGTGACGGTGCTGGGCAGTTATCTCTGCGACTCTCTCACCCTGGTGGGCTTCAACGAGGCCCGTCAGAACATCCCTGTCTACGTCTCATACATCAACCGTCAGGGCGTTTGCTCCGAGGAGTACGAGACCTCCTTCTCCACCGGCGATAGCGGCCCGTACGCTTTCTTCACCGAGGCGGAGGTGAAGTCTGCCTGGGATGGATTCCAACTTTCCTACAATCTGCCCGACGAGGGAATGACCGGCTTTGCCCACGTCTTCCGTGTGGGCATCAATCCCAACACGGGGCTGACGGATACACTGCTTATCAGTTCCATCACCCTGAAGAAAGGTGAGGCCTCGCAGTTCTTCAAGGTCGATGGAGAGTCTACCGACAACACCATCGTCATCAAGACCGAGGACTTCCGCGGCTATTTCGTGAAGACTAAGGTGTGGGAGAATGTCAAGTCCTATCCGACACAGCTGGTGGACAGCAAGGATATGGTAGTGACCTGTCCGTTGTCCTTGGAGAACAGCACCTACGAGATAGGTCTGAAGTACCTTACCGATGGTGACACGAAAGGTCGTCAGGCCTTGCTCAACGGCACCGGAACGACCAAATACTACACCTTCGTGATGGGACCTAACGCCCTCGGACAGGCTGTCGTCTGCGACCTTGGCACTCCGAAGGTCATCTCCAGCGCGCGCATCTACACCCAATTAAAGGTGCTCAACTACTACTCTATGCCTATTTGGAAGTACAACTACACCGACACCTTGCCTTGCGAGGCGGAGTTGTGGGGATCCAACGACCAGACTTCGTGGACCCTTTTGGGCAGCTATTCCGAACCGGCTGACGAAACGGGTGCCTGTTGGTACAGCACCAATGGCTTGGTAAACCGTAACGACAAGCTTACCTTGGAGCAGCTGGATTCCGTCGACGGCGTCTACCTCGACATCACCGTTCCCCTCAGCGACGACACCTATCGCTACCTGAAGGTGGTGCCCACCAATCACTTCGACACGGCTTATGGTTCGTTCCGCAACACCAGTAAGTATGTGACGATGCAGGAATTAGAAATCTATATAAAGAAGTAAAGACATGAAAAAGAATATATTCGCGATACTGACCGTGCTGTTCGCCCTGGCTTCGTGCGACAGCATGGAGGATACCTACAAGGAGTTTGCCGGTGACGGGCCTATCCGATATGCCGGCAAGTGTAAGGACATCAAGGTCGTTTCGGGTTGGCAGTGCCTGCGTGCCTCGTGGACTCCCAGCGACGACCCCTCAGTGAAGAACATCATCGTCCGGTGCATCAATGGAAACGACACCATCGTGCAGACCCTCCCAACTACCGCCACGGAGACCGTCATCACCGACCTCGAGAACGTCAACTACCAGGTAATGGTGCAGTCGCTCGCTTCGGACGGTGCGCTCTCGCTGTGCGATGCCATCACGGAACGTCCCTACACATCGGAACACGAGACCGTGCGTGCCTTCACGAGAGGCATCAACAAGGCCTACCTGGCTGCCGACCACTTGATTCTCTTCATGGGTGCCTGGGACTCTGGTATCGATGACTTCAACATCGAGTACACCGACAAGGCCGGGCAGGCACAGACCTATCAGCTCACACAGAGCGTGTTCAACCAGAAATACGTGGATGTGGCCGATGTCGACACCTCCAAACCCATCGTGCTGCAACGCAAAGGTTGGATAGAGGGATGCCCCGACCTGATAACGTTCGACCCCTACACCATCACCCGCAACGTCTCTATGTACTCCGACTTCCGTAGCAACATACAGCAGCGCTATGGTGTGGATGTCAACTCGCTGGACGAATTCTCGCAGACGGTCACATCGGTGGAGCTCGACAACGACCTCTACTCTTTCGAGGACTTGTTCTATTTCACCAACCTCTCTACCGTTGTGTTGGGTAAGAACCACTACTACGACGGGACGCACTTCACGCGTCCGTCCGTGGAGGAGAGCTCCTTGGCCTTGTGGGTGCTGAAGACGCTCAACAGCATCTATGACACCACCGTGGAGATCTACAACGACACCTACCTCTCCACGTCTGCCTCAGCCGCCTATATCACACGCAAGGGCAACTCATACTTGCCCGAACTCACCTATCTGCCTACCACCGGGTGGACCATCTCCAACTCCGAGACCGATGAGAACAATGACTATCTCAATAATCTCCTTGACAACAACGCGTCAACCACCTGGAGTTCGTGGCCCTCGTCCACTGGCGTGCGTACCATGGAGCTCACCATCGACATGGGCCAGCAGAACACGGTGCATGGCGTGAAGCTCGTACAGTCCGCCACCACCGATGCCAACAACTTCCAGCAGAGCACTGTCAAGGTGGAGTACTATGCCGACGGAGCTTGGAAGAATCTCACCCATGTGGAGGAGAATACCATCGGCAAGGCTCAAGGCGAGTCCACCTTGCTGGAGGCTGCCGAGGCAGTGGAGACTTCTCAGGTGAGAGTCACCATCAAGGAAGTATCGTACAAGACACAGGTGAAGGTGTCCCTGGCTGACATCGCCATTTACTAATCCCCTAAAAACAACTGACATGAAAAGACTCTTATTTTGTCTAGCTTGTGTAGGGTTTGCTTCCGTCTCATTCGCTCAGATGGATGGATTCCAAATCACCGCGCGCACTCAAGGTGTGCCCGACAGCACCGTATACCTCGTGGCCAGCAATGCCGACACCATTGCCTGCACTCAAATGAAACGAGGAATGTTTGTCTTTAAAGGTAAGGTGACGGAACCGGACGTAGCATACGTACGTCCGGCATCCGCACCGGCTGTCATCCCCGTGATGCTGGAGAACGCCAACTTCCAGATATTGGCCAGCCCATCGGGCATTCAGGTGGTCGGCGGCGAGGCCCAGGATATCTACAACCGCTATACGCAATTGACGCAAGAGACCCAAGCGGAGCAGAACCGCGTGCAGAAAGAGTTGCAGGAGTACGTACAGGCCGGCGACCAAATGAAGGCACAGGGACTGATGAACGATTTCCAGAAATATGTCGAGAAGGCTCGTGCGAAAGAGGTGGCTATGTTCGACACTCTCAACCACTCCTTCGTGGGCATGTATGTGTTGGCGTCCAACATGCATGATATGCCTGCCTCCATGCTGCGCGAGCGGTACGACAAGTTCAGTGACAAACTCAAGCAGACACCCAACGGCAAGGCGGTGGCCTCCTATCTGGAGAACGTCGAACGCATCTCAGTGGGCAAGATAGTCCCCGACTTCAGTATGACCAATGTCGAAGGCGACACACTGTCGCTTCATGCCATCAAGGGCAAAGTGAAGATTGTCGACTTCTGGGCCTCTTGGTGTGGACCGTGCCGCAAGGAGAGCTCCACCCTCGTCAAACTCTACAAGAACTATCAGACCCGTGGCCTCGAGATAGTGGGCGTCTCCATAGACGACAAAGCCGATGCCTGGAAGAAGGCCATGTTCGAGGATGGTATGACGTGGAAGGCCTTGTGCGACCTGAAGGGCTCCCAGTCGCCCGTCATCCCGCTCTTTAACATCAAGTCTGTACCCTTTACGCTTGTGCTCGATGCTGACAACCGTATCGTGGCCGTCAATTTGCGAGGCAAGGAGTTGGAACAGAAAATCGAAGAACTACTGAAATAAAGAATCACATTCCCCTCGTATGAGAAAGACTCTCTCACTTCTAATAGTTTTGTTGGGAGTGGTAGGTTCCGTGGCGGCTGACAAGCTGCCACAGGACCGCTCCGTCCTTACCGGACGACTCTCCAACGGCATTACCTATTATATAAGGTATAACTCCACACCACATGGACAGGCTTCGTTCCACTTGGTGCACAACGTAGGCTCGTTGGCCGAAGAGCCAGGTGAGTATGGCGCGGCCCACTTCCTGGAGCACTTGATGTTTCAGGGTACCCGCCGGTTCCCCGACCGGCAGATGGTGCGCATGCTCGAGCGGGGTGGGGTGCTCTATGGCCACAACATCAACGCCCGCACGTCCGACAACGAGACGGTCTACATGTTGACGGGTGTCCCCACCCGCGACGAAGCTTTCCTGGACTCCTGCATGATGGTGATGGCCGAATGGTCTCACGCCGCCACGCTGGAGGCAGAGAAGATAGACAGCGAACGCAGTGTCATCCTCTCCGAGATGGAGATGCGCAACACGCCGGACAATCTCATGCAACGCCAGTGGGCGGACTCGCTCCTCCGCGGCTCACGCTATGAGCAGCACGACGTCATCGGCACTTCGGAATTCGTACGTACCGTCCGGCCAGAGCAGTTGCGACGGTTCTACACCCAATGGCACCGCCCGGACCTGGAGGCTGTCATCGTGGTGGGCGATTTCGACGTGAAGCAGATGGAGCGCCGACTCCGCCGCATCATGGGCGAAGTGCCAAAGGCCAAGGGTAAGTGCCCGCTCAAGGACCCTTACCAATTCTGTCGTGTCCCCGACCAGTCGGATGTACGCTTTGTGCCGGTGCGCAATGGCCAAAGCGGTTCCAACACGGTCATCGTCATCAATCGTCTGAACGATGCCGCTATGGAGACGAAGCAGACTGTAGACTACTTACGCTTCAACATCATCGTGCGCCTCTTTAACCTGCTCGCCGAAAAGCGGGCGGAGGAAAAGGTTGCCGAACCTGGTTCCCCCCTCGGTGGCGCCAGCATTGTGGTGTCGCCTCTGAAGCGTGGTTACCTGACCTATCAGTTGGGAGCTGCCGTCAAGAATGGCGATGAGACACGCACCCTGCGTCAACTGTTGATGGAGGAATCCCGACTCGCCACCGAAGGCTTCACGGCAGACGAGCTGGAGTGGGGAAGGGGTGAGCTCCGTCGGGAGCTCGTTCGCAACGCACAGTACAGCAACACCGACCATGAACTCATAGCCAAACAGATAGAGTCCGCCTTCCTCGATGGTGAACCCCTGCTTTCCGCCGAGGAGTACGCACGCCTGGGAAGGCAGTTGCTCGACGGACTCACATTGGACCAACTCAACGGTCAGGTGAAGCAGTGGAGCCAAACACCCAACAAGACTATTGTGGTTATCGGACCTACTACACCGGACGGACTGACTGTGTCCGATGTTAAAGACTTGATGGAACGTACAGCTGGGCTGGACTATTCCCTGTTCCCGTATGTGATGCCCCAAAGACCTGTAGCTTCCGCTCTGATGGACTCCATGCCTCGGAGAACTACCATCGTCGACGAGGTCATCACCCCGCTGGGGAAACAGTGGACCCTAGCCAACGGGGTGAAGGTTGTCTATCATTTTGTGGAGAGCGACAAGTCCAAGGTCTGCTTGCGCGCCGTGCGTCGTGGTGGAACGAATCTCTACGATGTGGACCGCCTGCCTGCCGCCGAACAGACACCCACCTGGGTGAAGTCGGCTGGTGCCGGTGCATTCTCCTCACAACAGATGTATCAGCAGATGCAACTTCACAACCTCTCGCTCAACATCTCCATCAATGGATTAAGCGACCAAATGGTGGGCATGGCTCGTCCCGATGAGGCCGAGAGTCTCTTCCAGTTGATGCACCTCTACCTCACACAACCCCATCTCGACCCGGCGTTGCTGGGCGCTATCCGCAGACAGAGCATGCTTCTTAATGTCAACAATGCCTTGCAGGACACCATCCGTATGATGCGGTCGGGCTATTCTCCGCGCACACTTCTCCGCAATCAAGACTACTTCGACAAAGCTACTGTTGACCTTGTTGCCCAAACTTGGCGGGAGCGTTTTGGCCATCCTGCACTCTTCACTTACGTGGTCACCGGAAACATCAGTGAGGCGGAGGCCCGCCGCTTGGCCGAGAGCTATCTCTCCTTCGAGGCTGACCTGTCGCAACAAGCCGATTCCGTGGTGTTGCGTGAGAACCGCCTCAGACAATCACTGTCACGTGTCGTTCGCATGAACCTCGGCCGAGAGATTGCCACCGTGGTATGCAGCTTCAATCTCGATGGCGAGCCTACTGTGGCCGACCAGATTGCTTGCCGTGTGTTGGCGCAAGCCTTCCAGACCCGTTGCATGAACAATATCCGCGAGAAGGAGGGTGGAGTCTATGCCATCAATGTGAATGGAGTCTATGAATCCTTGCCTACCGGCCACTACGAGGTGGATGTGGATCTCAACTGTCAGCCTCAAGATGCCGAACGGCTCAAGGCACGCATATTGGAGGAGATGGAGAACATGGTCCGCACCGGACTCACCTCCGATGAATACCTCTCCTCGATAAGGAGTCTGGCCCTGAAGGTGGGTGCCGACAACGACAATGCCGAGACATGGGCGCAACACATTGTCGACAGCATCGTCTCCGATGCGCCTATCCTGACCCTCTCTGCCTACGAGGCCACCGCTCCCTCGTTGCAGCCATCCGACATTCACGACTTCCTCCGTCGTATGTCTACCGACGGCTACACCATAGATGTCGTCTTCAAGTCGACATCGCGGCCAGAGTAGATGAGCCGCCGTTCTTCATTTGGAATGAAGCTCCTATCGGGTGGGTAACATCTTCCCACCATGCCCTTCATAGAACTGTCCCCAACGGAGAACGGCGGCTATATATAAATGTGGTGTAGTGCACATTTTATACCCTATGGCTACCCGGTAAAAGAAGAGAGGCTGATAATCAAGTGATTATCAGCCTCTCTTAGTACCCAGACCCGGGGTCGAACCGGGATGGATTTTACTCCACTGGTGTTTGAGACCAGCGCGTCTACCGATTCCGCCATCTGGGCATCCCGTTCAAATGCGGTGCAAAGATAGACATATTTTGGTTACCCGCAAACTTATTGCCTCTAAATTTTAGAGAAAACTTCAATTAGAGGTTCTGTGCAGGCTTATTTACTCTTTTCTGCATAATTTATGCCGATTGATTTGATGGTTATCGATTTTTCCGCTACATTAGCCGAAACTTTAATGAGTGATACTATGTCATATATAGATAACTACTGCGTCATATTGGCCGGAGGCGTGGGTAGTCGCTTCTGGCCTTATAGTAGGAAGAAATATCCCAAACAATTCATCGATTTCTTCGGTACGGGATATACGCTCCTGCAGCATACCTACCAACGGTTCAAGAAAATAGTTCCCGAGCAGAACATCATTGTCGTCACCAATGCGGCTTACGGAGCCATCGTGAAGGAGCAACTCCCGCAGTTGCCCGAGGGCAATCTGTTGTTGGAACCCCTCAGCCGTAACACAGCTCCGTCGGTGGCCTGGGCTGCCTACCACATCTTCCTCTCGAACCCCAACGCAAACATGGTGGTGGCTCCCGCCGACCAGTTCATCATGAAGGAGGACGAGTTTCGCGAGGCTATACAGCACGGCCTCGACTTTGTGTCGCGTACGGACAAGCTGCTGACGGTAGGCATGGTGGCCAACCGTCCCGAGACGGCGTACGGCTACATCCAGATTGACGAGGAACATGAGGACGATATATATAAGGTAAAAAGCTTCACGGAGAAGCCAGAGCTCAACTTCGCCAAGTTCTTCGTGGAGAGCGGCGAGTTCTATTGGAACTCGGGCCTGTTCCTATGGAACGTGAACGCTATACTCCACGCCATGTACACGTTTCTGCCGGAGATTGGCTCGCTGCTCGACAAGGTGCGCAAGGACCATTTCAATCGTGAGAACGAGCAGAAGTTCGTGGAGGCTTACTTCCCCGCTTGCCCCAACATCTCCATCGACTATGGTGTGTTGGAGAAGTCGGACAACGTCTATGTGCTGACGGGCGACTTCGGATGGAGCGACCTGGGCAACTGGAACACCTTCTACGAGATGTCGCCCAAAGATAAGAACGGCAATGTGACCATCGGCTCGAAGACGTTGCTCTATGACTGCCACAACAACGTCATTACCACGCCGCCCGACCGGTTGGTGGTGTTGAAGAACTTGGACGGCTACGTGGTGGTGGAGAAGGACAATGTGCTGGTCGTTTGCAAGAAGGACGATACGGAAGCCATCCGCCAGTTCGTCAACGACGTGCAGGTCCGCTTCGGGGACGACTGACACTGATATTCTGCTGCCTCCTTCATGAAGTGCTTGTCGCAAGTGTCCGACGTAGTGATGAGGCTATTGATATCTGATATTGAAACTGAAATTGTATGATCGCTAATAGATAAGACCCCTATCTAAAAGATGTGGCATGAAAGGAATGCCACTGGTAAAAGCGCAAAATCCGCATACAATAGTAAGGGCCGCCCCATGGGACGGCCCTTACTCATGATGGTGCGTCCGCTGTGACTATGGGGCTGTCGACCTTCTCCTCGTGAAACGTTACGTCCGGTATGGCCATAGATTAGACTGGACGTGAAACGTTATGTCTCAGTATGACGATAGATTTGACTGAATCTGAAGCGTTAAGTTCGGTGAGATTATGGATTTGACTACCCTCCATGTGTAGGAAATCTGACCTGCCCGGCATAAAACGGAAGTAGGAGGCAAATGCCTTTTGTGGTTAGCATTTGTCTCCTACTCAGTAAGGTCTTCTGCGGAACGTTTATTTGTTTGCGCTGACCCAAGCCTCGTTGATGCGCTTGGCAATGTCGGCAAACTCTTCCGGCGAGAGTTTCAGTTTCGGATTAGAGAAGAGCATGTCCGACTCCTTGTTGATAGGAATCAGGTGGATGTGTGCGTGGGGCACTTCCAGTCCGATGACGGCCTGGCCCACCTTCTTGCAAGGGAATGCCTTCTCGATGGCGCGGGCCACCGACTTGGCGAACAGTTGAATCTGTGCCAGCTCATCGTCTTCCAGGTCGAACAGATAGTCCACCTCGCGCTTGGGGATGACCAGCGTGTGGCCCTTCACGAGCGGGTTGATATCCAGAAACGCGTAGAACTTATCGGTCTCCGCCACTTTGTAGCTCGGTATCTCACCAGCTACAATCATGCTGAATACTGATGCCATATCTTTTTCTCGCTTTTAAGGGTTAAAACGTGATGCTGACAATCTCCAGGCTGATCTTGCCTTGTGGAATGGCTATCTCGGCGATGTCGCCTACCTTCTTACCAAGCAGACCTTGGGCGATAGGGGTGTTCACCGAAATCTTGCCCTCTTTCAGGTTCGCCTCGCTCTCGGACACGATGGTGTAGGCCATCTTCATTCCGTTCTTCACGTTCTTCAGTTCCACGCGGGCGAGAATCTGCACCGTGTCGGTCTTCAGCTTCGATGTGTCGATGATCTTCGCGTCGCTGATGACCGCCTTCAGCTGGTTGATCTTCATCTCCAGCATTCCTTGTGCTTCCTTGGCCGCGTCGTACTCGGCGTTTTCGGACAAGTCGCCCTTATCGCGTGCCTCTGCAATGGCCGCTGAGATTTTCGGACGTTGCACAGTTTCTAACTCTTTTAATTCTGCTACAAGCTTCTTGTAGCCTTCTTCTGACATGTAAGCCATACTAAATCCTCCTAATTTTACCCTGACGGGTTACAGTATAATAAAAAAGAATCCCGACATTAGGATACTGATGTCGGAACCCTTCATTAGTTCACTTGTGCAAAGGTAGCGGAAGTTTTTTAATTAATCAAACTTCGCGTTTATGCTTTGTAACATATATTTTCTACAAGAGCTTCTTTATCTCCTCTTCGATGTCCTTCACATTCTCGCCTCTCACTTTCAGCTCGTTGGCCCGGTTGATGAGGAAGAACGAAGGCAGGTTGGTCACGTTGTAGAGTCCCAGATAGTTCGAGTAGATGCCGTTGGCGTCGCGCACGCAAATCCACGGAAGGTTGTCGGCCGAGGTCTTCCAGAAGTGTTCGTCGGCATCCAATGAAATCTGGTAAATCTCCAGTCCGCTCTGTGCGTACTTGTCGTAGAGTTCGCGCATGGCCAGGTTGCGGGCTGGCGACACGGCGTTCTGGTATACGGTGAAGTCGAGCAACACTACCTTTCCCTTGAGGTCGGTCAGTCGGCGTGTGTTGCCGTTCAGGTCCTTCAGGGCGATGTCGATGATGGTGGCCTCTTTGATCTTGTCCTCGGGAATCTGCAGCACCTTCTGTTGCGGAGCGCGCATGTTGCGCAGTCCCTTCATCACTATCGTGCACAGGTTCTTCGTGCGTACGGCGTCGGGATAGTGTTGGTCGAGGCTTGTGGCCACGGCCTGGAAGCACTTGATGTCGTCCTTGCTGTTCAGCGGGTCGAATATCAGGTAGTTGCCCAGCTTCTGGAAGAGGGCGAAGTAGGCGTAGGCGCTGTTCGGTGCCTTGAAGATGTAGTTGCGTTTCACATCGTCCTTGTAGCTGTTGACCATGCTGAACAGACTGTCCTGTATGGTTTGCGGAGTCAGCTTGGCCTCGTTCTTCACCAGCTTGTCCACATTGCTTTGCAGGGTCATCTGTTTCAGTGTCAGTTCCTTCACGACGGACGACTCGTCAGATCCCGTAACGGTGTAGTTTGTGGCCATGTCGGCCTTGTTGGCCTTCACCTCTATTGTCTCGGTGGAGTCCACCACCACGTTGATGACCTGGTCGGCCAAGCGCAAGCGGTAGTAGTCTGGTGCTTCCGGCCGTTTGTGCTTGAACTTGAAGTCTCCGTCCGAGCCCAGCTTCACGGAGTCCAGTACCTCTAATCTCTCTATGCCCAAGGCCTCCAGGTAGAGCTTCTCACCCTTTGCGTCGGCGATGTTGCCTTGTATGGTGAAGCAAGGACCTTGGTCTTTGCAGGAGTTCAGGCTGAGAGCCAACAGCAGGCAGCCTGTTCCGATAATCGCGTTTCTTTTCATGATGTTTTTTGCTTTGAATTGCTTGCAAAGGTAATGCATGGCACTTTTACGGCC
>CAVFUK010000132.1:0-38323 GCA_963625535.1 Anaerovoracaceae bacterium | reverse complement strand
ACACCAGCGAACCCGCCGGTGAGGCTATTCCCATGGGGAACAGCGTGTCGGGGTACATCTCTGAAGCAAAGTACGACAAAGGGATGCGGGCGCACACGATAGACAGGAAGTTGTGGCAGAATGAGATGATGGAGTAGCCGCAAGCCGTGAACAGTCCGCTGTAACAGAAGTGGATGCCGGCAAACAGACAATCCCACGAATAGCTCTGCAGATATTCCCCACCGAGAACAATCACCTTGGCATCATCCGTAAACAGCCGAACAGCCTCTTCCGGTATAAACTGGAAGATGGCACCCACTGCCACTCCATACGCCACACTGATGCCGATGGAGTATCTTAAGGTTGTCAGCGCGCGTTCCGTCTTTCCCGCTCCGATGTTTTGGGCCGAGATGGCCGACACCGTCGAGAGCATGGCCGACGGGATGATGAACAACAGTCCGATGAACTTCTCCACAATGCCCACTGCCGCGGCATCGTTCAGGCCGCGCCCGTTGGCGATAATCATGATGGCCATGAATGCGACCTGTATAAATCCGTCCTGCATGGCTACCGGGATGCCTATCTTCAGTATCTGCGACAGCGTGTGCTTATGTGGCCTCAAGTCCTTGCGTGTGATGTTGAGCGACTTCTTGCGCCGGATAGCTACGTAGGCGAAGATGACGCTGCACATCTGCGACAGTGTGGTGGCCAGTGCCGCACCGGCAGCCCCCATGCCAAACGGCCCGATGAGCAGGTAGTCGAGTGCGATGTTCACCACACAGGCTATGGCGATAAAGTACATTGGACTCTTTGAGTCGCCCAGTCCTCTGAAGATGGACGCGATGACGTTGTAGGTCACTATGAACGGTATGCCGATGAAGCAGATGGTGAGGTAGGCCACCGTCTCTGCAACGGCTTCGGTGGGGGTGTCCATCAGGTGCACGATGCCGTTGCATGCCAACAGTAGTGCTATGGCCAGTACGACGGACAATCCCATGAACAGCGTGATGGTGTTGCCTATCGTACGTGCGGTCTGCTCCCGGTCGTTGGCTCCCACCGTGTGCGCTGTGCGCACCGTGGTTCCCATGGCCAAGCCGATGATGATGACCGTGAACATGTGCATCACCTGTGCCCCGTTGGACACCGCCGTTGTGCTGTCCACCCCACAATACTGTCCGATGACGAACAGGTCCGCCAGTCCGTACAGTATCTGTAGAAAATACGATAACATATAAGGTAGGGCGAAATACACGATGTTGCGCATCACGCCCCCTTGGGTCAAGTTTTTACCTTCCATTTAGTTGAATGTGTATTGTTGTAGGTTTCGTTATTGTTGCTCCAGGATCTCCAGCGCCAGCTCTATCACCTGCGGATAGTGTTCGTACTCCAGCGCGTGCACTTTCGTGGCCACATCCTCCGGTGTGTCCGTCGGCTCCACTTGGCAGACCGCTTGGAACAGCATACGTCCTTTGTCGTACTCCTTATTTATATAATGTATACTGATGCCGGTCTGCTTCTCGCCCGCAGCCACTACGGCCTCGTGCACGTGCAGGCCGTACATTCCCTTGCCGCCGAACT
This sequence comes from Anaerovoracaceae bacterium, assembly GCA_963625535.1. Taxonomy (GTDB): domain Bacteria; phylum Bacteroidota; class Bacteroidia; order Bacteroidales; family Bacteroidaceae; genus Phocaeicola_A. The sequence goes on along the minus strand of CAVFUK010000132.1, from coordinate 36,766 downwards.
TCGGCAGCAACGCGGGGTGAATGTTCAGTATGCGTTGCGGATAAGCCTCCGTCATGCAGTCAGGGATTCTCAGTAGGAAACCTGCTAGCACGATGAGGTCTATGTGCGCGTCCTGCAACAGTTTCACTATCTCCTCTCCATCCTTCCACGCCTCTTTGGGGAAGAAGCGGCACGGGACGTTCAGCCCCTTGGCCCTTGTCACCACGTAAGCGTCCTGCTTGTTGGTCAGCACCCATTTCACTTCCACATTGCTGTCTTTCTCTTGGAAGTAACGGATTATATTCTCCGCGTTTGTCCCCGAACCCGAGGCTAAAATTGCTATGTTCTTGCTCATAAATCGCTGATTTAATGCACAGGTGTCTTAAAATTGTGCAACCCGAGTGCATTTAATTATCCATTTATTTGTTTAGTCCACCGAATCTTTCTTACTTTGCACCGCAAAAATATAGAATAAAAATCAATTATTAATTAAAAATCTAGAATTATGTCTGAAATTGCAGAAAGAGTTAAGAAGATTATCGTTGATAAATTAGGCGTAGAAGATTCAGAAGTTACAAACGAAGCTAGCTTCACAAATGATCTTGGCGCAGACTCTTTGGATACTGTGGAATTGATCATGGAGTTTGAGAAAGAATTCGGTATCTCTATCCCTGACGATCAAGCAGAGAAGATTTCAACTGTAGGTGACGCTGTTTCTTATATTGAAGCAAACGCTAAGTAAATCCATTTCATAAGTATGGAATTAAAAAGAGTGGTAGTAACAGGCCTTGGTGCATTGACTCCTGTTGGCAATACTGTTTCTGAGACGTGGAACAGTTTGATTAACGGAGTTAGTGGAGCAGGGCCTATTACTCATTTCGATGCATCTCAGTTCAAGACCCAGTTTGCTTGTGAGGTGAAGAACTTCAATGTGAACGACTTCATCGACCGTAAGGAAGCTCGCAAGATGGACTTGTATACCCAGTATGCCGTTGTGGTGGCCAAAGAGGCTGTCGCAGACTCTGGACTGGATGTGGAGAAAGAAGATTTGAACAGAATCGGTGTTATCTATGGCGTCGGTATCGGCGGTATGCAGACCTTCCAGGATGAGATAGGCAACTACGCTGTACACAAAGATATGGGCCCAAGATTCAACCCCTTCTTCATACCGAAGATGATTGCTGACATCTGCGCAGGCCAGATTTCCATCCTGTATGGATTCCATGGCCCCAACTATGTCACCTCTTCGGCCTGTGCTTCTTCGTCGAACGCCATTGCCGACGCTTTCAACCTCATCCGGTTGGGCAAGGCAAACGCCATCGTAGCCGGTGGTGCCGAGGCGGCCATCTTCGAAGGTGGCGTGGGTGGTTTCAATGCTATGCATGCCCTCTCTACCCGCAACGACGATCCTAAAGGCGCCAGCCGTCCATTCAGTGCGAGCCGTGATGGTTTCGTGATGGCCGAAGGCGCTGGATGCCTCATCCTTGAGGAACTGGAACATGCCAAGGCTCGTGGAGCCAAGATTTATGCCGAAATAGCTGGCGCGGGTATGAGTGCTGACGCATATCACCTCACCGCTTCTCATCCCGAAGGATTGGGCGCCCGTCTGGTGATGTCCAACGCTCTCGAAGATGCTGGCATGAAGCCCGAGGACATCGATTACATCAATGTGCACGGTACCTCCACATCTGTAGGTGACATCTCCGAGTGCAAGGCTATCAAAGCCCTCTTCGGTGAGCATGCCTACAAGTTGAACATCAGCTCCACCAAGTCTATGACCGGTCACCTCCTCGGTGCCGCAGGTGCTGTTGAGGCCTTGACCTGTGTATTGTCTGTGAAGAACGACATCGTTCCTCCGACAATCAACCATGCCGATGGTGACGATGACGAGAACATCGACTATAACATGAACTTCACTTTCAACAAAGCGCAACGTCGTGTTGTCAATGCCGCCCTCTCGAACACATTCGGTTTCGGTGGTCACAACGCATGTCTAATCGTTAAGAAATACGCTGAATAAGCTGTGTTTCGAACAGATTATATAGAAAAGGTAAGACTTCTTTTCCGCAAGGAGAGGGAGTCTTATCTTCGTTTATACGAAATCCTTGGGTTCTATCCGCATACCCTCCGCTACTACAAGGAGGCTTTCCTCCACAAATCCATCATCGTGCGTGGCGACAAGGGCCACCTCGTCAACAACGAGCGGCTGGAGTTCCTTGGCGACGCCATCCTCGATGCCATCGTGGCGGACATCGTCTACAAACATTTCGAGGGCAAGCACGAAGGGTTCCTCACCAATGCCCGCTCCAAGATTGTGCAGCGTGACACGCTCAACCGCGTGGCCGTGGCTATCGGTCTCGACAAGATGATTTCGCAGTCGCCTCATGGCAGTAACCACAACAGCTACATCTATGGCAACGCTTTCGAAGCCTTAGTGGGGGCTATCTACCTCGACCGCGGCTACGACTACTGCATGCGATTCATGGAGGAACGCATCCTGGGTCATCACATCAACCTCAACAAGACGGCTTATAAGGAGGTGAACTTCAAGTCGAAGCTCATCGAGTGGGGACAGAAGAACCGCGTGTCGGTGGAGTATGTCCTCCTGGATCAATCGTCGGACATCAGCAGTCCCGTGTTCCACACCGAGGTGCGCATCGAAGGTCTGACGGCAGGCGAGGGCACCGGCTACTCCAAGAAGGAGAGCCAACAAGTCGCTTCCAAGCGTGCCATGCAGAAGCTGAAGGACTCCGCCTTCCTCGATTCCGTCTATGCTGCCAAGGAACAACGCTCTGCCGCAGAGCAGGGAATAGTGGAGCAGGATACTGCATCCGCAGAACAACAAATCCCGTCTGAGGATGAGCTGCCTCTGTCCCTCTCCGAGGAGTTGGCGCTTTGTGTTGACGAGCAAGAGACGCTGTCAGTAGCCGATGAATCTCTTTCTGCAGAGCAAGAACCGCAGAACGCTGAGGCTTCATCCTCATCAATGGATATGCAATCTTCATCCCATGAACCCTTGCAACCGTCCGAGAGCAATTCTCAACGCCATTCGTCTGAAGAGGTTGAGGCCGCCGCGTCCTTGTCCCGACAGGACAGAGAGTCGCGTATCAACGATGCCATGGAGGCAGCCTATTTGGACTAAACCTTCCTCTGCGACCGATGGTCGCATGCCAATCAACTACTCAAGTCACACAAGTCCATACGAGGACGTTTCACACAAGTATTTGGTCGCTTATAAACGAGTATATAGCTCAACTGACAACGAGTACTATACTCATCGGCTCTTGAGTATATAGGTCTTTGGCGCACAGTATCTGGCTCGTTTAACCGTTGCCTTTAGCTCGTTCAGTTGCCTTCTATAGCAGTGGAACCTTGAATCGACGATGTGGATATACATATATGAGGCTCCCCGTTGCCGGAAAGCCTCATATAACTTTTGTTGTCCGTCTGGACTAGTCTCTTGGTAGCTTGCGTCTGTCTAGGAGGGGAGCATCATTTCTTGAACAGATGCGGAATGAACTCGTTGAGGCAACGGCGCCAGGTGAGCCACTCATGGGCGGTGCCTTGCGAGGTATACTGGTGCACATCGATGCCCAGGTCGCGTAGACTCTTCACCAACTGGTTGGTGCCCATGTTCTCCTCGGTGCCACTGCCCAAGAATAGGTAGTGAACGCGTTTGTTGAAGCTCTCGGCATCGCGGAACACGCCATTGAACGCGTCACGCACGTTCAGACCGAAGATGGCTCCACTGAACCCACCGATGTAGGAGAACTTGTCGAGGTTGGTGAGTGTGATGTCGAAGGTCTGCTTGCCTCCCCACGAGAGTCCTGCCATAGCGCGGTGCTCGCGGTCGGTGTAGGTGCGGAAGGTATTGTCGATCATCGGTATCAGGTCCTCTATCACCAAACGGCGGAACGAGCTGCCGTAGAGCTCGCGCTCGGCGTTCACATCCTTGCCGGGACGCGGACGGAAGCCTACCTCCACATCTCCGCTCTCCATCACCACAATCATCGGCACACACTTGCCGGCTGCAATCTGGTTGTCGAGTATGTTGTACATGTAGCCCTGTGTGCTCCAGCCTGTTTCGTCCTCGCCCATACCATGTTGCAGGTAGAGCACGGGGTAGCGTTTCTTGCTCTTCGTCTCGTAGTCTGCCGGGGTGTAGACCACGCAGCGGCGGAACCGCTCCTGTGAGTTGGAGTAGTAGGTGACGGTGCGTACCTGTCCGTGCGGCACGTCCTGCGTGCGGTAGTAGTCACCCTCGGGACCTTCGGGTACCTCTATGCCACCTGCCATGCGGCTGCAGCCGAAGTAGGTGGTCGTCATGGGGTCAATCACTGAGAATCCGTCGACGAACAGGAAGTAGTAGTGGAATCCTACTACCAGTGGGTCGGTCTTCACGGTCCACCATCCGGCCACGTCCTTGTTCATATCGTACTTCTTGCCGCACACATCCACCTGCAGGCGCTTCACCTGGGGCGCGAAGATGCGGAAGTAGGCGCGGTTGTCGCTGTCCAGGCGCGGGAACTCGCACCCGTGCATGTTACTGCTGGCAGCTGTGGTGGACTTTAGCACATCCTCCATGGTGGGGAGGCTCTTGCCCATCAGTTTCAGCATCTGCTCGGCATAGCGGCGACCCAGTATGCGGTAGCCTGCCGCGTCGAAGTGCAGATGGTCGGCGGCGCAGCTCAGTCCCTCGGATGAGGCCACGGCACAGTTCTTTATCACCTGTGGCAGTGTGTCGATGATGGGGTTCATGCTGGCGCACTGGCCTTGGTGGTCGGCATGTACCACTTCGCCGGCTACCAGCGCCACTTCCTCGGCTTTCAGGTTGAGGTCGGTCAGCAGACGTTCGTACACGTTCTTCACCTTCTCGGGCCAATCCTTCTCACCGGTGTTCGACTCACCTTGGTGCAGCAGTATGCCTTTTATCACACCGTCCTTTTGGGCGATGCGCGCGGTCTCCACCAGTCGTTGGTAGGGGTCGTTGTCGTAGTTCTTCAGCATTCCTACCATCCAGTCCGGGGCTGTCTTGACGTATGCCTCGCGTGCGTCCTTCTGGTAGAGCTCGATGCGGCAGCCGCCTATGGCCACGTGGATGATGCCCACCTTCACGTCAGCGGGGAGGTTCTCCACCATCGTGCGGCCGAAGTAGTCCGCCGGGGTGAGTCCTGTGTTGGGACGGCAGAGCGGGGCGCGTGCGGGGTACCATTTCCCGTGGGTGCGACCCAGCGCGGGGTTGTCTACTACGGGCATCGTCAGGAAGCGGTCCACGGTCACGGTATCCTGTGGCTCGTAGGGTGCGTTGCCTTCCATGTTCGACTGGCCCAGGCATAGGTAGATGTAGAAGTTAGGGTCTTGTGCGTAACTTCGTGTCCCTGTCAGACAGAGCACTGTCAGTAACAGGCAGGAGAGTAATGTCTTCTTCATATGATTTTAGTTATTTGGTTAAAATTGAGGTCTGTCCATTGGTTGTAGTGGCGTCTCTTCATGTTCGGGGAAGATAATCCGATAGTTGCCGCTCAGATGCATGAAGGCGAACAGCCGTAGTAATCCGTCGTAGTAGGCGTCGAAATAGCCGTCGTCGTAGGGCACATGTTGTGTGTTCCATAGCCGGTCCACAAACTCGCGGCACTTGCAGTGGGTAGTCGTCAGGGAAACGGCGGCGGCTGTGGCTACCAGTCCTAGTGAGTGGCGCAGCTGGCGGTACTCACCTGCCTCCAGCACCTGCTCCACTTGTGTGCCGTCCACGTTGTATTGGTCCACGAAGGTGTCTATCCCTTGCCTGTAGAGGAAGTTCTGTATTCGGTTGCCATACTGTCGTTGCCACGCGGCGTCCGCGCAGGCCCACGAGTAGTCGAGGGCGATGTTCATCGGCACGCGCCACGAGTCGAACCGGAAGGTGTTACCGATGATGAAGCGGCTGTCCATCAGGGTGCCGTCGTAGTTGCTATAGTCGGGTGTGAGTCCCGTGACGGGGTGCACGCAGCGGTGTAGGTATTCGCGGCTGCGTTGGGCACACTCCCGCCAGAAGGCAGAGCGTCCGTCGCCAGCCCATCGTGCCCATACCTCGTAGAAGGCGGGCACATGGTACGATGGGTCGGTAAACCGTCCACCCCAGTTGTCGGGGGTGAAGGTGATGAGTTTCTGCTCGATGTTGATGAAGGGTGCCACGCGGTCCATCCCGCTCTTCTGCATCGAACAGTCGAGGATGTTCTGTGCCTCAGCCCGGTAGTCGATGCCCGTGTCGTTACCCCATCGGTTGGAAGCGAAGATGAGTGCGGTCACGTAGTAGAGCTCTCCGTCCGAGGCGGGGCCTTGCGAGTTGCGTGTGCCGTCCGTCTTGCAGCTCCAGGCGAAGTAGCCTTTCAGAGGACCGGAGTCGTGTTGCATGTATCGTTTGCCCCATCGCCACAAGCGGTCGAAGATGTCCTTGCGGTCGAACTGCACGGCAATCATCATGCCGTAGGACATGCCCTCGGTGCGCACGTCGTGGTTCTTGAGGTCCGAGATGTAGGCCATGGAGTCGCCCACTTCGAAGTAAACTTTGTTGGGCCCATAGAACACTCCGTCGAACACTTCCTTTAGCTTGGCTTCGATGTCCGCTTGCTTGTAGCCCATCTCCGCGAACAGGTTGCGGTATTTGCGGGTCTCGAAGGCTCCCTGTTTCCACGGGATGTAGTCGAAGCCTATCCAGTCCACCTCCACCGACTGGCCTTTGCGCAGGGTGATGAACAGATCCTTCACTCCCAGCGGGGCGGCCTTCAGCGCTACGCTGTGCTCTGTCCACTCTTTGCTGGCGGGTAACGTCACGGCGGCTATCGGTTTGTTGTCGGCGCTTAGTTGCAGAGCTCCTCCCGTGGTGGAGCGGTATCGCAAAGTCAGCCTGCCGGCTTGTTCGGTGCCGAAGTCTACCCGGTTGTAGCGTAGCCACGCACCCTTCTTATGGAAGTCGGCCTTCCATCCGCTGAACTTGTTCTTCGTGTCCAGAAAGTCGATGCTGACTCCTGTGGTGTCTATCTGGCTATAGCGGTCCACTTGTATCTGCGTGCGTGCGTCGGTGATGCCCACGCCTCGCAGGGTTGGGATGACCTTGCGTATGGTCCCGTCCTCGTTGAAGCTGAGCGAGTCTATCCGTGTCGACCGATTCTTGTCGAACTCCGGTGAATAGTCGTTGTGGTGGTAGAACAGGTACCATTGGTCGTTGTAGGAGATAATCGAGTGGTGGTTGGTCCAACATTTTGTGGGCGACTCGTCCATGATGATGCCTTGGAAGGTGAACGGTCCCATCGGACTCTTTGCCGTGGCGTAGGCCAGCGTCTCCGTCTCCTTGCGCACCCAGGGGAACGTGTAGTAATAGATGCCGTCGCGCTCGAACACGTAAGGCCCTTCCTTGAATCCTTCGGGAAGTCCCTGCACGGGCATTGGCTCGGAAGCGAGGGCGGTCATGCTGTCGTCCAGCTTCGCCATCCACATGCCGCCACCAGCCCAGTAGATGTAGCTCTGTCCGTCCTTGTCGATGAGCACGCACGGGTCGATGCCATTCACACCCTCTATGGGTTGTCGCATAGGGAAGAATGGACCTTCCGGTCGGTCGGCTACGGCCACGCCCACACCAAATCCTTTCCCGCCGCGTGGTGATGCAGGGAAGAAGAAGTAGTAGCGTCCATTCTTCTCCACGCAGTCGGGTGCCCACATGGCGTAGGAGTTCGGCTCCACCCAAGGCACACGGTTTTGGTCGACGATGACCCCGTGGTCCTTCCAGTCGGTCAGGTTGTCCGACGAGAAGACGTGGTAGTCGCCCATGCAGAACCAGTTCTTAAGCCTGTCGATAGGGCTGGGTATATCATGAGAGGGGTAGAGGTAGACTTTCCCCTCGAACACTTTTGCCGTGGGGTCTGCCGTAAACTGGTCGTGGATGATGGGGTTCTGTCCCTGTACCGGCAGTTGTGCCAAGGACAGGAGTCCCCAAATCGTCAGAATCTTTTTTGTCTTCATAGTGTAGAGTTATAGGGTTATATCTATCTGTTGAGGTTGAGCAGGCTGTCTGACGGGCACTCGTAGTTGGTGATAGGCAGTTCTATCTGCTGCAACTGCTCCAGCGAGTGTACGGGACGGTCGATGTCTGCGGGGATGTTCATGCCAGCATACTGCTGGAAGTAGAGCAGGCAGGCATCCTTCCACCAAATGGCGTCGCGCATCTGGATACGTAGGCGCGACTGCACATCCCGGAAGCGGAAGCTGTCAACGTACGGTTCCGCTTGGTCCCACACCTTCTGTAACTGACGCACCTGGCGCACGCCTTGGTCATAGTGGCGACAGAGGTTCTCCCACAGCGTGTGCCCATCCGCCATGCGGTAAGTCCAGGGGAGGTGGTGAAACCACAGCAGGTACTTCTCGGGGCAGGTCGCTGGGTCGTCGTAGCTGAGGCGTAGTGAGTCGGGGTACTGTGCTACGGCATCGCTGCCCGTGTGGCTACGGTTGAACCCGATGCCACTCTTGTCCGCCTTGTGGTAGTAGCGTGGCAACCAGTCCTCACGCGCTCCCGGTACGTCGCACCAAGGCTCGGGGCCGTAGTGGTGTCCCCATGCGAAGATGTGGTGCAAGCCGAGCGGCATCATGTAGTTCACCACCGCCTCGTGGCTCTCCATCATCATCTGCCGGACGGGTGTCACAAACTCCTCCGTGGTGCAGAAGGTCTGTTTCAGCCACTCGTCGGCAATGGTCTCGGCCGAGAGGGTAGGGTTCCACGCCAGTCGTCCGAAGGCGTACCAGTTGGCTTGGGCAAAGGGGTGGCCGCACCAGTTGGTGGTGTTGCCTATGTTGGCCACGCCGGCAATGGCTTTGAGCGATGATGGTGGCACCAGTGAGAAGAACTCTTTCCACATCGGTGCTAGATAGACCAGGTGGTTGGCGTGGCCCATATATTCCTGGGTAATCTGAAACTCAGCCATCGTGGGCGTTTGTCTGAGGGAGGTGAGGAGCGGACTGTAAGGCTCCCGGGGTTGGAAGTCCACGGGACCGTTCTTCACCTGTATGATGACGTTCTGTCGGAATTGTCCATCCAGTGGCATAAACTCTTGGTAGGCTTGCTTGGCCCGGTCGGCATCCGAGGGGCTATAGACGAATGCCCGCCACATGACGATGCCTCCGTAGGGCTTCAGTGCATCGGCCAACAGGTTGGCCCCTTCGGCATGCGTCCGTCCGTAGTCGCACGGGCCCGGTTGTCCCTCACTGTTGGCCTTCACCAGGAAACCACCGAAGTCGGGTACTAGCTGGTATATCTCACGCACCTTCTCCTTCCACCAGCGGACGACGGCCTTGTCCAACGGGTCGGCCGTAGACAGTCCACCCAGTTGCATGGGCGAGGCGAAGTTCACGGACAGATAGGTGCGTATGCCATACGGACGGAAGATGTCCGCCAGCGCCTTCACTTTTTGCAAGTATTCGGTGGAGAGCATCTGGGGCGAAGCGTTCACGTTGTTGAGCACGGTGCCGTTGATGCCGATGGAGGCATTAGCGCGGGCGTAGGCGGTGTATCGCTCTGTGGCGGCGGGCAGTGTGGACCAGTCCCACAACGATTGTCCGGCATAGCCGCGCTCGATGGTACCGTTCAGATTGTCCCAGTGGTTGAGGATGCGCAGTGTGTAGGCAGGGTTCTCAGTAACCGAACGTATCGTCTCTCCACTCGCTTGCAGGCGCAGCAGATGGTAAGCGCCATAGAGCAGTCCCGCCTCGGTAGGCGAGGAGAGCAGTATGCTGTTCTTATTACACTGTATCTTGAATCCATCTGGGCAGAGACCTTTCTCTTTGTGGAGGGCGAGTGTGACGGGGAGTCCGTGCCAAGCCTGGCGCAACTCGTCCGCAGCAAGGGTAGCTGTGGTTGTAGGGTGACGTAGCGACAGCGTGACAGAGGCATTCGCCCCTGAGCCTTGGCGTAGCCAAAGACGGCTGCCGTCTTCCGCGGACGGCTGCTTCTCTTCGGAGGGAAGAGTGCTCTGCGCCGCGTTGGTGGTTGAGTAGTCGGGCAGCTTTGTCTTTGCTCCCGCCGTCACGGCGCCGCAAAGACAAAGTGTAACTGTCCAACCTAACAATTTACTAACCTTAATATAAATATAATCACTAAACATGTTTCTTGTGTTTTTGACGTTGGTATTGGAGTGCCGGAGGGTGCGATGCCGATGGCCGTTTAGGGAAAAGTCGGGCCACGACGCTGCACGTCCGGAATCTCTGTTTGCAAAGTTAGCGCACAGCCATGGAAACCTGTCCGAAATATGTTTCATAAAATGGCATATTATGGTCATGGCTTCGTCTGGATGATACATAAGCTTGCATAAATCGTACAATGCCTCTGTTTGCGTGGATTTTGCCTGCGTTTTCTTGTTGATGGATGGAAATTTTACTACTTTTGCTTCCACTTCTTTATACCCTGACGATAAGATTATGAAGACACGCATCCAAAAAAGCTATATTGGTATCACCGCACTGTTGATGGTGTTGCTCATGCCTTGGCAGAGCCTTGTGGCTCAGTCTGGGGAGTTTTACTCTACCGAAGACGGACTCTCCAGCAGTCTGATTACCCAGATGTGCCAGGATAGTCGCGGTTTCATCTGGACCTCCACCGAGTATGGACTGAACCGCTTCGATGGGCAGACCTTCAACGATTACCGCTGCATTGCTGGTGATTCTACCTCTTTAATAAATGACTATGTGCGCGCTGTCTACACGGACAGCCGGGGACATGTACTGATAGGCTGCATCAATGGACTGATGGTCTACAACGAGCAGACCAACCACTTCCGCGAGGTGCCGATGGTGCGTGCTGGACGTACGGTGAGTGCCCACGTTTCCTTCTTTCAGGAAACGTCGAAAGGCGAGGTGTGGATGAGTACCAGCGGACACGGGCTGTTCCGCATGGACAGCACCATGACCTGTGCCCGGTCGGTGGACGACCTGTTTGACCAGACGGGCTACACCTTTCTCTCCAACTTCCTCTTCGATAGTCGGGGCCACCTGTGGCTAGGCACCGACGGCAACGGACTGGCCCGTTACGATTTCGCTACCAAGAAACTATCCAATGTGGAGTTCCCTGTGTCGGCCAGCATCATCACCTCGCTTCATGAGGATGCGTCGGGTAACGTCTTTGCTGGAGAGATCAAGCAGGGACTGTTTCGCTATGACGAGAAGACGGACCGCATGGTGACAGTGCCCTCCGAGTCGGGCCCTTCTGCCATCGCCGTCTCCTGTCTGGCTATGGTGAATGGACGCCTGTGGGTAGGCACGGACGGCGAGGGCATCAAGGTGTACAACGCACAGACGGGCAAGCTGGTCGACCACAACGTGAACGCCTCGCCCGTGAACCTCTCCCGTGCCAAGGTACACGCCATCCAGGAAGACCGCGACGGGAATGTCTGGATAGGTCTGTTCCAGAAAGGCATTGTGCTGCTGAAGAAACAACAGAACCCCTTCGAATACTATGGTAACCAGTCGAGCTACTACAACCCCATCGGCGAGGGATGCGTGATGGCGGTCTATGTGGACAAGTCCGGCCATCTGTGGGTGGGCGCTGACAACGAAGGACTCTACGAGCTCGACGCTACAGGCAAGCGGTTGCACCACTATTGCGCTAACGCCCAGAACCCCTCGTTTCCCAGCACCATCCTCTGCGTACACGAGGATGCTGACGGTGCTCTTTGGCTAGGCACCTACGGACAAGGCGTGGGACGACTCAACCGGCGGACCGGCAGCTACGAACACTTCACTGCCATCAAGGAGACGGTGGTGTACGATGTCGCCGAGGACCTCGACCACCAAGTCTATTTTGCCGCCTTCGGGTCGGGATTCTATCGCTACGACACGAAGACGGGGCAGATGGAACACTACGAATCGTCCAAGGACGAGAGCGGAGACACTGACCGCAATGAACTACCAAACGACTGGATACACAAACTTTTCTGCGACAGCGAGGGAAAGATATGGATGGGCCATTACAAAGGCGTGAGCTGCTTCGACCCCAAGACCCGCAATTTCCTCGTCTATAAGGGTACCAACCTGTTGATATCCGGCTGTGTAGGTTACGCCTTTGCCGAGGACCACAACGGAAACCTCTGGATGGGTACTAGCGACGGGCTCTACTACTTCAACAAACTCTCTGGTGAAGTGCGCCGCTACGGGATGGACGAAGGACTGCCCAGCAACGTCATCTGCGGTGTGGCCGAGGACGGAAAGAACAGTATATGGGTGAGCACCTATAAGGGCGTGAGCTATTACGACAAGAACAAGGAATCCGTGGTGAACTTCTCCTCCAACAACGGACTGCAGGGCAACGAGTTCACCCACGGAGCCTATTACACCGACGCCTCGGGCAAGATCTATTTCGGAGGCATCGACGGTGTGACGGCTTTCGATCCCGACTGGATAACGATTCCCTTCACCCCGCTGTCGGTCTACGTCACTGCCTTCTACATATATAATAATAAGGTAAACTCCGAAACGCTCTCGGGCGGGTCGCCCGTGGTGGATGGTGTCATCATGGATGCCAAGGAGTTTCGCCTCGCCTACAAGGACAACTCCTTTAGCCTTGCCTTCTCCACGCTGCAGTATAACAACCCCGGACAGATTTGCTACCAATATCGCATAGAGGAACTGGGCGAGAAGTGGACCACCACCGAGCCGGGTACCAACCGTGTCTCCTACAATAATCTCTCCCCGGGAACCTACACCTTCCAGGTGCGGGCTTCCAACTACGGCCAGCTGTCCGACGTGCGGAGTGTGCGCATCGTCATTGCCTCACCTTGGTATGCTACTTGGTGGGCATTCTGCATCTACGCCGCCTTGTTGGCCCTGCTGGCATTTGCCGTGGTGGGCTATGTGTTGGCGCGCGTCCGTCATCGGCGTGAGATACAGCTGCGCGAACACAAGGAACAACTGAACGAAGCCAAGCTGCAGTTCTTCATCAACATCTCCCACGAGATACGCACCCCGATGACGCTCATCATCAATCCGCTGGAGAAGCTACTCGCCAACGAGGGCGAGACCGACCGGCGCAAGACCTACCTGATGATCTACCGCAACGCGCAACGCATCCTGCGACTCATTAACCAACTGATGGACATCCGTAAGTTGGACAAGGGACAGATGTTCATGAAGTTTCGTCAGACCGACATGGTAGGCTTCATCGCCAACGTGATGCAGCCCTTCGAGACGCTGGCGCAGAAGAAACAGATACGGTTCGAGTTCGTCCACGCTATGCCTAGGCTTGACGTCTGGGTGGACATGAACAACTTCGACAAGGTGCTGATGAATGTTCTCTCCAACGCTTTCAAGTTCACTCCCAATGAGGGAGAGATTACCATCGGCCTCACCACAGGTAGGGATGAGTCGCGACGCGACGCCCTGCGCGACTATTTCGAGATTGTGGTGATGGACAGCGGCATCGGCATCGACAAGGACAAGATAGAGCGCATCTTCGAACGCTTCTACCAGATAGACAACGATGCCACAAACTCCAACTTCGGTACCGGCATCGGTCTGCACCTGTGTCGTCAGCTGGTGTTGCTCCATCATGGAGTCATCTATGCCGAGAACCGCGAGGATGTCTCCGGCAGCCGCTTCATCATACGCATCCCCTTGGGCTGCGACCATCTGCGCACCGAGGAGCTGGAGGATGTCGATGCCGCACCGGTAGCTCCGCTGCGCATGGCCACCACCAACGAGACCTTTGAGGAGGAGACTCCGGAAAAGACATCCCGCTCCAAGAGCCGCCAGACGGTGATGGTGGTGGAGGACGAAGAAGAAATCCGCAACTACCTGAAGCAAGAACTCTCTGCCGACTACCGCGTGCTCACCTGTTGCGACGGCAAGGAGGCCTACGATGCCATCCTCAAGGAGATGCCCAACCTGGTCATCAGCGATATCATGATGGCGAATATGGACGGACTCACCCTCTGTCGCAAGCTGAAGCAGAATGCCAACATCAACCATATCCCCATCGTGCTGCTCACCGCCAAGTCGCGCCCCGAGGACAAGCTGGAGGGTATGGGCATCGGAGCCGATGCCTACTTCGTGAAGCCCTTCAACATGGAACTACTGAAGAGTACCATCGCCAACTTGATAGCCAACCGACGGCTGCTGCGCAACAAGTTCAGCGGTGCCCAGCTGCAGGAGGACAAGATAGAGAGGCTGGAGATGAAGTCGAGCGACGAGCAACTGATGGAACGCATCATGAAGGTCATCAACCAACACCTGGACGACCCGAAGCTCAACGTGGGCATGCTGGCCACCGAGGTGGGACTGAGCCGTGTGCACCTCCATCGTAAGCTGAAGGAACTGACCAACCTATCCACGCACGACTTCATCAAGAATATCCGCTTGCAACAGGCCGCTTCCCTCCTGACCAAGAAGATGCCCGTCTCCGAAGTGGCGTATGCGGTGGGCTACACCAACCTCTCCCACTTCAGCAACTCCTTCCGCGAGCAGTATGGCATGTCGCCTACCGAGTATATGGCACAGTTTGACCCGAGTGTGGAGAAAGAGACGGAATGAAATGTTTTCTGTCCTTTCCTTGTGAGGAATCCAAGGAATTGGTGTAACTTTGCAACTCCTTGTCAGGCGAGCCTTTAAGCAAGGCGCTGCGAGGAAAAGAGAGAAATGTATCCAACTAAAACGTTAGAGAATATGGAACAACAATTAGTTATTTACAATACATTGACCCGCACGAAGGAGGCCTTCAGGCCGTTGCATGCTCCTAATGTGGGCATGTATGTCTGTGGACCTACGGTGTATGGTGATGCCCACCTCGGTCATACGCGTCCGGCCATCACCTTCGACCTCCTGTTCAGATACCTCAAGCATCTGGGCTACAAGGTACGTTATGTGCGTAACATCACCGATGTGGGTCATCTGGAACACGATGCTGATGAGGGTGAGGACAAGATTGGCAAGAAGGCCCGTCTGGAGCAACTGGAGCCCATGGAGGTGGTGCAGTACTATCTGAACCGCTACCACAAGTCGATGGAGGCCCTCAACGTGTTGCCGCCCAGCATCGAACCTCACGCTTCTGGTCACATCATCGAGCAGATTCAGCTGGTGCAGGAAATCCTGGACAATGGCTACGCCTACGTGAGCGAAGGCTCCGTCTACTTCGACGTGGTGAAGTACAACAAGGACCATCACTACGGTAAGCTCTCCGGACGCAACTTGGAGGATGTGCTCAACACTACCCGTGAGCTCGACGGTCAGCAGGAGAAACACAACCCTGCCGACTTCGCCCTGTGGAAGAAGGCGCAGCCCGAGCACATCATGCGCTGGCCCAGCCCCTGGAGCGACGGATTCCCTGGATGGCACTGCGAGTGCACAGCCATGGGACGCAAATACCTTGGTTCGCACTTCGACATCCATGGAGGCGGTATGGACCTGATTTTCCCCCACCACGAGTGCGAGATTGCACAGAGCGTGGCTTCGCAGGGCGACGACATGGTGCACTACTGGATGCACAACAACATGATTACCATCAATGGTACGAAGATGGGTAAGAGTTTGGGCAACTTCATCACCCTGGACGAACTCTTCACCGGCTCGCATAAGCTGCTGGCGCAGGCCTACAGCCCCATGACCATCCGTTTCTTCATTCTGCAGGCGCACTACCGCAGCACTGTGGACTTCAGCAACGAGGCCCTGCAAGCTGCCGAGAAGGGATTCGAACGCTTGGCTGAGGCTATGTCCAATCTGGATCGCATAGAACCGGCCGCTGCCTCCACCGTTGATGTGAAGGGCCTGCGTCAGAAGTGTTACGACGCGATGAATGACGACCTGAACACACCTATCGTCATCGCCCACCTGTTCGACGCTTGCCGCATCATCAACACCGTGCTCGACAAGAAGGCCACCATCAGTGCCGAGGACCTGCAGGAGTTGAAAGAGGTGTTCCACCTGTTCGTGTTCGACATTCTCGGCTTGCGTACTGAACGCGAGGCCGACGCTGCCCGCGAGGAAGCCTTCGGCAAGGCTGTGGACATGCTGCTCGAGCAGCGCACCATCGCCAAGGCCAACAAGGACTGGGCTACGAGCGACAAAATTCGTAACGAACTCACCGCCCTCGGATTCGAGATTAAGGATACCAAGGACGGAGCTGTTTGGCGGTTGAACAAGTAACCACTAGATAGCACTTTGGTGCCCCTAATATATATAGGGTATATTTCAGGTAGGGTTCACTCAAGATGAACATGGGTCCCCGTAGGATGACCGTGGGGTCTCGGGGCGAGAGCCTATGGTCATTCTAGAGTGGACCCTACTTGTTGTCTCTACATCACCCTCCTCTCCATCCCTTTCGACTCCTTTTTTATCCTCTTTTGCCTGGTTTTAACACTATAAATGGAGGGATTTAGCCATATAATACTTGTAATGACCAGTTTTTCCATATTGTAAAACGACAGATAATCAATGCAAATTATAGCCAAAACGAATATTCCATCCTTTGGTATGCTATTCCATTCCCTCTGTTAAATAATGTATCTACTTTCGCATCGGAAACTTGCATGGAGTACGCAGTAGTGTAGACTCGAGGCAAGAATTCGCTACCTTCGTCGCTCTATATAAATAGGTATAGACGTCTATGTATAATAGGTATAGACGCTGGCGGGGCAGCATTCCAAGTTGAATGAGAAAATTTTGTTAGTGTAAGAACTATAGATTTAGTATTATGAGAAACTTAACGATTATGCGAGGGCTACATTGGCTCTTTTTCATTCCGTTCTTCCTCTGGTCCTGTCAGGACAAGATGGACGAACATTATGAAGTCCCCGAGTGGATTAAAGGTAGCGCGTGGGAACTGCTTTCGGATGAGAGCATGGGAGGTAAGTACTCCATGTTTTTGGAAGCGGCCGAGCGTGCCGGTTACCAAAGCATCATGCAGGGCAGAGGCCTGATGACCGTCATGGCTCCTGACAACGATGCTTTCACAACTTACCTGAAGGAACATGGCTATTCCGCAGTGAAGGACATTCCCGTAGCGGATTTGAAAGAACTTGTCGGCTTCCACCTCCTCTATTATGCCTACAATAAGAGTGGACTGGAGAACTTCCGTCCCGAGGGCGAAGGTGCGTATGACGAAGGTGCCGAGATTCTCGACCCGGGTATGTACTACAAGTTCCGCACGCGCAGCAACGCGGCACCTACCAAAGAGGTGGAACCGCAGACCGGCAAGACGGTGACTGTCTACCATTTGGAACGCTTCGTTCCGGTCTTCTCCCACTACTTCTTCTCTTCCAAGAAGATTGATGCCAAGAAGAACTACGAGGCATTCTATCCCAACTCCACGTGGACGGGCGACGATGGCTTCAACGTATCCGAGGCTACGGTCAACGAGTATGGACTCATTGCCAAGAACGGTTACGTCTATACTATTAATAAGGTATTGGAGCCGCTGGGTTCCCTATACGATGAGCTGAAGAACAATCCCGACTATTCGGACTTTCTGGCTATCTATGACAAATTCTCTGTTTACACGGCGGACGATGAGCTGACTACCAAATATGGTGAGGCATTGGGAGTGGATACACTCTATCTGCACAGCCACCGCGACCCGTTGGCGCCTATCGCCATGGAGTGGTACAAATATGACTACCGCCGGCTCGATACACTGGCTTATCGGGCATACAGTCTCTTCGCTCCTAACAACAAAGCGTTGAAGGAGTTCTTTGGTTCCTATTGGAAGAACAGCGGTTACGACGACTTCGAGTCGCTCGACCCGCTGATTCAGACCCTCTTCCTCAACGAATATGTTTACAGTGGTTCAGTAGCTTTCCCCGAGGAGATTGAGAGTGGAAAGGTGACCACGGCTTCGGGCACGAAGTACAGCTTCGATCCCTTCGCATCGGACGTGGTACGTAAGATGTGTGTCAATGGTAGTTTCTATGGACTCAACAAGATACAGACTCCGATATTGTTCAACTCCGTGTCTGGTCCGGCATTCCACGAGAAACGCTTCATCGACTTCCTCTATGCGATGAACACCTCTGAACTGCTCTCCTCCTTTGGATCAGAGAATGAGAAATATACACTGCTTATTCCCGAGAACTATACCTTCGAGAACGAGGGTATCTATCTGAATGTCTATCCCGAAGGCAACAAGCTTGAGCGGAAAGAAGATGACGTCTGGGAATCTGTAGGTTCCGACGAGCTGCAACGCATCATCCGTGCCCACACCGTGATGGGCGAGGAGGTGACCCTGCAGACCACTGGCACACAGATTGTTCCTATCCAGTCATCGTTCTGCTACTGGTTCGTGAAGGACGGCAAGATAACCTGCAGCACACAGTACAACGGCATCCTGGAACCCGGAAATACTTCGTACGATCCCTTTGTGGAATTCGAGGAGGTGACCAATAACGGAAAAGCTTGGGCCAACGGAAAAACCTACACCTACAAGGCCGGTTCGGAAGCCGGACTGTTTGAGGCAGAGACTGAGGATGGTACGGGCAGTAGCATGCAAGAGAAACTGGCTACTTGTCAGGATGCCCGTTATCCTTATTATTGCTTCGCACAGTTGCTTCGTGAGGCAGGCATGATTTCCGGTAAGACCATCGCCGGACTCTCCGGACGTTCCGTAGCCTTCATCCCGACGAATGAAACGTTGCGGAAGGCGTTGGCTGCCAACGAGATTCCCGAGGCTGCCAAGCTGACTATCTATGACGACTATGCCGTGGAACTGTTGGACTCCAGCAAACCGCTGACTGATGCTGAGAAGATAGCGCTGAAGAAATACCTCAGCAACTACTTCGTGGTGGCTACTTCCATCGCTTCGGCCTGCTACCCAGGCTCTAAGATGGCGAGCGGCGACTATACCAACTACGACGGAAAGGCCGTTGTTTACACCGATGGCGGAACCTCTCTCTCCATCAAGTTGAAGGATGGGATGAACGAGGTGAAGGTGTCGGATAAATACGACCTCTTCCCGTTCTGCTACGGTGACGGATGTTTTCATTTCATAGAGTCACTTCTTAAGTAATCTGTAAATCAAGCATTATGAAGTTAACAAAGTTATATATAGCTGTCGCCCTGATTCTCTGTTCAGCCGGAGAAGTGGTGGCACAGACACAACAGATTATCATCGGTACCGTGACCGAGCGATTCGGTGGGTCGAAGGAACCGTTGATAGGTGTCAACATCAATATCATGAACTCGCAGGAACGTTCATTGGGCGGTGCCATCACCAACATGAACGGCCAATACTCGTTGGCGATTCCTAAGAATGAGAAGAACCTGACGCTTGTGTTCTCGTACATTGGTATGAAGACGAAGCGTTTCAAATATACCGGCCAGAAGACGTTGGACGTGACTATGGAGTCCGAGTCGATGGCCATGAGTCAAGTGGAGGTGGTTGCCGAGCGCAAGGACCGCAACGACCTGGGTGTGGGTATGCGAGAGCAAATTTCCGCTACACAGAAGGTGAATGTGGAGGATTTGGTGGCTACAGCCCCTGTGACTAGTGTGGAAGAGGTGCTGCAAGGTCAGTTGGGTGGTGTTGATATCACCTTGAGCGGTGACCCGGGCGCCAAGAGTACCATCTTCATCCGTGGTGCCAGCACCCTGAACGCTAATGCCGACCCGTTGATTGTCATCGATGGTGTGCCTTACTCCGACAGCAACACCGACGACTTCGACTTTGCCACCGCCAGTCAGGAAGACTTGGGTGCGTTGCTCAACATCTCTCCGAATGACATCGAGTCCGTGGAGGTGCTGAAGGATGCCTCCGCCACTGCCGTGTGGGGTACCAAGGGTGCTAATGGTGTGCTCATCATCAACACCAAGAAAGGTAAGGTGGGAAAGACCCGCTTCTCCTTCTCTTCGAAATGGACAACCAAGATTGAACCGGAGACTATCCCGATGCTGGATGGCGACGAATACGTAGCCTTGATGCAAGATGCCATCTGGAACAGCGCAAACTACGTGGGTGTGAGCAAAGCCTCCAACTACCTGCGTCTGCTGTTCGACACACCGGAAATCGGTGACGACCCCAACTGGCAATACTATAATGAATACAAACAGAACACTGACTGGCTCGACCTCGTACGTCAGCAGGCTCTGACCTCCGACAACAGCTTCTCCATGAGCGGTGGTGGTAACCGTGCTACTTACCGTCTGGCCTTGGGTTACGCTACCGAGGAAGGTACAACCATCGGAACCTCGATGAACCGTTTCAATACGGCGTTGCGTATCGACTACAACTTCTCCAAGAAACTGAAGTTCGGTGCCAACGTCACCTACACACAGACCGACAAGGATGCCAACTGGGCTACTACAGTCCGTTCGGAAGCCTTCAAGAAGATGCCTAACAAATCGCCTTATGTCATCAATGATGCCACGGGCGAGCAACTCGACCAATATTTCACCCGCCAGACCTCTGACTGGGAAGGTGTGTTCAAGAGCAACGATACCGGTAGCAGCGCCACCAACTACAATCCCGTAGCCATGGCTAAAGAGTCTACCAATAACACCCTGCAACGTGAGTTCCGTGCTGTTGTCGATGCTCGTTACAAAATATTGCCCGAACTGACTTGGACCGCCTACGTATCCATCAAGATGAACGATACCAAGACCTCCAAGTTCTTGCCTCAGGAAGTGACCGGAGCCGTATGGATGAATGCCTATGCCAACCAAGCCTACGACGGAACGTCGGAGAGCCTTTCCATACAGACCGAGAACAAGCTGCAGTTCATCAAGAACTGGAAGGACAAGCATAACCTGATTGCCAATCTCCGTTGGAACACTAGTCAGTCCTCAAGCTCCAGCTACGCCAGCAAGACCTCCGGCATGGCCTCTTCGGGTCTGTCCGATCCTATAGTGGGAACCACCGTACAGAGCATGGGCTCCGGTACATCCGAAGGCCGCAGCGTATCCGGTATGGCCATGGTCAACTACACCTACCTGGGCCGTTACGTAGCACAGGCTTTGGTCAACATGGAGAGCAGCTCTGCCATGGGTCGCGACCAGCGTGTGGGCTACTTCCCCTCCTTTGGTCTCAACTGGAACATACAAGACGAGCCCTTCATGCGGTCGCTCAAGGAGAAATTCCTCGACCAAGCCAAGATCCGTCTGAGCTATGGTGAGAGTGGTACCGCTCCCAGAGGCAACTCCGTCTACATGGGAGCCTTCAAGGCCACGGGTGACAACTACATGAACATGACCTCCATCGCACCGAATCGTATGCAGCTGGATAAGTTGAAATGGGAAACCCTGAAAGAGTACAACATCGGACTCGACCTGGGCTTCTTCAACAACCGCCTGCGCTTCACGTTCGACTACTACATCCGTAACCGCTACGACATCCTGCGGAAGAACTTCACGATACCTTCCACCACAGGATTCTCGTCTATCGCCTACTACAACTCCGGATCTACTCGCAACGAAGGATGGGAGTTCCGTACCGACTTTGTACTGCTCAATCAGAAGGATTGGCGCGTGAGCGGTTACTTCAACCTGGCCCGCAACCGCAACAAGATTACCGAACTGCAAGCAGGTGCCACCGAGGGTGTGAAGAATGCCGACGAGGTGGAGAACGGCGAATATGCCTACCTCACCGAAGTGGGCCGTCCTATCGGCTCCTTCTACGGATACCGCTACAAGGGCGTTTATCAGAATAAGGACGCTACCTACGCTCGCGATGCCGAGGGCAACGTCATGACCGATTTGCAAGGCAACCCCATCGTGATGAAGAACGGCTCGTACACCTGTTACCCTGGTGACGCCATGTACGAGGATATCAACCACGACGGTGTCATCAACAAGTACGACATTGTATACCTGGGTAACACCCAGCCGCTGGTAACCGGCGGTGGCGGCTTGACCGTGAAGTACAAGAACGTATCGCTGAGCGCCTTCTTCCATGGCCGTCTGGGACAATCCATCGTCAACCAGGCCCGCATGAACAACGAGGCTATGTACGGATCGAGCAACCAGAGCAAGGCTGTGCTCCGTCGCTGGCGCAACGAAGGCGATATCACCGACATCCCGCGTGCCCTCTACAACGAAGGACGCAACTACTTGGGTTCCGACCGCTTCGTGGAGAAAGCCTCTTTCGTACGTCTGAAGACTGTGACCCTGAGCTACGCCTTCAATAAGAAGACCTGCAACCGCTTGGGTATCAGTTCGCTGAGCCTCTTCGCCACGGGCTACAACCTGTTCACATGGACAGACTATTCGGGACAGGATCCTGAGGTATCCGTCAAGGATAACTTGGCCATCGACTCGGCCACCACACCTGTTGCCAAGAGATTTTCTTTCGGTTTAAATATGAGTTTCTA
The DNA here is from genome assembly GCA_963625535.1 of Anaerovoracaceae bacterium. Lineage (GTDB taxonomy): Bacteria > Bacteroidota > Bacteroidia > Bacteroidales > Bacteroidaceae > Phocaeicola_A. The sequence goes on along the minus strand of CAVFUK010000132.1, from coordinate 14,486 downwards.
ATACCACAGAGATATGAAAAAGATATTGATAGGTTTATTCGTCATAGGAGGATTCCTCTGCAGCAGCTGTAACAGCTGGCTCGAGGTCTATCCCAAGAATGAACAGATAACGGAAAACTATTGGAAGGCTAAGGAAGACGTGGAGTCCGTGCTCTCTGCCGGATACTCTTCACTGCGCTCCTGCACCCAGACCCTAGTGGACTGGAGCGAGTTGCGCGGAGCCTCCATCTACGCTTATAGCGACACCAAAAAACAGAAACTGCAGAACTTCCGCATCACGGCATCCGATGCCTTGTGTAGCTGGGCTTCTATCTATAAAGTGCTGAACCTCGCCAACTCGGTCATCAAGTATGCTCCCGAGGTACAGGCCATAGACGACACCTATCAGGAGGTGGTGATGAACTCCCACCTGTGTGAAGCCTACTTCCTGCGCGGACTCTGTCACTTCTACCTCGTGCGTAACTTTGGAGAGGCACCTATCGTCACCGAGCCCTATGTGGACGACTCGGCACCCTACGACATCGCTAAGTCCACAGAGGCAGAGATGATAGCTCAGATAAAGAGTGACATCCAAACAGCCTTGGCTACTGGAGCCGCCAAAGAGTTCTATGACGACGACGAGTGGGCGGGAGCCGACAAGGGACGCGCAACCGTCTGGGCACTCTACGCACTGATGGCCGATGTCTGCCTCTGGAGCGAGGACTATGATAACTGCATCAAATACTGCGATCTGCTCATCAACGCCGACGCTACTTATCGTCCCGTGTTCATGGCCGATTCCGACAAGTGGTTCTCCATCTTCTCGCAAGGCAACAGTAATGAGTCCATCTTCGAGATCAACTGGGACCTGACGAACTTCGCGCAGACCTCCGATAACCGTGGATCTTCCCCTTCGTACTACTTCACCCTCAGTACCACCGCCACTTACCAGTACACTGAAGCGATGTGCGAGGACTTGTACAACGAGAGCATCGAGAACGGAGTCGGTTCGACGAATGCGTCTGTCCGTGCCCAGTGGGGCGCTTATGCCGACTTGAATACTTCGGGAACAGCTGACAAGAAACAATATTGCATCTGGAAGTACAAAGGCTATGACTATCAGGACTTGAGCCAGACACGCCCCAACGACGATGCCAACTTCATCATCTACCGCATGACGGAGATTCTGTTGATGAAGGCCGAGGCACTGGTGTGGAAAGGCGCAAGCGGCTATGCCGAAGCCATCCAACTCATCAACCAAGTGCGCAATCGTGCCAAGTTGAGCGACTCCACACTGATGGCCGAGTCCGCTACCGAGGAGGAGATGCTGCAGGCAATCCTTCATGAGCGCAACATTGAGTTCGCTGCTGAAGGCAAGCGCTGGTACGACCTGCTCCGCTTCGGCAAATCGCAGAACTACAAATACAAATCGCAGTTCATCGATATCATCACCACCTACAACTCCACGGCCAACTCTTCTTGGCTGCGTTCGGTGTTGAAGAATGAGAATGCATGGTACCTGCCCATTAACCAGTCGGAAATCAACCACAACACGTTGCTGGTGCAGAACCCCTACTACGCTGATGTTAACGAATAAAACAGAAGGTTATGAGAAACTTGATTAAATTAAGTCTATTGACGCTCGTCGCAGTGTTCTATTCCTGCGAGGACCCCTATAAAGATGAGATTTTGGCGGTGTACGACACCCAACCCATCTCGTCGTACCTGAGCTCACGCTCCGACGACTTCTCGGAGTGGATAAAGGTGATGAAGTACGCCGATCTCTATAATGCCGTGAACCAGGCATCGGAACATCTGACCATGTTCGCGCCTACCAACGAGGCCGTGCAGACCTTCTATGCCGAAAAGAAAGTATCTTCGGTGGAAGAACTCGACCAGTCGTATGTTCGCCAGTTGGTGCAGTACCATGTTGTGAACGACACCATTACCTTGGAGACCTTCTCCATGGGCGGTGAACTGCCTGCGAAGACTCTGTCGGACGATGCCTTGGAGGTGACCTTCAATACCGAGGATGCTACCGATGGTGGATTCGATGCCATGTATATCAATGGTGAAGCCCACGTGAAGGAACTCGCTATCTCCACTTCCAACGGATACGTCTATGTGTTGGATGATGTGTTGCGACCGCTCATCGAAGGTGTCTACGACAAACTGTACGAGAACAACAAAAACAACATCCTGGCCGAGGCGATGAAGCTGACCGGATGGAGCGATGAACTGAACGTCATCTCCGACGTTGTGGAGAAGGCCGATGGCAGCAAGCAAGAGATTCGCCGCAACTACACCATCCTCGGCGTGAGCGATGCCGTGTTCCAACAGAATGGCATCAACTCCTGCGACGACTTGGTAAAGAAGTTGGGAGCCGGCAGCGACTATACCAACAAGGACAATGCACTGAACCGCTACGTAGCCTACCACATCCTCGAGGGACGCTACAAAGTGGCCAACTTCAAGGTATTCGACTCCGATATCTCCTGCAAGATATGGAGTACAGCTTGTGAGAACGCTGGTATCAAGGTGACGAAAGAGGAAGATGGTAACTACTATATGAACTACGACGGTGGCAACGAGATGAGCACCTTCTTCAACGAGGAGGATTGTGACTTCCAGGCCAAGAACGGATACATCCAACAGCTGAACGGTATGTTGCCCATTTGCACCACGCTGAAGCCGATAACCGTTTACTGGGACTTCGCTGACTATGCCGAGGTGGCCAACTACATTGGATCATACGGTGTGGAAGGACAAGTCTACCAACAGGAGACCGAAGAGAGCACTGAATACTCAACTGAACTGAAGGACGCAGGCTTGGCTTGCTACGAATACCAAGTCGGTGCACAGGGCATGCCGAAGAGTAACTATGGTAATCTGGCTTATCGTACATTGCGGGCCAATTCCACCTATGATTATCAGGACGAAACCCGTCGCTCCCTGCATGGCGACCTGTTGACCATCTCCTTGGGCTACAAAGGATGGTTGCAGATGAAGACTCCGGTATTGTTGCCTGGTAAGTACAAGGTGACGCTGCGCTACTTCTATGCCAACAGTATGAAGAACTTCCGCTCCTACGGTAGCGGCAGCAACGGTGGACAGATCAACGTGAAGTTCAACGAACTGGAGAACTTACCCTCTGTATCGTATCCGCTCTATTCGAGCCTGCCGAGTGATACGGATGCCTCTGGAAACTACACTACCACGATGGGGCTGTTTGATGCGGTGCTCTACAGCGAGGTGGAGATCAACGATATGAAGGAATATACGGTACGTATCACGATGGACGACCCTGCAGCCAGCATCTCTAAGGACTTCCGTCTGCAGCTCGATTACATTTTGTTTGAACCTCTAAACTAATCAGATTATGAAAGCATACAAATATATCTTACCTGCTATGATCCTATGGGGAGGAGTGATGGCTTCCTGTACGGACGAATGGGACGACCACTACGCTAAGCGCGCTACCGTCGTCAACAACACCGAGATGTCCATTGTGGACAGCCCTGCAGAGGACTACCTCAAGTCACAGTCGGAATATAGCACGATGTACGCCCTCTTCGAGGAGACTGGCGTGATAAAGGAGATGGAAGAGAAAGGTGTATCGTACACCCTCTTCGTGATTCCTGACGAGAAGGTGACCAAGTCGTCCAACAACACGTTGGACGGCCTTACCGAGGACGAGAAAATCTTCAAGGCCAAGAGTCAGATAACGACAGCTGCCTTGTCACCGAGCGTGATCGAGGATGGTCAGCGCCTGACGATGTGGAACGGCAAGTATGTGACCATTAACAAGGTGGTCTCCGAGGAGACGGGAGAAGAGGAAATCCTCTTCAACGACGAATGCCGTGTGAATAAGGTGGTGAAGGTGAATAATGGATTCATCTATGAGTTGGACCAACTCATCGTTACACCGAAATCCCTGATGGAGGTGATAGAAGAGTTGAGTGACGACTATTCCATCTTCAAGAACGCTGTCCTCTCGCACAATGTGAACACCTTCGACAAGAGCAACAGCTTGAGCATCGGTGTGGACAAGTCCGGTAACACCGTCTACGACTCCGTCTTCACGGTGACCAACCCCTACTTCGAGGCCCAAGGACTTGACCTCTTCTCCGAGAGCACGAAGACAACCGTGTTCATCCCCTCTGATGAGCAGATAAACAATGCCTTGAGCGTGGCTAAGGAGAAACTGAAGACGTGGAGGATTGAACGTCCAGACTCTGTACTGGAGAACTGGTGCTTCCAAGCCATGTTTTTCAAGAATGTGGAATATGGACCCGAGGATTTCGGCGACGAGAAGAACCCCGACTTCACCTCTGCCTTCAGCAAGCAATGGCGCACGACCGTCAACAAGGTGGACCTTGACAATCCGATAAAGCTGAGCAACGGCGTGGCCTACTATGTCACCTCACTGAAGTTGCCGACCAAGGATGTGCTGATGTGGCGTTTCAAGGACCTCTTCAAGTGGTACAAGTACATGACGCAGGAGGATAAGGACAAGTACTTTATTTGCACCAATATGACTCCCTATAGCGGTACTACACGTACCGAGGTGAAAGCATGGACACCGGGTGGCGGTTGGCCGATGGTCAGCAACGAGTACCTCTGGCTCACGATGAGCGACACGTCGGGCTACACGAATATTCTGGACTTCACCGCCTTCAAGTTCGACTTGCACGATGACAACAGTTACGACGTGGAGCCCTACATCGTTCCCCCCGGTGAGTATACGCTTCACTTGGGAGCCGGAAAGGTAGCTAATATGAAGAACGATTGCAAGATCTACATCAACGATAAGTATATTACCGAGATTAACAGAGCCTCATGGAAGAACTACTCGCACGACCGTAGCGGTGGTGGTCAGCCAGAAAACTATAATCTCTCCAACACCAAATACGACAGAGATGGTGCACAAGTGGCTACGTTCACCATCGAAGGCGATGAGCCGGTGGAACTGCACATCCGGTTTGAGGCAAAGATCAATGGAGGATCTGGCTTCACTCCCGAGCACTGGTGTATCCGCCCGACGGCAAACAACTATTAACCTTTATACGGAATCATATGAAAAAGATATATAGAACGCTCTTGGTTGCGTTGCCCCTGATGGTGGCAACCAGCCTATACGCACAGAACGGCGGCGAGCTGACGGGTAAGGTCATCACCGTCGCCAATGCCCCGATAGACGGTGCCGTGGTGTATGTGCAGGACAGCCTGAACACAACGACGGAGGCCAATGGTAAGTTCTCCATCAAAGTGAAGAAGCACACGGGAACCATCTCGGTGTGGGCTCCTGGCTACCTCACCGTGAAGCAACAACTCAACGGCCGCAAGGATGTGACCATCGTGATGATTCGCGACAACCAGTATAAGTATAACGAAGAGGTGGTACTGCCGTTCCGTGGTGACAACAACAATGCCATCACTGACTATACCAGTGCCACAAACATTGCCAAGAAGGATTTCCTGTTGGGCAGCGGCAAGATAGACCGTGCTCTGACAGGTCAGGTAGCCGGTCTGCAGGTAACACGCGGCAGCGGTATGCCGGGCGAAGGCAGCTACTTCAACCTGCGCGGTATACGTACCTTGACTGGCGACAACGCCCCGCTGATTGTTATCAACGGTGTGCCTTACCTGCCGGATAAGAACGAGTCGACCATCATCGGTGGTCTGACGCGTGACATCTTTCAGGCATACAACATCAACGATATCCAGAACATCACCGTGCTGAAGGGAGCTGAGGCTGCCATGTACGGTTCGATGGGATCCAACGGCGTGATTCTGATACAGACCGACGGCGCCACCTCCAACGATATGGAGACCCGCGTAAGCTACTCCGGACAGTTCGGCATCACGTGGAACAACAAGCGCATCCCGATGCTGTCAGGCAAGGACTATCTGAACTATCTGACCGATGCCGGTATGACTTACTATACCGACATGGATAACTTCTACAGCAACTTCCCGTTCCTGAAGGACCCCAACAACGCGCTCTACCTGAATACTTACAACAACCAGACCGATTGGCAAGACCTTATATATAAAAAAGGTATGACCACCGACCACCTCTTCCGTGTGGAAGGTGGTGACGAGATTGCCAAGTACGACCTCTCGCTCGGTTACTCCAAGGAGGACGGACTCTACGAGGAGACCAGTACCGAACGCTTCCATACCCAGTTGAACGGCAACATTTTGGTGAGCAAGAAGGTGGACATCTTCGCTACCTTGGGCTTTGCCTACCTCACCGGTACGTTCCAGGAGCAGGGCATGAACATCAAGACCAACCCCATCCTGGCTGCCTATGCACAGTCGCCTGTGCTGAGCCCTTACAACAAGGACAAAGACGGCAACGTGCTGAACTCCTACTCATCGTACAACTTCGGTAAGAGCACCAACTCCTCTTTCGCTGTCAGCAACCCGTTGGCTATTGTTAATACAGTGGACGCCCAGAACCGCCAGTATGACCTGACCCTGCGTGGGGGTATCAACTACAAACCATTTGCTGACTTGACCATCACCGGTTTGGTAGGTATGTACTATAACTATGACAATGAGACCCTGTTCGTTCCCGGTTTGACAGACAAGACCATCGTTCCTACAACGGATAGCTATGGTACCGCCAACAACCGCGTACGGTCGGGTATCAAGGAGACCAGCAATGTGTACTTCAACCTGAATGCCCGCTACTCTCATCTCTTCGACCACGTTCATCAACTCAACGCTCTCGCTGGCGCACAGATATTGATGACCAAGAATGAGTTGGATGTGGGCGACGGACGCAACACCGATAACGATTACTACCAGACTTTGGGTAATACCCAGGATGATGGTCGTCAATTCTCGGGTTACAACAACAAGTGGAACTGGATGAACTACTACGCACACGCTGACTACACCTACAACAACTTGGTGCAAGTGGCTGCCAACGTAGCCTTGGACGCTGCCTCCTCCACAGGAACAAGCGCCGATCGCTTCTACCTCTACCCATCCGCAGGTGTCACCTTCATGGGTAAGGGACTGAAGTCGCTGCAGAACGCCGAGTGGCTGAGCAAACTCAACGTGCGCGCAGAGTACAGCCTCACTGGTAACACTCGCTTTGCCAGCACCATGGGAATGTTCTACTACTCTGCATCCGCTTTCCAGAACATCTCTGCCATTACCCGTGTGAATGTGCCGAACACCAACTTGAAGCCGGAGAAAAACTCCTCCATCAACTTGGGATTGGACTTGTCGTTCTTCCGCAACAGACTGAACCTCTCGTTCGACTACTACAACAACCAAATTAGCGACATGATCTGTGCGAAACCGACCTCTTCCGTTTACGGTTCGGCCCCCTATTATGCCAACATCGGTAAGATGGAAAACAAAGGTATGGAACTCTCCGTGCAGGCTTCGATCATCCGTACACGCGACTTCGAGTGGATTGTAGGCGGCAACATCGCTACCTACGACGATAAGATTACCTCATTGGGTGGCGACGACAAGATTGTCAACGACATCTGGGTGACTCAGGTAGGCAAATCGCCTTACCAGTTCTATGGTTACGAGGTAGTGGGCGTGTTCTCTACCCAGGCTGAGGCAGACGCTGCCCATCTGTTGACCGACAACGGCAACTATTTCCGTGCAGGCGATATGCACTACGTGGACCAGAACGGTGACGGACGCATCGACAGTAACGACAAGGTGTCTTTGGGCAGCGCCTCTCCCGATTTCTTTGGCGGCTTCTACACACAGTTCCAGTATAAAGGCTTCGCACTGAGTGCCGAGTTCGGATACTCCAAGGGTAATATGGCCTACAACGCCGTTCGTCAGCAAAACGAAGGCATGAACACCATGGGCAACCAGAGCGTGAACGTGCTCAACCGTTGGTCTATGGATGGTCAGGTGACCGATGTGCCCCGTGTGCAGCACAACGACCCCTACCGCAGTTGCGCTTTCTCTGAACGATGGATTGAGGATGCCTCTTACCTGCGCATGAAGAGTGTGACACTCAGCTACACCTTTAACAAGACGTGGCTCCAGTTCTTCCGCTCGGGTACCATCTACCTAACGGGCGAGAACCTCTTCACCGCAACCAAGTATCTGGGTCTCGACCCCGAAATCTCCTATTCTTATAGCGAGACTTCGCAGGGTGTCGACTATGCGAAGATGGTGCAGCCTAAATCCGTAAAATTTGGTGTTAACTTGAAATTCTAACGACAATGAATATGAATACGATATTGAAAAGCATGTTGTGCGGCTTGGCCTTGATGGGCTTCAGTGCCTGCTCCGACTTCTTCGAGCCGAACACTGACACCATGCTGCAAGAAGAAGATTACATCAAGGAATCGAGTGAGATGTACTCCGGATTCTTGGGAGTCATCACGAAGATGCAGGCCGTGGGCGACAAGTCCATCTTTCTCAACGAGGCCAGGGCCGAGCTGATGGCACCTACCAACTTGGATGTCGACATCTATGCCTTGAGCAACTATCAGTCGAACTTAGGTGGCAACACCTATGCCGACCCGGCCAAGTACTACGACTTGATTATCTCCTGCAACGATTACCTGGAGAAGGTGAAAGAGTACAAGGAGTCGCACATCTACACCATCGATATGGATCACTACAAAGGGTTGGTGGGCAGCACCATCCGTGTGAAGGCTTGGGCCTACCTGACTATGGCGAAGATTTACAACGAGGTGGTGTGGTTCGACGACCCGATGCACGAGATGAAGAGCTTCAAGGACTATCCCAAGTACGATCTGATGGGTACGGTAGACAAGTGTGTGGAATATCTGAAAGAGGGTTTCGACGGAGTGGACGGAACCTATAACATGTCGTGGACCGAATGGATTGCTTCCGACACCTCCCTCTCTTCGGGTACCTATTCGCTCTGGGACCGCATGACTCCCGAGTACTTTGCATTTGCTGCGGAACTTGCCTTGTGGCAAGGCCGCTGGCAAGATGCTGTAGACCTCTTGTTGCCGCCGATGAACGAAGCCTTCGGCTCAGCTTCCACCTACACCAAGTGGATGTGTCAGGCCAACTACCACAATGCCTACTCCAAGGTATTCAGAGGCGACAGCCCTTACGGATCGGCAACTGTTTCAGTAATCTTGTACGAGTACAAGAAGAATCAAACGAACGATACGAAGGAGAAACTCTATTCCAGTCCGGTGATGCGCCCGACAGAGGCTGCCATCGCACGATTCGCGGATAAAGAGTTCAACCCGAATGCCTACACGTCGGAGTCATCGACTGACCCGCGCTTCAGCACCCATTTCAACCAAGACTCATACGGCAACTGGCGTATGTACAAGTGGGGCTATGCGGCCGACAACCACATTTTCATCTATCGCAACGTGGAGCTCTACTTCATGCTGATAGAGGCCTTCAACCACTTGTCCGACCGTGGTGAGGAGCGCTACGTGCTGATGAACGAAGGCGTCACTATGTCCTTCCCCGATGGTGGCATCACTTTCCCTGGATTCTCCGACGACTGGACGCGTGTGGGCGGTAAAGTGACCCATGCCTATGCCGACACGGGTATCCGTGGTACTTGGGGCGCATCGGACACCAGTACAGGCCTCCGCCCGCGTGATATGAAGAAAACTGATGGTTACGAGCGTCACAACGATATCGAGTTGCTGAGAGAGATGTGCATCGAGATGCCTTGCGAGGGCAAGACCATGCCGGCCATGATTCGTATGGCGTTGCGCTACAACGACCCCACCATCATCTCCGACCTCGTTTGCTCGAAGTACGGACCCGAGGATGCTGCTACGGCAGAACAAATCCGGGCCAAGATTGAGAGTGGCGACTACTTTGTGCACTGGGATTTGAATAGTACCTTCTCTACACATTAGAATAATTGGTTTTAGTGGGCTGTGCTGGAACTACCGGCACAGTTCCCACTTAAAGAGAAGAGACGTTATTCTTTCCTAAATGAAATGATTCAAGAGAAGAGTTTTTTGAAGGTTAAACGAGATAGTATTACATTTGTACATGTTTAGGACAGCCATTCCCATCCTTTCTTTCGATAGGTACGGGGATGGCTTTCTGCTATCCAAAGTAAGAAGATAAGATGAAACGATTCATGAAAAACATGCGATTAAGAATGAGAACGATAGTGGGGCTGCTGCTCATTGTCGCCTATGCAACGGCCGTGCAGGCCAAGGATGTGGTATGGTACGACGGCAAGCAGGCGGTGACTTACCGTGTGGAGACCCCGACCGACCCCGTAGTGACAATGGCCCTCCAGATGTTTGCCGACGATATGGAGGCAGTCACTGGCCAAAAGGCAGTGGCGGCTACAGACAAAGCCGCCCTGCGCATTGTGGAGCTGGACAAAGCCACGGTCGCACAGCAGAAGGAGTTGTCGGGCAAAGGTGTCCCTGTGAAGGAGTTGGCACAGAAGACCGATGGATTCAGCATCTCAGTCATTCGCAACCAAATTACCGTTGTGGGTGCGAATGGTCGCGGTACGGCCTATGGCATACTGGAGCTCTCGCGAATGGCAGGTGTCAACCCTTGGATATGGTGGGGCGATGTGGTCCCTGCCAAGCGCGACCGGTTGACGATTGACAGCAAATACCGCACGCTGCAAGGTGCCTCCGTAGAGTTCCGTGGCGTGTTCATCAACGACGAGGACTGGAGTCTGCGCCCCTGGAGCTATGGTGTCTATGAGCATGCGGAGTTCGGCACCGTCGGACCGAAGACCTACAAACGCATCTTCCAACTGCTGATGCGCCTGCGTGCCAATGCCGTTTGGCCTGCCATGCACACAGGTTCCACAGCCTTCTTCAAGATAAAAGGCGCTAAGGATATGGCGGATAGCTGTGGCATTGCCGTGGGTTCCTCGCACTGCGAACCGCTGTTGCGCAATAATGTGGACGAATGGGATGTGAATGCCCGTGGAAGGTACAACTACATTACCAATAAAGAGGCCGTGCAGCAGTACTGGATAGAACGTCTGAAAGAGGTGAAAGGTTCCGCCGGTGGCAACATGTTCACCATCGGCATGCGCGGCATTCACGACGGATCGATGGAAGGTGTGAAGACCATGACCGAGAAATTCAACGCCCTACAACAAGTGATAGACGACCAATTAGGCTTGATAAACACGTACATCGGCGATGCCTCGAAGCAGATGGAGGTGTTCGTTCCCTACAAGGAGGTGCTGCAGATTTATGAGAAAGGTCTGAAGGTGCCCGATTACGTCACGCTGATGTGGTGCGACGACAACTATGGCTACATGACACGTCTCTCCGATGAGAACGAGCAGAAACGCATCGGTGGCGGTGGTGTCTACTATCACCTGAGTTACTGGGGTCGTCCGCACGACTATCTGTGGCTGACTACCACTCAACCGGGACTGGTCTACAACGAGATGAAAGCCGCCTACGACCACAACGTGCGTAAACTGTGGATTGTCAATGTGCACGACCCGAAGGTGGCCGGCTACGACCTAGAGCTCTTCCTCGATATGGCCTGGAACATCAACAGTGTCAGTCCTACGACGCTGAACGACCACTATCGCCGTTGGCTCTGCCGCCAATTTGGTGATGAGGCCGGCGAGAAGTTGTTCCCCGCCATGCGCGAGTTCTATCGCCTCTGCGGTGAACGACGTCCCGAGTTCATGGGATGGTCGCAAGTGGAGCTGGACAAGAAGGTGTATGAACGCGGACTGAGTCCGGTCATTAACACGGAATTCTCAACTTCGGAGTTCGGAAACGAGCTGGACCGCTACCTGGAACAATATGCCGCCATCGCGCAGACCGTGAAGGATGCGGAGGGCTTGGTGCGCACAGACTTGAAGGATGCCTACTTCGCCGCTATCAAATATCCTGTACTCGCAGCCGAGGCTCATGCCCGCAAGATGCTCGAGGCTCAACGGGCACGTATGTACACATCGGGCAGCAACACCCTGAAGGGCATGTTCGACAACTACGAACGCATGTACGATGCTACGGCTAAGAGCCAGAAGGCTTACCAAGAGATACGTTCGCTCACCGAATACTACAACAATACGATGACGGGCGGCAAATGGAGACGCTCCATGCATGCCCGTCCGCGTGACCTCCCCGTCTGCCAGGCACCTCTGTTGCCTACGTTGCTGACTGATACTGAAATCGAGAAGCGGTTGGCTAAAGATGACCGTTCGAATACTCATCCCCTGGACGCTGACGGCACGATAGCCCGCAATGCCTGCGACTATCAGCAAGCGACCGTCGGTGCGCAACCCATCCAAATGTTGGGCCACAGCATGAATGCCGTGGCACTGCCTAAGGGCGGAGAGCTGACCTACACCTTCACCGCTGAGAAGGCGGGTGATGCCGTGTTGCGTGTAGCGCTTATTCCTACACAGCCGAATGACAAAGGCGACTTGCGTTTCAGTGTGAGCGTGGACGGTGCCGCACCGCAGGAGTTCTCGCTGAAGGAGCCCTTCCGCTCTGAGCGTTGGAAAGTGAATGTGCTGCGTGGTCAGGCTCGTCGCGAACTGAACCTCGATGGGCTGAAGGCTGGTGAGCACACGCTCGTCATCAAGGCCATCGACAACCACATCGTGGTGGACCAGTGGATGGTGGACTACAAGAAAGACCGTAAGTTCTACCTCTTCCCTGTGGCTCAGAACTGAAACTGATACCGTTGCCGTATGCCGGGGGTAACTCTCGGCATGCGGCAATGGTTCTCCTATATACAAATTGGTATGGTTCCACAGAATCATAGACTATATAGAAATCACATAAAACGAACAATTATTTTAATGATGAAGAAATATATTCTTTCTGCATGGGCATTGCTGACAGCCTGTCTCTCATTGCCCGCGCAAGAGACAGAGACGCTCTACCTGTCCGGTGTCGATGCGGACGCTACCGTGACGTGGAACTTCTATTGTTCGAAAGGCATGAACAGCGGACGCTGGCGCAAGATAGAAGTCCCCTCGTGCTGGGAGCTGCAAGGCTTTGGTGAGTACACCTACGGCCGTTACTATAAGAAGAAAGACGGGAAGGTAAGTGACGAGAATGGCAAGTATTCTTATTCCTTCCACGTGCCTTCTCAATGGAATGAGAAAGCCATTGAAATCGTGTTCGAAGGCGTGATGACCGATGCCACCGTCTACCTCAACGGACAACAGGCCGGGGAGACGCATCGGGGAGGATTCACCGCTTTCAGTTACGATGTCACGAAACTGATAAAGCCTGGCAAGAAGAACCTGCTGGAGGTGGATGTGGCCAAACAGTCGAGCGACAAGTCGGTGAACGCCGCCGAGCGACGCGCGGACTGGTGGCTCTTCGGCGGCATCTACCGCCCTGTATACCTGCGCGCATTGCCCAAGCAACATATTGAGCGCATCGCTGTGGATGCGCGGGCCGATGGAGCCTTATCGGTTGGACTGTACACCCAAGGACTCACGGCGGGCTACACCTTGCAGACCTCGGTGGATGGCTTGGGCTCACAAACCTCTAAACTCACGGATGCCGCAGAGCAGACCGTGAAGACTCAGTGGACAGGAGCCCAACTTTGGGACCCCGAACATCCGCACCTCTACAACATGACTCTTAAGCTCATTGATGCTGAAGGAAAGGAAATACACCGCATCCAGCAGAAGATAGGCTTCCGTACCATAGAGTTCCGTCCGCGTGACGGATTCTACCTGAACGGCACGAAGCTCTTGATGAAAGGTGTGAACCGCCACTGCTGCTATCCCGAGACGGGACGTGTCCCCAATCACCGGCTCGACCTGCAGGACGTGAAGATTATCAAGGGCATGAATGCTAATGCCATCCGTTCGCACTATCCACCCAACACCCGCTTGTTGGAACTTTGTGATTCATTGGGCGTGCTCTATATCGAAGAATTGCCTGGCTGGCAAAACCACTATAGCGACGAGGTAGGTGCACGCATCCTGCGTGAGATGATTATTCACGATGTGAACCACCCCTGCATCTTTGTGTGGAGTAATGGCAACGAGGGTGGGTTCAACCTCTCGCTCGACTCCCAGTTTGCTGACTACGATCCTCAACACCGTCATGTGATCCATCCGTGGGCCCTGTACGACGGAGTGGATACCCACCATTATCCCGCCTACCAGACTGGTGTGGCTCGTTTGGGTAACGGCTACCAGGTGTTTATGCCTACCGAATTCCTCCACAGCCAGTATGACAAGGGCGCTGGTGCTTCGTTGGCAGACTATTGGTCGGCTTGGTCGCGCAACCCCTTGTTTGCCGGTGGATTCATCTGGGCGTTTGCCGATGAGTCTATTGTCCGGACGGACCGGGATGGCGCGCTGGATAGCGACGGCGGTAACGCCCCCGATGGTATTGTCGGTCCTCACCGCGAGAAAGAGGGCAGTTGGTACACCATCCGCGATGTGTGGTCGCCCCTGCAGATAGCCCCTCTTACCGCGCGTCCCGATTGGAATGGACAATTCACCGTGACCAACGAATACCTCTTCTCGAACCTCGATGAGGTGACGATGGACTATCAGGTGCTGACTTATCCCTCGCCTTTGT
>CAVFUK010000131.1:0-23229 GCA_963625535.1 Anaerovoracaceae bacterium | reverse complement strand
ACCGCCTTACTACAGGCGGTTAGAGCGGTCGTGGGCGGAAAATAGTACGTTTACATACTCAAGTGCTAATGAGTATATACTCACGGTCTCATGAGTATATACTTGTTGAAATCCGACTTTTGCTCGAATGGGGAGAAAGCGCCCATAACCAATCGCATAAGAAATTGCGGTACTTGAAAACCTGTAACCTTCAACCTAAAACATAAAATTTCCCCTTCCACGCGAAGATAGACGAAAAATTGTGGTGCTCATACAAAAATAAACCACTACTTTTGTAAAAAGATTTAGCGGCAAGGGGCCCCCGAGGCTCATGTGTGTCTACATTTTAAACTAAAAAAGTAAGCAAAACATTACTCGATACCTGTCTAACGAACAAAACAATACTGACAATTATGGATAAAGTGAACCTTTTTGTGCCCGGCCGACTCTGCCTCTTCGGCGAACATAGCGACTGGGCCGGACGCTACCGCGCCATGAATAGCGAACTCACCGTCGGCGCCGCCATCGTCACCGGCACCGAACAAGGCATCTACGCCACAGCGGAGAAGGCCGACAGCTTCCAGATGACCTGCTCGGCGGAGTCACTGAAGAACGTGTGGCAGGACTTCGACTGCCCCCTCGACGCCGACGCCCTGAAGTCAGTGGCCCACTCCGGATCGTTCTTCGCCTACTGCGCCGGAGTCACCAGCTACATGCTCGAGTGGTATCGCGTGGGCGGTGTGAAGATACACATCCAGGAGATGACACTGCCGCTGAAGAGCGGACTCTCATCCAGCGCCGCCATCTGCGTGCTCGTGTGCCGCGCTTTCAACGAACTCTATAACCTCAACCTCTCCACCATGGGCGAGATGAACATCGCCTACGTGGGCGAGCTGCGAACCGCCTCGCGCTGCGGCCGCCTGGACCAAGCCTGCGCCTTCGGCGTGCGCCCTGTGCTGCTCGACTTCGACGGCGAGGAGATTGAGGTGACGCGCCTCACCGTGAAGGAGGACCTCCACTGGGTGTTCGCCGACCTCAACGCCTCCAAGGACACGGTGCGCATCCTGAAGGACCTCAACAAGGGATTCCCCTTCGCCGACAACCAGATGGAGCGCGACCTGCAGGACGCCCTGGGTCCCATCAACCGACAGATAGTGAGCCGCGCGCTCGATTATATGAAGAACGGCGACGTCCCTGCCTTGGGCCGACTGATGACCGAGGCGCAGGCCGTGTTCGATGAGAAGGTGGCGCCCATGTGCCCCTCGGAGCTGACATCGCCCGTGTTGCACCGCACCCTGGCGGACCCTGTGCTGCAGTCGCTCTCCTACGGCGGCAAAGGCGTGGGATCGCAAGGCGACGGCAGTGTGCAGTTCCTGGCCAAGGACGCCGACTGTCAGCAGCGCATCATCGACCACCTGAAGAGCCTTGGCATGACTGCCTACGCCCTGACGCTGAAAGCTACCCACACCGTGCGCAAGGCTGTGGTGCCCGTGGCAGGCTTCGGCACACGGCTCTATCCCGCCACGCGCATCGTGAAGAAGGACTTCATCCCCATACTGGACCAGGACGGACGCGTGAAGCCTGTCATTTTGGTGATACTGGAGGAGCTGGTGCGCAGCGGCATCGAGGAGATCTGCCTCGTGCTGGGCACGCAGAAGGAGCGCGAGCAGTATCGCCGCTTCTTCGAGACGCAACTGCCCGAGGAGCACTTCCGTAAGTTGAAGATGGAGGAGCAGAACTACGAGCGCTCCATCCTCGACATCGGCAAGCGGCTGACGTACGTCATTCAGGAGGAGGCGCAGTCGCGCGGATTCGGCTATGCCGTGTCGCTGACGGAGAAGTTCGCCGGCGGCGAGCCTGTGCTGCTCATGCTGGGCGACACGGTCTATCGCTCCAACACGTCGAAGCCCTGCGCGCAACAGTTCATTGAGGTGTTCAAGCGCTACAACAAGCCGATGGTCTCCATCCACCAGATCCCCCTGCAGGACGTGAGCCACTACGGCGTGATGACCGGCTATTGGGAGGACAACGACGAGCGGGTGCTCAACATGACGCAGTTCTGCGAGAAGCCACGAGTGAGCTACGCCGAGGTGAACCTGGGCGTGAAGATGCGTGGTGGTGACGAGCGGTTCTATTCCGTCTTCGGGCAATACATCCTCACCCCGGAGGTCTACCGTCAGCTGCGCCAGGACGTGGCCGCCTCCACCGACCCCACCAAGGAGATAGAGATGACCACCGCCCTGGATCGCGTGCGTGCCGACTATGGCATGTACGGCGTGCGCTTGGATGGCGACATGTTCGACATGGGCAAGCCCGATGCCTTCCAGGATTGCGTGGCGCACTTCAAGAGATGATTCATCACAAACATAAAAAAGCGGAGCGGATGTTGGCGTAGGGGAGATTCCCTAACTGCCGGCATCCGCTCTGGCTATATTAAAAATAGGTAAGCTTTCTGAGGCTTTATCTGTTCCGCTCCGCGTCGCTCTTTCGTTCGGCTGAGAAGTTCCTTCGGTCCGCGGTCGTGTCGCGATTACGCTCGCGGCGGTCGGCGGAGGGGAACGTTTTATCTGTTCTGGTACATCGAGTCGTAGTACTTCTGATAGTCGCCGGAGGTGACGTTGTCCATCCACTCCTGGTTGTCGAGATACCAGCGGACGGTCTTCTCTATGCCCTCCTCGAACTGGAGGCTCGGCTCCCAGCCCAGCTCACGCTGCAGCTTGCGCGAGTCGATGGCGTAGCGCATGTCGTGTCCCTTGCGGTCGGTCACGTAGGTGATGAGGTCCATGTCCTCGCCCTCCCGGCGGCCCAGCAGACGGTCCACGGTGCTGATGAGCACCTTGATGATGTCGATGTTCTTCCACTCGTTGAAGCCGCCAATGTTGTAGGTGTCCGCTGTCTTTCCTTGATGGAAGATGAGGTCGATGGCGCGGGCGTGGTCCTCCACGTAGAGCCAGTCGCGCACGTTCTCGCCCTTGCCGTAGACGGGCAGCGGCTTGCGGTGGCGTATGTTGTTGATGAACAGCGGTATCAGTTTCTCGGGGAACTGATAGGGACCGTAGTTGTTGCTGCAGTTCGTCACCACGGTGGGCATGCCGTAGGTGTCGTGAAAGGCGCGCACGAAGTGGTCGCTGCCTGCCTTAGAGGCGGAGTAGGGCGAGTGGGGGTTATACTTGGTAGTCTCCGTGAAGAATGCCTCGCCGTAGGCTTCGTGGTTCTGTCCGCTGGAGGCCTTCGTGCTGAAGGGTGCGGGTACTCCCTCGGGGTGAGTGAGTTCCAGGGCTCCGTAGACCTCGTCGGTGGAGATGTGGTAGAAGCGTTTGCCTTCGTATCCCTCGGGCAGGCTCTCCCAGTACTCTTTGGCGGCCTGCAGCAGGGTGAGGGTGCCCATCACGTTGGTCTGCGCGAAGGTGAAGGGGTCCTTGATGGAGCGGTCCACGTGGCTCTCCGCCGCCAGGTGTATGATGCCGTCCACGCGGTACTGCCTAAGGAGTCGTTGTATGGTGGCATAGTCGCAGATGTCGGCCTTCACGAAGAGGTAGTTGTCTCGTGCCTCGATGTCCTTCAGGTTGGCGAGGTTGCCGGCGTAGGTCAGCTTGTCGAGGTTGATGATGCGATAGTCGGGGTATTTGTTGACGAACAGTCTCACCACGTGAGAACCGATGAAACCGGCGCCGCCGGTGATGATGATGCTTCTTTTATAGTCCATATTTTCGAATCGTTTTTTTTCTTTTCGTTATACTTTAATTACTTCCGGATTTCCTCGTTTCCCTTCAGAGTTCTCCTTTCCTTGGATTCTCCTTTTCTCGGAATTCTCCGTTTATGAAACGGATTTCCCGTTATTCCCGGATTTTCCATCGAACAGAATCGGGCGAGGAATGGCTGCCATCGCCGTCGGCGTTCTTTCGTGGAGAAACTATTCTTGCTTCTTCAACTCGTCGATGCAGCGGCGGAGCGAGTCGGTCCAGTAGGGGACCGTCACCCCGAAGGTGCGCTTTATCTTGCTCTTGTCGAGCACCGAGAAGTGGGGGCGCCGCACGGGACTGGGGAACTCCTCGCTGTAGCAGGGCTGTATGTCGCACACGTTGCCGCTCAGCTCGCAGATGAGTTTGGCGAAGTCGAACCACGAGCAGACGCCCTCGTTGGAGAAGTGGTAGACTCCGGTCTTCGCCAGCTGGCGTGTCTCTATGATGTGGCGGATGGCGGCGGCCAGGTCGGCGGCGTAGGTGGGCGTGCCCACTTGGTCGAACACCACCTTCAGCGAGTCCTTCTGGGCGGTGAGGCTCCGCATCGTCTTCACGAAGTTGCGGCCGAAGGGGGAGTAGAGCCATGCCGTGCGGATGATGATGGCGTGGCAGCCTGTGGCCTCGATGGCCTTCTCGCCGGCGAGTTTCGTCTTGCCGTAGACGCCCAGCGGGTTCGTCTCCCAATCCTCGCGGCAGGGCACGTTGCGGTCGCCCTGGAACACGTAGTCGGTGGAGATGTGTATGAGGGTGCCGTCCACCTGCCGCATGGCCTCCGCCAGGTTGCCGGCGGCGGTGTTGTTGAGCAGGTTGGCAAGCTCGGTGTCGGTCTCCGCGCGGTCCACGTTGGTGTAGGCGGCGCAGTTCACTATCACGTCGATGTGGTTGTCCCTCACCATGCTGCACACGTTGGCCGGGTTGGTGATGTCGAGCCGCGTGTATCCCTCCGTCACGTCGGTGAAGAGGTAGCGGTCGGTGCTGTTTTTTGTTGCCAGCTGCATCTCGTTGCCGAGCTGTCCGTTGGCTCCTGTAACCAGTATATTCATAGTTCCGTAATGTTCATTTATTCGTTATACATATTCATGGTGAAGGGCGAGTTGAAGTCGCGCAGCAGGGGGTGCTTGGTGTCCTTCTCGCTGAGCAGGGCCTCGGCGGTGGGTATGCGCCAGTCAATGCCCAGGTCGGTGTCCAGTATGCTGATGCCGCCGTCGGCCTCGGGGTGGTAAAACTCGTCGCACTTATATTGGAACACAGCCGTCGGGCTGAGCACGGCGAATCCGTGGGCGAATCCCTTGGGGATGAAGAACTGGCGGTGGTTCTCCTCGGTCAGCTCCACGGCCACGTGACGGCCGTAGGTGGGCGATCCCACGCGCAGGTCCACTGCCACGTCGAGCACGGCGCCGCGGACGCAGCGCACTATCTTGCTCTGGGTGAAGGGCGGACGCTGGAAATGGAGTCCCCGCATCACGCCGTAGGACGACATGCTCTCGTTGTCCTGCACGAAGCGGATGGGGCGCACCTTGGCGTCGAACTCCCGTTGTGAGAAACTCTCGAAGAAATAGCCGCGGGCGTCCTTGAAGATGCGCGGCTCTATGATGACAACGCCTTCGATGGCGGTCTTGATAACTTCCATATACGTTTGTGTGTGCTAGATTATAATATATGTATGTGTGCGTGTGTGTGAAAGTGCTCTATTTGTCCTCCGCCAGGCGCAGCAGGTATCTGCCGTACTCGTTCTTTGCCATGGGCTCGGCGTCGCGCAGCAGCTGCTCGCGGCTTATCCATCCTTGGTTGTAGGCGATGGCCTCCAGGCAAGCCACCTTCAGACCTTGGCGTTTCTCTATCACCTCTATGAAGGTGGAGGCTTCGGACAAGGAGTCGTGGGTGCCGGTGTCGAGCCAGGCGAAGCCGCGTTGCAGGGTCTGCACCTTCAGCGTGTGCCGTTGCAGATATTCCTGGTTCACGGTGGTTATCTCCAGTTCGCCGCGGGCCGAGGGCTTGATGTGCTTGGCTATCTCCACCACCGAGTTGGGGTAGAAGTAGAGTCCCACCACGGCGTAGTTGCTCTTTGGCTGCGCGGGCTTCTCCTCAATGCTGAGGCAGTTGCCTTCGGCGTCGAACTCCGCCACGCCGTAGCGCTCGGGGTCGCTCACCTGATAGCCGAAGACGGCGGCCTTGCCCTCGTCCTCCACCAGCTTCACCGTCTGCCGCAGCAGGCCTGTGAATCCGGAGCCGTAGAAGATATTGTCGCCCAGCACCAGGCAGACGCTGTCGTCGCCTATGAACCGCTCGCCGATGATGAAGGCTTGCGCCAGGCCGTCGGGTGAGGGTTGCTCGGCATACTCGAAGCGTACGCCCAGCTGGCTGCCGTCGCCCAGCAGCCGCCGGAAGGCGGGCAGGTCGTGGGGGGTGGATATAATCAGAATCTCCCTGATGCCCGCCAACATGAGGACGGAGAGGGGATAGTAAATCATCGGTTTGTCGAAGATGGGGATAAGTTGCTTGCTGATTCCTTTTGTGATGGGATACAACCGGGTGCCGCTCCCACCTGCCAATACAATACCTTTCATACTACAATTTTTTGAGGTTATAACTGCCGCAAAGGTAGTCATTTGACGCTATCCCTCAAACTCTTGCCTCGCTTTATTTTCTCCGGAGGTGGATTTTTGCCCGAAAGTCGCAACTTTTGGGCCTCGCGGGGCGAAAACTCTGAGGAAAACATTTGCAGAAGCGGAATATCTTGCATACTTTTGCGATGTAAACTTTTAAATTGAGACAGTATACACCAAATACTGGAGGAGTGGAACATGAACAAACACCGTATCATCTTCGGATTGGCGTGTGTGGTGGCTTTCGCCGTCATCTGCATCACGCTCAATCGCCAGCAGACGCCCACCATCGACGACAGTGCCTGGGTGGACGTGGACAGCATCGACGTGCAGGCGGACAACGCCGCCATGAGCAGTAGCCATCACATGAAGTTCGTGGACGTGCCCATCGACGGCACCCTCCGGCAGTACGTGTCGCGCATGCGCCGCGCCGGCTTCAAGGTGGAGCGCTACGACGGCTCCGTGGCCGTGTTGGTGGGGACTTTCCTGGGCCACAGCGGCACTCGGGTCTACGTCAACACGCTGGGCAAGCGCGATCTGGTGTCGAAGATAGCCGTCGTGCTGCCGTCTATGGACGATTGGGCCGACTTGGAGTCCGCCTACACCGAGCTGAAGGACTATATGACGCGGGGCTTCGGTGGCTACGAGTCGTGCGTGGAGCGGTTCGACAACCCCTACGCGCAGAAGGACACCGGCAAGATGCACGCCATCCTGCTGGACCAATTCAAGTACGAGACGCAGTTCGCCAGCGAGAGTGGCGACCTCTCGCTTCTCATCAAGCACGCCGACCAGAAGACCTTCGTCATGCTCATCTACAAGGACAAGGAGAACATCCAGCTCCTGCGCATGGACGCCATGGACGATCTGTAGTGCGCGCGCCTTCCTCTCTCCGCCTATACCTAATTATATATAGCACACAACACGGTCGGCTCCGTTGGTTCTGTTGAGAAACAACCAGCGGGGCCGATTGATTTGTTTATGGGGGAGAAAATTTGAAAAAAACTCTTTTTTTTGATTACACCAAACCTCGGGTGCGGTGTTTATAATAACGTAAGCAAGAAATTATGGACAGAGAACAGTTGACTGTAATAAGGAATTTGCTCTATCGCCGATTGATGGGCGACGGGCTCACTGCCGAGGAGACGGCCCTGCTGGAGGCTTGGGAACGACAGCATCCCGCCAACGCGCAGACCGCACGGCGCATCGCCAGCCGCGAGTTCGTGGACGAGGCGATGAAGCCCGGCGACCCCCGCGATGCCCTGCAGAGCTGGAATCGCATGCGCCACCGGATGGGCTACCGCAAGTCGCTCCTGGGCAGGCGCTTCCTCCGCTGGACCGCCGTCGTGGCCGCCGCGGCCGTGGTGGCAGGGGCCATTGTCGTGGGCCTGCGCCCTCAGCAGGAGAGCTGCACCATGCCCGCCGGCACCGAGAGGGCCTTCGTCTACACCGCCACGGGCAAGCGTGTGGAGGTGACGGACATCTACGCCTACCGCCGCCTCTACGAGAGCCAACGGCAGCAGCGTGGCAAGCATACAGCCCTCCTCTCGCCAAACCTGCACCACACCGTGGAGGTGCCCCGCGGAGGAGAGTTCCGCCTCACGCTGGACGACGGCACCACCATACACCTGAACGCACAGTCGTCGCTCACCGTGCCCACGGACTTCTCCGCCCATAACCGCTCGGTGAACCTTGCAGGCGAGGCCTACTTCCAGGTGAAGAGCGACCCACAGCACCCCTTCACCGTGCAGACAGGCCGTGCCGACGTGCGCGTGGTGGGCACCTCGTTCAATGTGAAGAACTATGCCGACGACGCCTGTCTGGCGGTCACGCTGGAACAGGGTAGGGTGGAGGTGACCTCTCCCAACCAGTTGGTGACCCTGCAGCCCGGCGAGCAGGCCCTGGTCTTCGACGACGGCCGCATCCAGAGGCGAGCGGTGGACACCTACCCCTACTGCGCCTGGAACCAGTCGCGCATCGTCTACGACAACACCCCGCTGGTGGACATCCTTGCCGACCTGGGCCGATGGTACGACTTCGAGGCCGCCTTCAGCAGCGACCGCCTGCGCAACCTGCGCGTGTCGATGGACATCGAGAAGCAGACCGACTTCAACCAGATAGCCGAACTGCTGGAGCGGCTCGACAAGGTGAAGATACAGATAACGCCCAACAAAGTGATTGTGAGAGACAGATAAACAAAACATAACATATAAGTGTAATCAAAAACTAAAGAGAAGAATGAAAGTTTTAACTGCAAGATTCCTTCTGCTGCTGTTGCTCATAGCGGCGCCTTGGTTCGCCCAGGCCTTCGCGCAGACGCAGAAGAGCGTTGACGTGGTGCTCAGAGACGCGTCTATCCGTGATGTGTTCACGGAAGTGAAGAAACAGATGCAAGTGAATTTCATGTACAGCAACGAGGACGTGAACGCCTTGCCGCGCAAGCATTATAACCTGCGGCAGGTGACCCTCTCGCGCGTGATGGAGTACGCTCTGCAAGGGTCGAACCTCACCTACGAGATTGTGAAGAACACGGTGGTGATACGCCGCGTGGCCAAACAGGCGAACACCATCTACGGACAGGTGGTGGACACCCAGGGCAATCCCCTGCCCGGTGTGGCGGTGCAGGTGAAAGGCACCAGCCGAGGTGCCACCACCAATGCCGACGGCGAGTTCCAACTGCCCGCCCAGGGACAGACCGACGCCACCCTCATGCTCTCCTTCATAGGCATGAAGCGCCAGCAAGTGGCTTGGAAAGGCCGTCCGCTGAGCGTGGTGATGGAGGAGGACCTCCACGAGATTGACGAGGTGGTGGTCACCGGCTACCAAGTCATCAACAAGCGAGCCCTCACCAGCGCCGTCACCACCGTGAAGGCCGAGGACATCATCCGCCCCGACGCACTCAGCATCGACCAGATGCTCGAAGGTCAGGTGCCCGACATGATGTACATGAGCAACTCCGGCGAGGCAGGCGTGACGCCTAAGATTCGCATCCGCGGAACATCCTCCATCGTGGGCAACCGCGAGCCCCTGTGGGTGGTCGACGGCATCGTGGTGACAGATCCCGTGCAGGTGTCGGCCGAGGAACTCAACGACCCCGACTACGTGAACCGCATCGGTAACGCCATAGCCGGACTCAACCCTCAGGACATCGAGCGACTCGACATCCTGAAGGACGCCTCAGCCACAGCCCTCTACGGTACCAAGGCCGCCAACGGAGTCATCGTCATCACCACCAAGCGCGGCCGCGAGGGCAAGCCCGAGATACGCTACTCCAACACCTTCAACTTCAAGCTGCGCCCGCGCTACACCGACCATTCGGTGGACGTGATGAACTCCAAGGAGCGCATCCAGTTCTCGCGCGAGCTCTACAACAGCGGCTACGAGTATAACGACAACATCGCCCACGTGGGCTACGAAGGCCTGTTGCTCGACAAGTTCAGCGGCACCATCACCGACAGCGAGTTCGCCGCCAAGGTGGCACAGCTGGAGACCCAGAACACCGACTGGTTCGACCTGCTCACCCACGACAGCTTCTCGCAGCAACACACCGTCAGCATGAGCGGAGGCTCCGACCGCGGACGCTACTATGCCTCCATCGGATTCAACGACCAGGACGACGTGGTGAACGACACCAAGAACAAACGCTACACCGGCATGCTCAACCTCGACACCAAGTTCACCAACTGGCTGTCGGCAAGCTTCGGACTGAAGGGCAACGTCACCAAGCGGTCCTACTATCAGTCGAGCCTCAATCCCGTGGAGTACGCCTACACCGCAAGCCGCGCCATCCCCGCCTACACCGACGACGGCGACTACTATTACTACCAGAAGATGGTGACTCACTCCAAAGGTTACAACTACAACATCATGAACGAGCTCGACAACAGCTCCATGTCGCAGGAGGGATCGTCCTTCACCCTGGACGCCAACTTCCGCTTCACCTTCAACGACTGGCTCAGCGCCAACGTCATAGGCTCCTACACCGCACAGGACACCGAGATACGCAGCTACTGGGGCGACAAGACCTGGTACGCCGCCAAGCTCCGTGGCAGCGAGTATGGCGAGGTGGCACCCACCGACAGCTACATGCCCCAAGGCGGAGAGCTCTCGGTGAACAACACCCGCTCCAACGCCTACACCCTGCGCGCCCAGCTCGACTGGAACAAGTACTTCGGCGCCGACGAGAAGCACAACTTCAACGGAGGCATCGGTTTCGAGATGAGCTCCACACGCTACAAAGGCAACGCCTACACCGCCCGCGGATACTATCCCGACCGCGGACTCTCCTTCGTGTCGGACATCGACGTCAGCAAGTACACCTCCTACGGCGACTGGCTCTCGTCCAACGTGCCCACCCTGACGGACGACCTCTCCAACGTCGTCTCCGGATACGCCACCTTCACCTATAGCTACAACTCCATGGTCTACCTCAACCTCAACGGCCGTGTCGACGGCTCGAACCGCTTCGGCGACCGCAGCAACGAGAAGCTCAACCCCATATGGTCCGTGTCCGCCTCGTTCAACTTCTCCGAGCTCGACTTCATGAAGCGCATAGAGTGGATAGACTATCTGACGATGAAGGCCTCCTACGGCTATCAGGGCAACATGCTCTCCAGCGAATCGCCGGTGATGATCATCAAGAAAAACGCACTGAGCTCCTACTACAACGAGTTCACCGCCACAGCCACCAAGAACCCCAACCCCAATCTGAAGTGGGAGCGCACCAACTCCTACAACCTCGGACTGGAGGCTTCGTTCTTCGACCGCCGACTGCAGCTGGAGGCCTCGCTCTACTTCAAGCGCACCAAGGACGCCTTCATGACGAAGACCATCTCCACCGTCAACGGCTATCAGACCTACACCGTCAACGGCGGCAACATCAGCAACGACGGCTACAGCGTGTCGCTCACCGTTCATCCTATCAAAACCAAGGATTGGCGATGGACCCTCTCCACCTCCTTCTCGCGTGTGATCAACGAGGTGGAGACAAGCCCTGCCGGAGAGTCCTACGAGCTGACGGACTTCCTCAACGGCAACGCCGTGGTGAAGGGCAAGTCCGTGGGCACCTTCTACTCCTATAAGTATCTCGGCCTGAGCCCCGTGGACGGCGGCCCCATGTTCGACGACTACGAGGACCACTGGGAAGAGCTGATGGGACTGAGCAAGTATGACACCTACACCCGAGTGCTGGTGGCCACAGGCTCGCGCGAGCCCAGCATGTCGGGCGGACTCAGCACCACGCTGCGCTACAAGTCGCTGCGCCTGAATGCCTCCTTCGCCTACAGCCTCGGCGCCAAGACACGCCTCTTCGGCATGTACGGCACGGAGACCACCAACGGCTCCACCGTCACCAACGCCGCCGAGATCCGCTCCGAGAACAACATGAGCCGCGACTATCTGGACCGCTGGCAGAAACCGGGCGATGAACTCATCACCAACATCCCTGCCATCATCGCGCCGGCCAACGACAGCTACTACAACTACCTGCGCCATTGGTCCGACGCCGCACAGGACTATGGTGTGCAGCAGATTGCCACCTCTTACTGGGACATGTACGACTACAGCGACCTGCGCGTGGTCAGCGCCAACTACCTGAAGTGCTCCAACGTGAGCCTCACCTACGAGGTGCCCACCGACTGGCTGCGGAGCCTGAGCCTGAAGCGCCTGGAGGTGACCCTCTCCGGCAGCAACCTCTTCACCATATGCGACAGTAAGCTGAAGGGACAGACCCCCACGCAGGGCGGATTCACCAACATCCAGCTCAGCGACAGACCCAGCTTCTCATGCGGTTTAAACGTAACATTCTAAATTGAAACACAGACACAGATGAAAACAACGAAACTATACATAGGCATAGCGCTGACAGTGGCGCTCAGCTCCTGCTCCAGCTTCCTCGAGGAATACTCGCAGGACCAAGCCCAAGTGGAGACCTGGCAGGACCTCGACGAACTCCTGCTGGGCGACGGCTATTGGGCCCCCAGCAAGTTCCAAACCTCCTCGGGCGACATCAACTCGATGTTCCCCATGCTCCACTTCATGACCGACGAGCTGAAGCAGAACCAAGACGTGGTGGACGAGACGCAGGACCTGCTCTCCTACAAGACTGCCATGTTCCCCTACTACACCTGGCAACAGACCATGTGCGTCGACGAGGACTTCGAGTACGTCACCGGCGACGACTCCTACTGGAACAGCCTCTACAAGCACATCAACACCACCAACATGGTGCTCTCACTCATCGACGAGCAGCCGGCCCCCACAGCCGACGACCTCGCAGGCCGCGAGCGGGTGAAGGGCGAGGCCCTCTTCCTGCGCGCCATGTACTACTTCACCCTGGTGAACCTCTACGGCGCTCCCTACGAACCCTCCACGGCAGCCACCGCGCAGGCCGTGCCTGTGAAGCTGACAGAGTATGTGGAGGACAAGGAGTATGTGCGCAACACCGTGGCCGAGGTCTATGAGCAAATCCTGGCCGACCTCACCGAAGCCGAGAGGTGCCTCGACGGCAAGGAGCGCAAGTCCGTCTACCACGCCAACCAGACCGCGGCCTACCTGCTCCACAGCCGCGTCTGCCTCTACATGCAGAATTGGGCCGACGCTGTGAAATACGCCAAGCTGGTGCTCGACCGTCAGAGCTCCCTGCTCGACCTCAGCACCGTGGCCGTGGGCGACAACAGCCTCTCCAAGGACTCCCCCGAGACCATCTTCAGCACCGGCGGCTATCTCATCTCCAACATCTTCGCCGACTATAAGGACTATTGGGGATACCGCATCGAGCCCTACTTCCTCATCTCCGACGACATGATGCAGCTCTACGGCGCCGTGGACGACTACCGCTCGCAGCTCTACGTGGGCCAGAGCGAGAAGTACGCCGTGTCGCCTGTCTTCACCAAGGTGAGCGGACAGCGCAGCACGTGGGGCTCCTACCAGGAGGTGTCCGACTGCTTCCTGTTCCGCACCCCCGAGGCCTACCTCACCCTGGCAGAGGCATCCGCCTACGCCGGCGACGAAGCCACGGCACGCACCACCCTCGAGCAGTTCCTCCGCACACGCCGCGTCACAGGCTCTGCGGTCACTGAGAGCGGCAACGCCCTGATAGACCTCATCCGCGACGAGCGCGCCCGCGAGTTCCTCCTCGAGGGACACCGCTGGTACGACCTCCGCCGCTACACCGTCTGCCAGCCCTACCCCTGGAGCAAGACCATCGAGCACGGCTACATCTACATCGACAACTACTCCATCGACAACATCGCATGGTACCGCCTCGAGGAGTATGACAAGGCCTACACCCTGCCCATTCCCCGCGAGGTGCTCGACTTCCAAAACTCCCTGGGCAACAACGACCGCCCCGCACGCACCGCCTTCAAGACGGAACAGCCGAGCTACGACGATGATTACGACTACGATTATGACTTTTAACGCAGAACAACTATGAAACGATATAAATATCTACTTATGGCCCTGTGCATGGTGGGCACCGTGGCCTGCTCCGACGAAGACGCGCTTGTGCCCTCGAACACGCGCGAGGACTATTTCACCATCCTCGACTCGCAGACCGACCAGGTGTCGCTCCTGCGCAAGCAGTTCAAGACCGACACCGGCGTGCACCTGCTCTTCAACGACACCCTCTATGTGGAGAAGACAGGCACCGACGCCTTCGGCGACGACATCCTCGACGTGAAGCGCGTGGACTTCCGCTACGAGCTCACCAACGTCAGCACCTCATCGTGGCGGTTCTATTATCTTCAGAGCTATGCCGACATGCGTGAGTGCACCGACTTTGTGCGCCACTACATCCTGCCTCACTTCGGCAGCAGCATGTTGCCCTACTCGCTCATGCTCGTCAACAGCATCGAGTACGACGAGTATGGCTACGAGGACTGGGAAGAGGTGGCCATGGCCAACAACTGGCAGTGCATGGCCCTGGGCGTGGGCGGTGCCTTGGGCCTCGACGACGACGAGAAGGCCGCCTATGCCGACAGCTTCCTCAAGGACATGCTCAGCGGCATGTTCGAGATCTTCGACGAGCGGTTGGACCCCTTCTACAACGTAGTCTACGACGGAGCCGACTGCTACAGCGACTACTTCTCCGACTATTTCACCGACTTCGACCCCGACTCGTGGACCAAGGAGGACAACATCGCCGACATCTACGAGCTAGGGTTCCTCACCTGCTCCTACAGCTGGTGGTACGGTGATTGGTACTTCCCCTCGGCCCGCAACGACTTCAACTCCTACTACAACGCCCTCTTCAGCATGACCCAGGAGGAGTTCGAGCAGAAGTATGCCGACTATCCCCTGGTGATGAAGAAGTACAACATCCTCAAGAACTTTATTATTGATTTAGGTTACAAATTCTAGCAGATTATGAAGAAATATATAGGCTTACTCGTGTTGGCCACCGTGCTCTGCATGGCCTGCACCGACGACGACAGCGTCACCCTCACCCCCACCGACCGTGGCACCGTGACCGACAGCGACGGCAACCAATACGCCTGGGTGCGTATCGGCGACCTCCAGTGGACCACCACCAACGCCCGCAACGGCGCCTCCATGGCTTACGCCACCTACAACCTCTATGGTTACGACGATTACGTGTTCGACTCCAAGTCTTGGCGCAAGGAGATAGAAAGTGAGTACATCCCCGAGTGGGGCAACCTGATGACTTATGACACCGCCCTCACCAGCGCCCCCGACGGATGGCGCCTGCCTACCGACGAGGACTGGATGAAGCTGGAGAAAGCCCTTGGCATGAGCCACTCCGAGGCCCACGCCACAGGCTGGCGCGGCAGTGGGGTAGGCGAGCTCTTGATGCAGACCGGCGAAGGCACCCCCGAACTGGGCCTGCAGGTCGGCGGAGCCCTGCTGTGGTCGTCCACCTACGGCATGAAGCTCTCCTTCCTCCATCAGAAGGAGATGGGCTACTACTGGACCTCCACCATCGACCCCACCGTCACCGACTACCAGGGCGCCTACTACCGCAAGGTGGTCTATGGCCGCACCGACGTGGCTCGCGAGGTCTCCCGCACGGACAAATACTTCAGCGTACGTTGGGTGCGCGATGCAAATTGAACATAGTTTATGGTAAATAGTTTAGTTGGTAAGTTGGCACTCTGCTGCTGCGTGGCGTGGAGTGCCGGCGCCACCTTGCTGGCGCAGGATGACTTTGTGTTGCGAGGCGAGATTCCGGGCATGACCGTCACGCCCGACAGTGTGAAGGTGGCGCTCTTCGACGCCGAGCGCGACGAGGGCGCGAAGCTCTGCCAAACCATGGCCGTGGACAACCGCTTCGAGCTGCGCGGCACCGTCGGCAAGCCCACGCTCTGCAATCTGCGGATCTATCGCTACCTGCCCTCGAAGCAGCAGTACCGCCACATGACGGACTTCCGTGTGATGGTGGAGGGCGGCGAACTCTCTGTGGTCTCTCCCGTGACGCTCGACAGCCTGCGCTCCTGCTTCTCCTTCGAGGTGGAGGCCCTCGTGCGCTACACCGGCGGCCCTGCCACCCGCCAGTGGGTGGAGCGTTGCCATGCGCTGCTCGATGCCGAGGGCCGATGGAAAGTCGCCGGCTACACCACCGCCCGTAAGTATTTCGACACGATGGACAACCGCGACACCATGCAGGTGTACGAAGCCCTGGAGGCGAAGGCCGAGGCCGCATACCAAGCCGCCGCGCTCCGCTTCTGCAAGGAACACCCCTCGTACCACATCGCCGCCATCATGGTGCAGCAGCAGTTGCGCCGCACCTTCCACTACACCGAACCGGAGCTGCGCGACATGGCCTCGTGGGTCACCGCCTGCCCCGACACCGCCCGCACCAACAGCATCCGCCGCACCCTCGACGTGGCCGTGCGCTATGCCCGGCGCGGCGTGTATACCGACGTGGTGGCCACCGACAGCGTGGGCTCTCTGCGTCACCTCTCCGACTACAAACTTCCCGGCCGCTACCTGTTGGTGGACTTCTGGGCCTCGTGGTGCGGACCCTGCCGTGCCGCCATCCCCCAGGTGAAGCGGATGCACAGCACCTACGCCGACAAGCTGGATGTGCTCAGCGTCTCCCTCGACGAGAAGGAGGCCGACTGGCGCCGGGCGATGACCGCCGAGCAGATGCCTTGGTCCCAGCTGAGGCTCACTCGGGAGCAGATGCAGCAGGCCTGCACCACCTACGCCATCTCGTCCATCCCCAAGCTGATGCTGCTCAGCGACGAGGGCCAGATTCTCTGCGTGACGAATAAACCTGCCGACATCGCTTCGTTGCTTTCTCAACTTTTTACTACTTTTGCCCAGTAACATACATTTAATACTATAGTTATCTATGAAGAGATCTTATTTTGCCGGTTGCATCGCCCTGATGGCCGGCGCTCTGACAGCCTGCTCGCCCAAGGCGGACAGCTACACCATCGACAGCCGCATTGGCGGACTGAAGGATGGTACTCTTGTGAAACTCACACGTGTGGATGGTGGTGAACACGAGGAGATTGCCACCGACACCATCAAGAATGGCGCGTTCCACTTCGAGGGAGTTTGCGACACCGTAGCCTATTGCCAAGTCTCCATCTTTGGCGAGAAGCAGGACGAGGACGGACAGAAGTACGCCGCCATCACCCGCACGGACCTGATGCTGCAGAATGCCAAGTTCGTGATAGAGTGCGCCGATGTGGACAGCGTGCCCCTCTCGTGGGACATGTACCACTCTCCCGTGGAGCTGGAGCACAACGTGACCGTCACCGGCGGCCAGGCCCAGCAGGAGCTCAACGAATATCGCCAGACCATGATGGATGCCGAGATCGCCACCTGGAAAGCCGAGAACGAGTGCCGTCGCCTGCGCTACTTCACCAAGGACGCCCCTGCCGACAGCATCGCCTACTTCGACTCCCTCTACATTGCCGCCGAGGCCCTTCAGAACCAGAAAGCCGACGCCTTCGTGGAGGCTCACCCCACATACTCCATCTCCGTCTACCTGTTGCAGCAGAAGGCCGAGACCCTCTTCGCCTACACCGCCGATGAGCTCGACGCCTTTGCCGCCAAGGCAGCCGCCACGCCGGACACTTGCCGCTACGCCAAGCTGCAGCGCACCGTTGCCGACAACAAGGCGTTCGCCAAAGGTGTCTCCTTCAAGCCCTTCGCCGCCACCACCGAGCAGGGCGACACCGTGCAGTTCGACGAGACCATGGTGAAGCCCGGCGTCTACACGCTCATCGACTTTTGGGCCTCGTGGTGCGGACCGTGCCGCATGGCCATCCCTCACGTGAAGACGCTGAAGGACTATTACAAGGACCGGCTGACCGTCTACAGCGTGTCGTTGGACAACAGCGACGCCGACTGGCGCAAGGCCGTTGCCGAGGAGGCCATGCCCTGGCAACAGTTCGTGGTGGACAAGGCTCAGAAGGATGTCCTCCGCCGTGAGTATCGCATCACCGCCATCCCCTTCCTGTTGGTCATCAACCCCCAGGGCCGCATAGAGTGTGGCACCTTCGATGCCAACATCGTCAACCGTGTGTTGGCCGACGGCATCGGGGAATAAACCCTTGCGCGAGCATACAACTCTGGAAAGGTGGTAACTTACCACCTTTTTTTGTATGCCAAAATCCGTAATTCGGAGAGCGCCATCCGTGGTTTGTATCATCCTTGGGTGGAAAACATCCGCTACCTTTGCGGCGTGAAACTCTTTAACTACGAAATGATGAAAGACGTAATGATTCTCACCGGTGCCGGACGGCCTGGCACGGCCGACGAGGTGGCCAACGTGGCCGAGCTCGTGATGAGCAACCGTGGCGCCTTCGTCACCGGCTCCGATTTCCTGGTGGACGGCGGAGCCACCGCCTCCTTCTTCTATGGCGACTGACCCTTCCTCGGGTCATGCGAAGCGCGGCGAGGCTGTCAGAGGCACCTCACCGCGGCTCGCTGGTACTCTTTCAAATGCTGCGGTACCAACTGACCGCTACAGTGCGGTACCAAATCAGTGATATTTTCAGGTATCCTCCCTCCTTCCGTTTTAACGTGCCCATACGCATTAGGAAACGTACATGCACTAGCGTATATTCTTCATGTACTCATAGATGAAGATTGGAAATGAGTTCAATACAGCAACGCATTTGCTTGGCAAAACATACTTCTACAAACAGGATCATAAGCCAAATGTGCCGCCTCTATACAGTTTTTCCAAATTATGACCAAAGCGCAGTTCTTTGTCCGTCATGTCACAGAATGCCTGGATATCATTACTCCTCAAGATGAAGAAACAGTCAGGACGGAGCAAGTCATTGCTAAGAAGGAAAGTGTCGTGTGTTGTGACAAACACCTGGTTCTTCCCCTCAAACAACCGCTTGGAGATTTTATAAGAAAGTTCGTGGTGATAGAATGCATCAAACTCGTCGATGAACACAAACGATGCATTGCTCATCTCCTTTAACCAATAATACTGAAGTTCCAGGTTCTTCGTTCCTGTTGATGCTACCCATTGGAATGGCATTTTGATGCCGCCGATAATACAGTATAGCGTATTGTCGTTCTGTGCATTCGAGGCAAACTCGAATTCCTGGTCACTCACCTCTTTAAGATATGCGGCAAAGTCGTTGGCAAGGTTATTCTTGATAATATATTCCTCAATGTTGCTGCCACCTTCCTTCAAGCCGATAAACTCGCGGTTGTCAAGGCTTCTAAAGAAAAGCATGTTTTCCACGAAATCACGAAGCAGCAACAGGGCGTGACCTTTTGGAAGAGGTACCGAACTGAGCAGATAATTGACAATGGATATATTGTTGGCGCTGTTCTTGAGATTCTGAATAGCCATGACAGACAAACCGAACTCATCAGAGACGTTAAGCGTGTCTCCATCTTTCAAAAGAACCTCTTTCCCGTCAAGGGTCAGTTGTTCACGAATAATTTCACCCTTCAATTCCGAAGCCACTTTACTGTACATATATAATAAGGTGTGTCCGCCAAGAGAAAAGGTGTACTCAAATTCCACTGGCTGGTCATGATTGATGGCACAAGCGTAGTTCAGATAGTAATCCGGCTTCTTCCATTTGTGGGAAAGATGGTTGGCAATATCAAAGATAGCCAAACCGAAGTTTGACTTGCCGGCACCATTCGGACCATAGATGATGCCATTCTTTACAATGCCGTTTTGTACGGCATCGGTATTGAATGAGTAGTTGCTTGAATGAGACAAATCCCACTCAATGCGATTTTTGAAACCCCTATAGTTTTTTACAGCGAATTTAGTCAACATAGTTGTCGTGCTTTGTTATTTTTTGTTGCAAAGATACAAATATAAATTTATATCCGTAAAACATTTACGGATATAGTCGCGTTTTCCATAGATATTTAACAGTTCCAGCCTTGTTTTCTTCCGTTTGCCGTTGAAAAATTTCGAAATAAGGTCCTAATTTAATATTATCACTTGCTACTCTATCCTTACCTTCACAGTAGACAATTCCAAGGCAGGACACCCCTTTTCGGGGATATTTCCAGTAAAAAACATAAAGTTTTATACCATTTCGGGGCTAATTCCGGAAAATATTCGTACTTTTGCAACCGAAAGGGTATAAAACTTTATTATCATATGAGCAACAACCTATCAAAATACATCAAGGAGATGCGTAAGCAGTGCAAACTTACACAAGTGGATTTGGCAGACAAATCCGGTGTCGGACTACGATTTGTGCGCGAGATGGAGCAAGGCAAGCAGACGCTTCGCCTTGACAAAGTAAATCAAGTGCTGGCTCTGTTCGGGAAGGAAATGGGACCGGTGGATGCGCCACGTGTATTGGATTAACTAGCAAAGTGACTGATTATGAAACAGGGCAAAATCTATTTGTACGACCAGTTCGCCGGGCTTCTGACTGAGGGCGAGAACGGTTTTACCTTTGCGTACGACCCACAATATCTGGGCAAAGCGGATGCAGAGGCAATAAGTCTTACATTGCCTTTGACAGACAAACCATATAGAAGCAATGTGCTGTTTCCGTTCTTTGACGGATTGATACCGGAAGGTTGGCTGCTTACCATTGCAGAGAACAACTGGAAGATAAATGAACGCGACCGAATGTCGCTACTTTTGGCGTGTTGCAAAGACTGCATCGGCGCAGTGAGTGTTGTACCTGTAAACATAGAGGAGTAAAAGACTATGGCTAAATGTTTATGTTGTTACAAGGAGTTGAAAGAGGGACAGACTGACTATCATCCAGCCTGTGCCCGTAAACTGTTCGGCACGAAGCAAGCACCCGTCTTGCCCTATTGCCGCAGCGACATTGGTGAACTTGCAAAGCAAGTAATCCGTAGCCAAACCACTTTGACTGGTGTTCAGGCAAAACTCTCGCTCGACGTAAATCCAGGAGGAAAGAACGAGCCAACCCGTTTTACCATTGTCGGTCTTTGGGGACGTTTCATTCTGAAACCACAATCAGACCGTTTCTGTTGTCTGCCGGAAATTGAAGACATCACGATGCATCTTGCCGAAGATGCCAAGATCTCCGTCGTTCCTCACGGCCTTGTACGGTTTGAGGATGGAGAACTATGCTACATAACCCGAAGAATAGACCGTCTTGATGACGGCGGAAAACTGCCGATGGAAGATATGTGCCAGCTCACGGAACGTCTTACGGAATATAAGTACAAAGGTTCCTATGAGCAGATTGCCAAGACTATCCGTCAATATTCCTCACGCCCCCAACTCGATTTGGTCAACTTCTGGGAGGTAGTAGTATTCTCATGGCTAACGGGTAATGCTGACATGCATTTGAAAAACTTCTCGCTCTTCAATCCCGGTACGGGATATTCATTGACTCCAGCCTATGACCTTCTCTCCACCGCACTTGTCATGCCAGAGGATGCTGAGGAACTTGCGTTGACATTAAACGGAAAGAAACGAAAGCTACGTCTGTCAGATTTCAAGGCAGCCATGCTTGCATCTGGATTGACCGAAAAGGTAATTGCCAATATGGAGAAGAAGTTCCGCAGAGCCTTTCCGAAATGGTTTGAAACAATAGACTCATCGTTCTTGCCAGGCGAAATGAAGAAGGCTTACAAGCGACTGATTCTTGAGCATGCGGCTCGATTAAGCAAGTAGTACGTTCAATAAGTTACTGTGTTCAATAGTACTGAACACAGATAAAATACTGAACAAAATTTGTGTATTGCCGTCAAAAGAGAGAAAGGTTACGCCTCTACTCCACTTATAAACATCATCTGGCTACCCGACACGCAGTTTAGTTTAGGACTTGGATAATATATACAATGGCCATAATAAACTTATAAACAGAAAACGCTATTTGTATTGGTAAGAAAACTTGACACGCCAAACGGCACTGAAAAAGTATTAGTACCTTTTTAGTACGCATTTGCATTTCGTATACACTTGTTGGTAATATGTTTGGCCCCCGTTTGTCCCCCGTCCCTTTTCTTTTGTCGGAAAGCTCAAATAAACCATGTTGAAAATCAGCGATTTGGAAAGTTTCAACACTATTGTTTTTGGAAAATGAAAAGTTCTGCATCGGGAAATAAAAGTCCTGCATCGGGAAATGCCGGAAAATGCTCGCGGAAGATAAAATCCGTTTCCCAGCGGCCGTGTCCTACAACCGTATCGCCGAGCTTGAAAGCCGTGTTCTCTTCCCGCTGATGTCTTTTCTGAACTTTCGTCTTGCTTCATGCCGCTTTCGCGGAAGCCGCCAGTTGCCGCAACGCAGGTATCGGATATTTTTTGTGCCTTCAAGCAAATATAAGCTCCGCCCGTAATAGGCATCGCACCATCCCGAACAGAGGTATCTGTATAGTGCCGTAAGATATTGTCTCCCATTGTCTAAATCTGTTGGTTCAACATTGCGATGACTCTTTCACGCTCGCTGCTTCCTTTTGTCGATAATCGTAAGAGAGGTAATCCATAGCATTGTAGAATGTGGCTTTTCATCACGTCTCGCTTATGTTGCTCCGTATCGTCATTATGGAACGAATAGCCATCTGTTTCAATAGCGAGAACTGGCTGTTTGCTCACACGATTGATAATGAGAAAGTCCAAATGAGTACTGTAGTTGCCGGCATATTTGAGTTCTTCCTCTGACATAAGCAACGTTTCCTTTACTACTTGCCGCAACGGTATGTGGCAAAGCACTTCGAGACAGTTATAACGGTTTTCTGATGATAGTACGTCACAGAGCAAGGCATAGGTTAAGTTCTCTGAGGCATATTCCGAAATATTCGGATGACTTTCGAGGAATGCCATGCGCTGCTCCGTGTATTGTGCATATAGATAGTCGAAGATTGAGGCCAACTTGCTTTCAGTCACCGTACAGTTATTGTAAGCAATGTAGTCGAGTAAGTCCATGATGTTGCCTTTCTTCTCCTGTTCGTTACCCGTCACCACAAGGCAGAACTTCTTCTTTGCTCTTGACACAGCCACGTTCAGCATATTGGCATCATCGGCGAAGTCGGAGATTTGATTGTCCACCACACTGAATATGATTGCATCCTTTTCACGGCCTTGATATTTGTGGATGGTTTCCGTCTCAACATCTGGCAGCTCTCTGTGGAAAGCCTCAACCTGATTATTGTACGGCGTTACCACACCAATGCTTTCATAATCTTGTAGTTTCGGCAAGATACTTTCCTTCACTACGTCAATCTCACGTTGGTTGTAGTGGCTTACGCAGTGGTTGCCTGTGCTTGTCTTTTCGGCATAGAGTACATCTTCCTCCCCATGGTCTTCGGTCATGATAAGCAGGTTGCCACCGTAAAACTTTTGGTTGCAGAAATTGATGATACGTGGATGGCAGCGGTAGTGCTCACACAACAATGTCTCCGGCACGTTCTTCACAACATCGAGTACGGACTGCAGGAAACTGTTCTTTGAACAATCATAGCCTTCGGCAATCTTGTACTGCTTCATGACGACATCCAGCTTCTGT
>CAVFUK010000130.1:0-9754 GCA_963625535.1 Anaerovoracaceae bacterium | reverse complement strand
CAAAGCCTTTTTTATGTGGTAACTAATGCTTTTTTCTAAATCCGAAACTTGAGTAATATATATTATATAGACAGATACGATTATGAAAAGAACTTTCAAAGATTACGCCCTCATCACCCTGAAGGGATTGGGCATGGGAGCCGCGGACGTGGTGCCAGGCGTGTCGGGAGGCACCATTGCCTTCATCGTGGGCATCTACGACGAGCTGATAGACACCATCAAGAGCATCAACGCGCAGAGCCTGAAGTCGCTGTTCACCGGACGGTGGAAGACCTTCTGGCGACAGATCAACGGCACGTTCCTCTTCTCGCTGTTGCTGGGCATAGGTGTCAGCATCTTCTCGCTGGCGAAGGTCATCACGTGGCTGCTCGAGACGCACCCCATACTGGTGTGGGCGTTCTTCTTCGGCCTGGTGCTGGCCTCCACGTGGTTTGTGGGCAAGGACATCAAGGGGTGGAACTGGAAGACGGTGGTCTCCTTCGTCATAGGCGCCGTGGTGGCCTACTACATCACCGTGGCCACGCCGGCTGAGACGCCCACCAACCTGGTGTTCATCTTCCTCTGCGGAGCGATAGCCATCTGCGCCATGATATTGCCTGGCATCTCGGGCAGTTTCATCCTGGTGTTGCTGGGCAAGTATTTCTACATCATGGAGGCGGTGAAGAATCTGCAGGTGGTCATCCTGCTGGTGTTCGCCGCCGGAGCGTTCATCGGCATCACGTCGTTCTCGCACCTGCTGTCCTACGCGCTGCACAAGCTGCGCAACGTCACCCTGGCAGTGCTCTGCGGTTTCATGTTGGGCTCGCTCAACAAGGTGTGGCCGTGGAAGCTCACCGAAGTGTGCACCGACTCAGCCGGCGCCGAGTTTGTGAAGGAGACGAACTGCGCCCCCAACGAGCTGGTGTGGCAAGCCATAGCGCTGATGGTGGTAGGTTTCCTGGTGGTCTACTTCATAGAGAAGCTCTCGTCGAAGACCGCCAAGGAGCACACTGAAGAAGCCGAAGAATCCGAAAGAATTGAGAAGGATTCGAAATAACACCGAGGATTCCAGAAGAGAACCAAAGGGAAACAGAAGATTCCTCCAGAAGGATTCGGAAGAGAACCAAAGGAAACCAAAGATCCGGAAGGAAACCAAAGGGAAACAGAAGATTCCGGAAGGATTCGGAAGAGAACCAAAGGAAACCGAAGATTCCGAAGGATTCGGAAGAGAACCAAAGGAACAGAAGATTCCGGAAGGATTCGGAAGAGAACCAAGGGAAACCGAAGATTCCGGAAGGATTCGGAAGAGAACCAAGGGAAACCGAAGATTCCGGAAGGATTCGGAAGAGAACCAAGGGAAACCGAAGATTCCGGAAGGATTCGGAAGAGAACCAAGGGAAACCGAAGATTCCGGAAGGAAACCAAGGGGAACCGAAGATTCCGGAAGGAAACCAAGGGGAACCAAGGATTCCAGAAGGATTCGGAAGAGAACCAAGGGAAACCGAAGATTCCGGAAGGAAACCAAGGGGAACCGAAGATTCCGGAAGGATTCGGAAGGGAACGAAGGTTCCCCCATTACTGCAGCAAAGTCCGTATAATCTGATTGATTATACGGACTTTGTCGTTTTTATGCAGTTCGTATGGAGCCTAACTATAGTTACTCTAAAGAAGTAAGCCAAACCTCTCCCGGAGGTCCTGCAGCTGGCGCTCGAGAACCATTAGCTCCCGGCGGTCCTGCGGCGGGCGCTCTAGAACCGTCAGCTCCTGCTCACCTCCAGTCCCTTGGTGGATAGCCTCATGTCCACGAAGCGGGCGCAGGCGTTGGGCGGATTCTGCGTCAGCGTCTGGCGGATGCGTAGGGCGGCCTCGGGCGACTTGGCCACCATGTAGAGGTAGCCGCCACCGCCGGCTCCAGGGAGCTTATAGCCCAGGCAGTAGTCGTCGATCTGACGGATGATGCGCTCCACACTCTCGGGATTGGTGCCGCTGTCGAGCCGTTTGTTCTGCTCCCACGTCTTGGCTATCAGACGGCCATACTCCTCGAAGTTGCCGCGCTGGATGCTCTCGAAGAGGTCGCAGGCGTGGGCCTTCATCTCGCCCAGCAGGCGCAGGTGTTCGGTGCTGTTGAGGAACATACCACGCACAATCTCCGCCAGGATGCCTTTGGCCGTGCGAGTGATGCCGGTGTAGTAGAGCAGGTGGCACTGGGCATACTCCGAGTCGGTGAACAAGGTGTCGGGCAGCCAGCGCGTCACAGGGCATTGGTCGAATCCGCTGTGCGTCTGCAGCAGCTTCACGCCAGGCAACACGCCGCCGTATTGGTCCTGCCATCCGCCGCCGGTGGTGAGCAGTTGCTCCAGCACCAGAGTGCGTTGGCAAATCTCGTTTTTGTCCCAACCGAGGCCGCAGAAGTCGGCCACTGCCGCCAGCACGGTGGAGGCCAGTATGGAGCTTGTGCCCAAGCCCGAGCCTGCCGGCACGGCCGACAGGAGGGTCACCTCGATGCCCGAGCCGAAAGACTGGAGCTGCTCGCGCAGGGAGTTGTATGCGGTTTTGGAGTATCCGGGTTGGAAGCCTGCCAACACCAGGGCGGCCTTGGGTATGGAGAAGGGGGAACCCACACGGGCGAAGTCGCGCAACTCGTCGTAGGTGCGCACCACCTCCATGGCGCCGAGGTCGATGCTGCGGAGCACCACCACAGGTTCCTTGCAGGGTTTCACGTAGGTCTGCAGCGGCTGCTGGCCATTCAGCTCGATGGCGATGTTCACCACATTGCCACCCTCGCCCAGGCAGTAAGGCGGTGTGTCGGTCCATCCGCCTGCCAGGTCGATGCGCACAGGACTGCGCGACCACACTATCTGGTCGGCATGTACGTCCAGCCGGGGCTGTTGTTTGCGGGCAAGCACCGTGGCGGTGAGTCCCTCGCGGAGCAGGCCGAAGGCGGCGTTCTCGGCCTCCTTATACGCCTCGCCCCGCAGTTGGCGCAGGTGCGCGCGGAACATCTGGTCGCTGATGCGTGTCATGATGGGCGTTGCCTCGGGCAGGGGCTGCGGTTCGGGCAGGCCGAAGCGGGCGTACTCCTCGGCGGCGTTCTTCAGGTTGAGTTGGTAGAAGACGCTCTTCTGATAGTTCTTCGCCAGCATGGGCCAGTTGAGCGCCCGCAGCTGCAGGCGTTGGCTCACCAGACGGCGCAGGTTGGCGTAGGCCGAGATCTCGTCGGCGGACACCTTGCGGCTCTGTTGCCAGATGGCCGCTCCCTCGCGTTCGGCAGGGTCCAGCAGGTAGCGCATGGCCTTGCCAAGGTCGTCCACGGACGAGCACACAGGGAACAGGCGGGCTGACTGCAGGTCGGCGTTGCCTTCGATGGCCTCGGCCGAGAGTCCACGCGCCGTCAGCCAATCGGTGACAGGGGCGCCCATGAAGAGGGTCGCGGGATTGTCCAGCGGTCCCTTAAAGGCGTCGTAGAATCCATAGCAGCGTGCCACATAGTCACAATCGCCCATGGGCACCACATCCACGCAGACCTCGGGCCTCAGGGTGAGCTGCCAGTCGTTCTGGGGGATGCCGGTGATGATGTTGTGGTTGGAGATGGTCCACCCCTGGCCCACGTAGGAGTTCTCTATCCAGAGTTGGGAGTTATCCGACGTGAGGCGGATGCCGACCTGGGCATTCTGCACGAACATGGCCGGATGGGGTTTCACGCTGCGGTGGATGATCTCGCGCTGGTCGTTCACCAGGTTCTGCACGGCCACGGTGGACGATAGCAGCTCGTGGCTGGTGCCGTAGTGGTAGAACTCGCCGCCAGGCAGCGGCAGTATGGCCACGGTCAGTTGCTGAATCTCTTCGTCCGTCAGCTGCGGATGTTCGCCCAGGGCGCGGCCGAAGTCGGAGTAGAGGTCGTAGTTGCGTATGGCGTCGCCCTGCTTGGAGCGTGCCATCAACAGGCGAACGGCTTTGTCGCTGAGGAGCCAGATGCCGATGTCCATCAGGAAGAGGTGCGTCTGCATCAGTTTGCCAAG
Organism: Anaerovoracaceae bacterium; assembly: GCA_963625535.1. GTDB lineage: Bacteria > Bacteroidota > Bacteroidia > Bacteroidales > Bacteroidaceae > Phocaeicola_A. The sequence goes on along the minus strand of CAVFUK010000130.1, from coordinate 5,756 downwards.
GGTCTCCACGGAGGGTTTCTGCAGCATGTAGTCGAGGCGGTCGGGGGTGTTGCGCGAGGATACGAACACGCCGTGGTTCTTCGCCAGATTGGGGTCTACCCACAGACCATAGCACACCACGTCGGCTTCGGGGATGGCCTGCAGGGGCTCCGAGGAGCGGATGTAGACGTCGCCGCTGGCGATGAGGGTGTGGAGGCTGTCGGGAGCCTGCTCCATGATGCGGTTGTAGAGCGGCAGCTGCAGCGACAGCAGGTTTTGCCCCAGCGGTTGTCCCTTTGCCCAGCGGAACACAGGCACAGGCGTTAGCACCTTGCCCGATGGAGCGTAAGCCGGCAGTCGTCGGCTCTGTCCGCCGGCGTGGAGCAGGATGCGCTTCTCGCGGCCTAGCCAGTGGAAGAACTCCTCACTGGGGGCCCACTCGCGTGCACAAGCCTCCAGCAGCCACGTGGTGCCGCCGCCGGAGCCCAGCTTGCAGCCTATGGGATCGGAGGTGCAGAACCATTCGTCGCGACTTACGTTTTCTATTTCATGAAAGTACTCCACCAAGTTAGGCGGAAGGGATAACAGTTTTTTCATTGTTAGTTTATTTGGCAGTGAGCTCCATCAGTCGATGGACGAGAACAGCTTGATGCGCTGTTCCTCACTGAGTTTACAAATCAGCAGGGTGTCGTCTTTCTCGGCCACGATGTAGCCGTCGAGGCCCTGCACCACCACCTTCTTCTCCTCCGTAGTGTGGACGATGCAGTTGGCTGTGTCGTAGAGGTGGATGTCGGGGCCGATGGTCACGTTGTGGGCCAGGTCCTTGGGCATCCGCTCATGCAGCGAGCCCCAGGTGCCCAGGTCGCTCCAGCCAAAGTCGGCGGGCAGGACGAAGATTTCCTCGGCCTTCTCCAGTATGGCATAGTCCACCGAGATGTTCTCGCAGTTGGGAAACTCGGCGTTGATGGCCGTCTGCTCGTCGGGCGTGAAGAAGAGGTGTGCCATGCCCTCGAAGATGGAGGCGATGGCAGGTTGGTACACGCGGAAGGCGTTGACGATGGTGTTGACGTTCCACACGAAGATGCCGGCGTTCCAGAAGTAGTTGTCGTGGCGGATGTAGTGTTCGGCGGTCTGCAGGTCGGGCTTCTCCTTGAAGGAGTCCACGCGGTAGACCTCTTTGTTGACGGCGGAGGCCACGGTCAGATCGGCCTCGATGTAGCCGTAGCCTGTCTCGGGTCGTGTGGGTTTCATGCCCAGGGTGAGGATGGCGTCGGAGTCCTCGGTGAAGCTCATGGCGGAGCGTATCACGCGCTGGAACTCCTTCACGTTCATCACCACATGGTCGCTGGGGGTCACCACGATGTTGGCCCTAGGGTTGCGCGCCTTTATCTTCCAGCTCACGTAGGCTATGCAGGGAGCGGTGTTGCGTCGGCAGGGTTCTTTCAGGATGTTGTCTTCGGGGATGTCCGGCAGTTGTTCTTTTACTTGGGCGGTGTACTTGTCGGAGGTGACGACCCAGATGTTCTCTATTGGGCAGATGCCTGCGAAACGGTCCACGGTCAGCTGCAACAATGTGCGCCCGCAACCCAGCACGTCGATAAACTGCTTGGGTCTGTCGGGAGTGCTCATCGGCCAGAAGCGGCTACCTACGCCGCCTGCCATAATCACCAGATGGTTGTTGTTTTGTTCCATATTACTCTCATTATTATTGTTTCCTATGCCCGTCTCTTTCTTATTTGATAGCGAAGCATCGGCTTTCCGTAGCCGTTTGACAATGGGTGGAGTCCACCTTTCCATTGGCCCGGAAGTGAATAACGGCAAAGTTAATGATTTATTCCGACCACGACGGCACTTCTCGGGATAAAAATTTCATTCGAGACCAGCGGTTCAAACAACGCTTCTACACTCGCGCCATGGGATTTCCCGAGCGACGGAGGACTGAGCCGCTTTGACAACATCCGCCGTTCTGTGTAAATAGGATCGTTGAAGTTCTGGATTCGCAGCCACAACAGCGTTCTATTCCGCCTTCACGAAACGTTTCGTCAGCAGACGGTTGCCGTCGGCGTCGAGGACGTGGAGGGTGTAGACTCCGCAGTCCAGCGCATGGGTGGAGACCTCCTCGCGGAAGGGTTCGCGCAGCACCTCACGCCCGTAGACATCCTCTATGCTGAGGGAGGCGGCGCCTGACACCTTGTCCACGGCGACCATCCAGTGGCAATGCGCCGCACCGGCAGCGCCCTTTGCCGCCTTCGTGGGGTCCACGCTCTCGTTGCCGTAGCAGTCGACAGCCCGCACGGCGAAGTGGAGCGACTTGGCGGCCGAGGCCTCCATGGTGTAGACGGTGTCGCGCAGGTTGAGCGCCACGATGTTCTGAGGCAGGTCGGTGTCCACGGTGTCAGCCGCGGAGGCGTAGAGGTTGTAGCGCACGCCCGTGTCCTGTGCCGAGCGGCGGGAGTTGTCCGTGGCGCTGTGCCACCGCAGGATGAGACGGCCGTCCTCCGTGCGGCGAGTCAGGTGTGTGGGAGCCGTGGGTGGTATGCTGTCCTGCCAACGCATGGGCACCGTCAGCGCCGGATAGGGATAGACGTCGCGCTTGATGGCGTCGAACAGTCCGCTCACGTTGCGCAGCACGAACTTCGCGCGGAAGTAGGCCTGCCCAGGCACGTGGGCGCTGCGGGTGAAGTAGATCTGTTGCTCCACGTCGCGCAAGGGCCAGTTGGCCTCCTCCAGGAAGTAGACCCCCAAGCCAGGCACGATGGTGCGGCCGTTGGAGTGCTCCTGCCAGTCGTAGACGAAGGGGTAATAGTTGTTCTCGCGATAGTAGAGCATAGGCATCACCAGGTCCTGGATGCCTTCGGCCAGCCAACCTTGCGCGTCCTGGAAGACGGAGTTGTAGGCGTTCCAGCCTCGGGAGGTGTAGCGCCGCGTGTCGTTGTACTTGCCCAAGGGCGAGCTTCCCACTTTCAGGTGCGGTTTTATGGCCTTTATACCTTTATATATATAGCGCATCAGCTCGGTCATGTTGTCGCGCCGCCATTGCGCCAACGTGCGGCCCTTGCCGTATTTGCGGAATTGGGCGCGGTCCATCTGGTGGTTCTTGCCGTTGGGATAGCGGATGTAGTCGAAGCTGACGCCGTCGAGGTCGTAGCGTGTGACCATCTCCTTCACCAGCGAGAAGAGGTATTCCTTGGTCTCGGGCACTCCGGGGTTGAGGTACCAGCAGCCCTTGTAGTGCATGCAGAGGGAGCGTTTGCGCGCCACCACGGAGAGTTTGCCCTGGCTGTGGACGTGTTTGTCGCCGCCCACGGGGATGGCCACCACCCAGGCGTGGCACTCCATGCCGCGCTTGTGACACTCGTCGATGACAAAGGCCAGGGGGTCGTAGCCAGGGTCTTTGCCCGGCGTGCCTGTCAGCGCGTCGGTGAAGGGTTCTATCTCCGAGGGGTATATCAGGTCGCCGCGCATACGTGTCTGCATCAGCACGGTGTTGAAGTTGGCGCGATGGAAAGCCTCCAGCTGGTCCACAATCTCCTGCTTCTGCCGGGCGATGGACTGCGGCGAGAGGGCGTGCGTGTCAGGCCAGTCGAGCTGGTTGAGCACGGTGATCCACACGGCGCGCGTCTCCACCTTCGGATATTCCGAGGCGGCGGAGAGCGAGAAAGGCATTTGCTGGGCTTTGGCAGGGAGTGTCAGTAGGCTGAGTACGCCGCACAGCAGGGCGTAGAAGCGTATATTGAGTCTGTTATAATTTGTCATCATCTCGAATTTGAGCGCAAACTTACACAAAAATCCCAAGGGAATGACTAACTTTGCAGAAGTTTACGTGCGAAAAATAAGATAGTGAGATGAGAAAAATGAAACGTTCCGTGTGGCTTCCTCTGGTGTTGCTGCTCTACACCACCGGCATGGCCATCTATTTCCTGCCCCGCAACACCCAGATCGGCGACGCCGAGAAGTGGGGAACCATCGGCCTCTCCTACGTCATCATCGGCCTGCTGTGGCTGGTGCTCAGGAAGAAGGAGAAGGCGGCAGCCCAGCGCGAGGAGGACATCCGTCGAAACCAAAACCATACCAACGATACCAAATGAAACACTACATCATGATGCTTTGCCTGCTTGTGCTTGCAGGCAGCGCCACCGTCATGGCGGAGGCGCAAATATCGAAAGCTAAACGCGACTATCTGGAATACTTGTTCACCACCCCCTCTGCCGACCGCTGCTATAAGTTGGGCGAAGAGGCCACGGTGGAGGTGTTGGCCTACACGGGCGGCATAGGCCTCAGCGACGTGGAGGTGACCTACGACGCCGGCGACGACAGGCTGCCGGCCGACAAGAAGGGCAAGGTGCGATTCAAGGACGGCAAGGCCACCATCCCCATCGGCACCATGCAGACTCCGGGATTCCGCTACTGCAACGTCTCGTTCACCTACGACGGTCAGCGCTACAAGGACTTCATCAAGGTGGGCTTCGAGCCGCAGCGCATAGAGCCCCTCACCACCATGCCCGAGGACTTCGCGCGCTACTGGGCGAAGGCCATGAAGAAAGCCGCCAAGGTGCCCATGAAGGCGGAGGTCACCCCCTGCCCCGAGCTCTCCACCGACAAGGTGGACGTCTCCGTGGTGAAGCTGCAGTGCGCGCGCAAGGGGCGCTACGTCTACGGCTACCTGAGCAAACCGAAGGCCGCCGGCAAGCACCCTGTCATCCTGGTGCCGCCCGGAGCGGGAGTGAAGAAGATAGCCCCCACCACGCTCTATGCCGAGGAGGGTTTCATCACACTGGACATCGAGATCCACGGCATCGACTTCGCCACGGACGAGGAGAGTTTCAAGGCCATAAAAGAGGCGTTGGGCGACTATTGGTACATCGGTATCGAGGACAAGGATACCTATTATTATAAGGATGTCTACTTGGCCTGCGTGCGGTGCATCGACTTCCTGCAGTCGCTGCCCGAGTTCGACGGGAAGAACACCGGAGTCTCCGGCGGCAGTCAAGGCGGCGCGCTGAGCATTGTCACCGCTGGCTTGGACAAGCGCGTCAACTTCCTTGTGGCCTACTACCCCGCCCTGAGCGATGTGACAGGTTTCGTCAAAGGCCGTGCCGGCGGATGGCCTAGCATGTTCGTCCCTGGCCGCGAGCCTGGCACGGAGGTCGACCCCACTGTGGCGATGGAGACCATGCGCTACTACGACGTGGTGAACTTCGCCCGCCGCATCAGCGTCCCTGGCTTCTACTCGCATGGCTACGCCGACAACACCTGCTGCCCCACTTCGGTGAGTGGAGTGTTCAACAGCATCACCGCCCCCAAGACCGTGGTGGTGACTCCCACCTCAGCCCACTGGCGCTTCCCGCAGACCAACCTGCAGTCCATCCAGTGGATGAAGTCGCAGCTGAAGTAAAAAGAATGCGGCTCGCAATAAACAATTCTGCAAGAAGCTCCTTCCACCGCGGGGGAGCTTCTTCTGTGTTTATGGAAGAAATTTATTCCCCTATATTTTGCACTCTCGGGCGAAAAGCCGTAACTTCGCATCGTGAACTAGAAACACGGCAGCGTATGAAATACCCTATCGGAATACAGACATTTGAGAAAATCATCCAAAACGGCTTCGTCTACGTGGACAAGACCGACATGGTGTACTCTTTGGCAAAAGAGGGAACAGTCTACTTCCTCAGCCGCCCCCGCAGGTTCGGCAAGAGTCTGCTCATCTCCACTCTAGAGGCTTACTTCCTCGGCAAAAGGGAGCTCTTCAAAGGGCTGAAAATAGAGGCCCTGGAGAAGGA
>CAVFUK010000129.1:0-18843 GCA_963625535.1 Anaerovoracaceae bacterium | reverse complement strand
TAACAGCCCGCTGCGGCCAAGGGATACACGCAACCTCCCCCACCGCAGCGGGCTAGTCGCTATCGCGCAAGAGTACTATCGATAGGGGGCATACAAGAGGGGGTGTTTGGGCTCACAAAAGCTTCAAGATGGTTGTGCGTCACGTGTCAACCAATCGTTTGTCACGTGTCAACCGATTGTGCGACACGTGTCAACCAACCGATTCGTATAATGGATTGGGGCGGGTCGATGGATAGTGTTGCCCGAAAGAATAGCAGGGATAGTGTAGAAAGAAAGGAAGTCTCGAGGACAAAAGGCTAGTTACTGCGCCAAGAGCGAAGGATGAGCTTGCAGATACATATCGCGCAATGGCAAACTCAAGACGAAACATACATCCGGAATCGAGAGGTCGTAAGAGCGTTCCTCTCCCTTCTCGTCTTTAATCTTCAATGAAGGCGAGTTATATATGTAGTTCTTGAAGCCATTGAACATATCCTTATCCACACAAGAGATGCAAGCCTCATGAGCCGCGTTCTCCACATCCAACGCGGTTTTAGGTTCGTAGCTATCTATCTGTGCAAAAAGGGTATCCTTGTTGGTTTTCAGGAAGTCCATACCCTTAATCTCATCAAACAAGCGGTTACCCGTATCATTAAGTTGACGTGGACTATTCTTTATGGAGAAGATAGACGCTGCTTCCTTATGCTTCATGGCAAGCAAGGATTTTATCACCATCATGTCGGTCTTTATCTCTCTGATACTATCTTTCGTATCGGCAATCTCTTTGCGGTGAGTCTCACAAGAGGCGTTTGCAGTCCGCTTGTCAATCTCCTCTAAGCGATGAGAAAAGCGACCTAAGCCAAACGATTTGCTTATGATAAACCAGACTCCGACAAGTATCGTGGCTACCAGCCCTACGAAAGTTCCTATCAGTTCTAATGTTGTCATAGCTATTCGTTATTTTTATTGTGCTGCAAATATAAGCATTTGGGGGCTAATATAAACTATTGGGACAAGACTTTGTGTTTAGAACTTTCATTTGCTCTCCACGACGAAGGTGGTGGAGACGGTGTTGCCGGTCTCGTCCACAACGGTGAGGGAGTGCTGGCCTGGGGAGGGCGAGAAGGTGACCTTGTGGAAGTCCTCGGTCTGCATCAGATAGTGGTCGTCGAGATGCCAGAAGACGGTGGCGTGAGGGTTGCTGTGGGCCAACTCCACGGTGAGCTGTCCCTCGCTGCCATCCAACTGGCGGGGCAGACGGATGTGGGCGTTCATGGGAGGATAGATGAACTGCATGAGCGTGCCGCCCTCGTCGACCACACCTCGGCGCAGAGGCGGCAGGGGACGGTACTCGGGGTGATGCTGGCGATAGTACCACTCCCACACGGGCGGCAACACGAACCACGACTTCTGCACCACGGGCTCGTCGGTGCCACTGTCGGCATAGACGCGCCACTGCCCGTCCGGCGTGACGGTGACCAGCCGGTGGTAGGGACAGGCAGCGGAGCGTAGGCCCGTGGGCACTACGTAGATGGTGTCGACCTCCTCACAGAAACGACCCTTCAGACAGCCGGACTGGTGACAAGTCTCCACCTCGGTCAGTCCTTCGTCCGGACGGGTGAACCAGGCGGACGACGGCAGGGTGTTGAACACGTCGAACATCACCGGACCGGCGGTGCGCGCGCCCACCAACTCAGGCTTACCCTCGCCGGTGGCATTGCCCACCCACACACCTACCGCATAGCGGGGCGTGACGCCCACGGCCCACGCATCGCGGAAACCATAGCTGGTGCCGGTCTTCCACGCCACGGTCTGCATGGAGGAGATAGACTTCCAGTCAATCTCCTCGGGGCGATTGAGTTCGGTCAGGGCCGACAGGGTGAGCCATGACGCGCCGGCCCACTCGGCTTGATACTGCCAGTTCTTCCCTAGCGAGGTGAAGGAGCCGCTGCGGTCGTATGTCACCACGGCATCGGGGTCCTCGTCCTCGGGCCAAAGCAAGGAGGCGGGATCTTTGCGCTGCGAGAGGGAGGGCGACAACAGCTCCGCCAGACGTTTGTAGGCATTGGTGACCTCCCACAGAGTTGTCTCAGCCCCACCCAGCACCAGCGAGAGGCCGTAGTGCGACGGCGAGCGGTTGATGCTGCTGAAGCCGAACTGATGGAGCAGATGGTGGAACTTGGGCACGCCATACTGTTGCAGCATACTGACGGCGGGGATGTTGAGCGAGCGAGCCAAGGCTTCGGAAGCGGGCACGGCCCCCTCGAACTGCAGACTGAAGTTCTGCGGCGCGAAACCATTGACGTTGATGGGGATGTCCGGCAACAGGGTGCGGGGCAACAGCTCACCCTCGCGCTGCATGGCGGCATAGAGGAAGGGTTTGAGGATGCTGCCCGTGCTGCGGGGCGACTGGATGATGTCCACCTGGTTGCCCTCCTGTGCACGGTTGTTCTGCACATTGCCGCAGTAGGCCACCACGCGGTTGGCGGGGACGTCGAGCACCAGTATGGCGAGGTTGCGGATGTCGCTGCGGCGGAACTCGTTGCTCCAACGTTCGGCGATGGCCTCCACGCGTTGCTGCACACCCACATCGACAGTCGAGCGGGTGGAGAGCCCAGGGCGGGTCTTGTAGAAGTAGTCCACCAGGCAAGGGGCTATCTGGGGCAGGGCCAACGGCTCGGCAGGCAGGGGCTCGGCCACAGCCAGCTCGTAGGTGGAGGCATCGATGACTCCACTGTCCAGCAGACGACGGAGCAGCCGGTTGCGCTTGTCCAACAGACGGGGACGGCCCTTTGCCAGGTGTATCATAGAGGGGGCGTTGGGCAGCACGGCCAGCGTGGCAGCCTCAGCCCACGAGAGTTCGTCGGCGGAGTGACCGAAGTAGCGCCAGGCCGCGGCATCGAGTCCCACCACATTGCCGCCAAAGGGGGCGTGGGAAACGTATAGGGCCAACAGCTCGCGCTTGGAGGCACGGAACTCCAGCCGCGTGGCGAGCACCATCTCGATGAGTTTTTCCTTGACGGTGCGCGGGTTGCCTCGCATCAGGCGCACCACCTGCATGGTGAGGGTGCTGCCACCGCTCACCACCCGTCCGGCCCGCAGGTTCTGGTACATGGCCCGGCAGATGGCCACGGGGTCCACTCCCCAATGGTAGTAGAAGTGGCGGTCCTCGAAGGCGATGAGGCAACGCTCCACCTTCTCGGGCACATCCCGCCGGGGCGGGAAGCGCCACTGGCCGTCCGCGGCGATGCGGGCACCCAACAGCGTGCCGTGGCGGTCGGTCACCACGGTGGAATAGGATACCGTGAAGAGCTGCCGTGGCAGACAAAAGAAATAAGCTACAGCCAAAAGGGCCGCCACCACGAGGGCGACCCTTTTGGCTGTAGAGAGGGACTTCCAGTAGCGCAGGAACTTATTCATCCGAACGTGTCACTTACTGGAGGGTTGGGGTTACTGCGTCACCTCGGTGCGACCGGCACGGCTGCGGGCGGTGACGGTGGCGTCGTACATGTCCTCACACTGCACGGCGGGCAGTATGTAGTTGCCCACGTAGTTGGCCTGCAGGCGGACGATGAAGTGCTTCGTCTGCGACGGGAGCAGACTGAAGTAAGTCAACACCCGGTCGTCGCGCACATCCTGGTAGGTGCAGTCGCCTCCACGGCGCTCGTCGTAGATTTCCCATCCCGACGGCAGTATGTGGGTCAGCGCCAAGCTATTGAGCGACTCCGTAGCCGACAGGTTGGTGACGGAGACTATGGCATAGAAGTCGGTGCCTTGCTTCACTTGGTCGATGCTCATCTGATGGCGTGTGGCATCGGCGTAGGTGACCGCCAGACGGACTTTGTTGGCTATCTCGGGCAAGGTGTCGTTGGTGAGCTGCACGCGCGACACCACGTTGGCATAGAGGGTGCCGTCGCCGGCATTGCGCACCGTGAGGGTGCCCTGGCCGGACTTCTTCGATTCCACGGGCAGTGTGTAGAGCACCTTGGCGGACTTCACGACGGACTGTTTCTTGCCGTTCATGGTCCACGAGAAGTTGAGCGAACCGGACTGCTTCTCACTCATGCGGGCCAGAGCCATGATGGCGAAGGCAGTGGACTGGGTGGTGAAGCCATCCTCCTTGGACATCTGCCGGGTCAGTTTGGTGGCCAGCGTGTAGGCCTCCTTCTGGTGTCCGGTGAGCACGAGGTCCTCCAGAATCATCGCCTCGTCGCGCACCTCGGAGCCAAAGATTTGCCAGTAGGTGTGGAGGGAATCGGCCTGAGCCTTGCCTTGGAATATCAGCTCGTCGGCCGCCTTCTGCTTGCCGGCTACGGCATAGCTGGCCGCCAGGCGGTACAGTGCCTGCTTGGGCAGGTTCTTCTGTTCCTTCAACCGGTTCATGGCCCCATACTCGGGCACATTGGCCAGGGCGAGGGTGTAGAGGCGGAAGGCCTGTTGCATGGCGGAGCTCTCCACCTGCCAAGCCTCGGCTCCCTGCTGCGGAGCGCGCCAGTTCTGCGCGAGCGCCTTCTGGTAGCGGCGCCAGCCCTTCAGCACCTTGCTGTGCACGGCGTAGCCTTTCTCCTCAGCCAAGGTGAGAAACATGCCGGCGTAGGAGGTGACCCACTCGTCGGCAGCGATCTGCCCGGGCCAGTAGACGAAGCCTCCGGTGGCCGTCTGTCGGCTGTAGAGTTGACTGATGGCCTCCTCCACGTTCTGCTTGATGGTGGCTTCCTCGTCCTTGTCCACATCCTTCAGCCGGTCGATGAAGAGCAGCGGCAGACCCTTAGAGGCGAGTTGCTCGGTGCAGTGGTGACTATAATTATAAAGGTAGTCGAGCCGGCGGGTAACGTCGAGCATCGGCAGGCGGGAGACTTCGAGTTTCACCTGGTCGCCCATCGGGTAGTCGATGGTGGCCTCAGCACCTTTCTCTATCCACGCGTCGCGGGTGAGGTTGACAGTCGGGTTGGGGTTGCGCACCTCTATCTCCACCGTCTCCTGGGCCTTGTTACCATTGCCCGTGGCGGTGATGTGGATGGTGGCCTTGCCCGTGTGGCGGGTCTTCAGGCGGAAGTTGACGATGCGGTCCTCCGCCTCGGTGAAGCTGAGGGTCTGCTTGGCCGGGGTGATGGTCACCTCGGCGGACGAGGCGCTGACCTCCACCTGCTTCACATTCTTGTCCATCACGAAGAGGTTCACCGGCAGCGAGATCTCCTCGTTGACACTCAGCACGCGCGGCAGGGACGAGAGCAACATCAGCGGCGTGCGCACGTAGGCGCTCTTCTCGGCACTGCCGTAGGCACCATCTTGTCCGGCCACCACCATCACGCGGACGGAGCCGACGTACATGGGCAGCTTGAAGTTGTGGGTCTTCTGCTTGCCCTTACCTATATAAAATGGTCCCGCAAACTTCACCACGGGCTTGAAGCGGTTGGCCTTGGCGTCCGCCGGCTTCAGCTCGGCATCGCCGCCCACACCGAACATGCCGCCGAACTTGCCGGCGAAGGCACCCAGCACATCGTCGTACATGTCCCACGTGCGGATGCCCAGCGCCTCGCGACTGTAGAACTCGTTCCACGGGTCGGGGGTCTTGAAGTTGGTGAGGTCCAGCAGTCCGTCGTCCACAATGGCCAGCGTGTAGGTCATGGGCTTGCCGCTCTGCTCGCTCACAGTCACCTGGAAGTTGGTTTCAGGCTTCAGTTCGTCGGGCATGGAGATGCGCGGCTGCAGTTTTGTTTCTTTGTTGTTGACCAGCACAGGCACCACGCCATACATGCGGATGGGCAGGTCGTTCACGGTCTGGGCATGGGGTTGCAGCAGGGTGACGTGCAGATAGACGTTAGGCGCCATCTCCCGGGTCACGTCGAAGGTGTACTTCACATCCGTACCCTCGGTCACGCTCACCCACTCCTGCTTCAGCACGGTGGAGCCGTTCTCGATGGAGACCAGCGCGCGTCCGCCCACCGAGGCGGGGATGATGGCGGTGGCCTTCTCCCCTATCTCATAGGAATCCTTGTCGAGCGAGAAGGTGAGCATCTTCACACCACTGGGGTCCTTGCGGGCCGAGCGACCGCGCCACGAGGGCCAGTCGACATAGATGACGCCGCCGGTGGCATGCCGGCTGTCGGTGTCCTTCACGTAGACCAGGTAGCGGCCCCAGTCGGGGTAGGTCACCTTGAAGGTGAAGGAGGTCTTGCCGCCGGTGGTGCTGAGCTTGCCGCTAGCCACGGGGGTGACGGAACTGTTGTTCACGTAGGTGCCGAACGACTTTTGGTCGCTCTCCCACCACCAGTTCCAGTCTATCTTGTAAATCTTATACTCCAGGTTGGCGCGGCTTGTCGGCTTGCCGTTGGCATCCACCGTCACCACGTCGAAGGTGTGGTCGGTGTCCGTCTCGATGTACTTGCCGGTGGGCTGGTTGAGGTTGATGCCCACGTAGGAGGTGTAGGGCGAGAAGGGCACCGTCTGTGTGTGGAAGCTCACGTCGCCGCCATTCTCGAACACGCGGGTGGTGAAGGTGGCGTTGAGCATGCCCGGGGCTTGGGTGGAGGCAGGCAGCTTCAGGGTGAAGTTGCTGTTGCCGTTGGCGTCGAGGGTGCCACTGTAGACCTCCGTCTTGTCGCTGACGAACTCCGAGGCGGGGTCGTTGAAGACGTACTGACTATACTTGCTGAACTGGGTATTCACCTTGGCCAACTGCATCTCCACGGTCGTCTTCAGACCCGATGCCTTGGCGCCCATGAGCCACGAGGCGGACAGGGGGACGGAGACTTGCTGTTGCTCGGCCTTCAGCACCGAAGGCAGGGTGATGTTGATCTTCAGCCGGTTGGGCTTGATGGTCTCTATGCGCAGACTCTTGTGGAAGGCTGAGCCACCCACCTTCACGTAGGCGTTCCACTGTCCCGTGGGGTCGTCCTGCCGGGTGGGGATGGCGAAGGTGTAGAATCCGTTCAGTCCTTTGGTGGATATCTGTTTGGTGTAGAACTGTCCCTGCGGGTTATAGAGCTCGATGGAGACGGGGTGATTGTCGGGGATGCGCTTCTCGCGGTCCTCCATGATGAAGGAGACGTGGAGCGTGTCGCCCGGGCGCCATACGCCGCGCTCGCCATAGACGAAGCCCTTCAGTCCCTTCACTATCTCCTTGCCGCCCACATCGAAGCGGCTGGTGGACTGCTCCTCGCCGTCGACCACACGCACGTAGCCTTTCTGCTGGTCCTTGCTAGCCACCACAATGAAGGGCTTGCCAGTGCAGGCGATAGTGGCCAGACCGTCGCCATCGGTCTCGGCGCTGCCCACGGGCTGCAGCTGGTAGTTGTAGGCGGTCACCTTCACATCGTCCAGCGGCGAGGTAGTGAGGATGTCCGTCACGGCCACCCACAGTTTGTTGAGTGAGTTACGCTTCACCACGATGCCGAGGTTGGAGGCCAGCACGTTGCACGAGGCAAAGCGGTCGCTATTCATATAATAGGACACGTGGCAGGGGTTGTCGCGCTCGCGCCAATCGTAGAGGCTCCAGTCCATGTTGCCATAGTCGTAGTAGTAAGCCTCGGGGGTGTCCCACACGGCCTCGTCCTCGTCGGACAGCGCGCCGCCGTCCACCTGCACGAGGTTGCCATCGTCGTCCGCAGAGCTCTGCGAGGCGTTGCTCTTCGCGCCCGAGCAGGGATAGGCGGAATACTCTTGCTTGAAGGAGAGCACCACGCGATAGATGGCGCCGGGCTCCTGCTTGATGAAGTTGGAGAGGTCGATGGAGTAGTCCTCCCACTGGTGCACATCCTTGGTGCCGTCCTTGGTGAGCCAGAGGGTCTTCTTATAGATGAGCCGTCCCGACCGACGCAGCGAGCTGGTGCCTGACAGCTGATTGTCCTGCATGAAGGTGAGCACGTTGCTCTCGAAGATGCGGATGACCTTCAGGTCCACAGCATAGAGGTTCACCGCGCGGAAGGGGACGATGAGGTTCTTCGAGTCGGGCAGTATGGCGGCCCTGACGTCCATCGTCACCTGCGGCTTCAGGTTCTCCTCGGCTATGGAGATGGTCTGGTCGGTACCCAACCGCTGGCCCTGCTCGTTCTGCAAGGCGGCGCTGAGGTTCAGTGTGAACTTATCGAGCTGCGTGGCGTTGAAGTAGACGCGCACGGTGTTGTTGGTCACCATGGTGACGTAGTTGGACAGCTCGGCAATCTCCACCAGGCCGCGCAGGTCCTGAGTGTTGGAGACGGGGTCGGAGAAGACTATCTCCACACCGTTCTCGGGCGAGTGGATGCGTCGGGCGGAGAGGAAGCGGAACTTGCCCTTGGCGGGTATGGTCACCTCCTGGGTCTGTCGGCTGTCGATGTCGACCCCGCTGCCATCCACCGTTATCTTCAGGTTGTAGTCCTCAGCCTTGCGGGGTATATTTATAAGGTAGTATTTAAAGGTGGTGGAGTTGCCAGAGTCCTCTATCATCACGGCGGCCTTGTAGCCCTCCACACTCACCATCCTGCGCACCGCGTCGGCCTCCATCTTGCAGTTGAAGCGCACCGTACCGGAGAGGCTCACCACGTCGGGGTTCTCGGCGGTCACAGAGATGGGGTCCACGTCAGAGACGAAGCTATGCTCCTGCACACGGAAGGAGAACTCGAAGTTACGCAGACTCTTGTCCACCTCCACATAGTCGCCCAGGCGGAACTTAGCCTTATAGAACTCGCCCGGCTTCAGTGCGCCGTCCTCGGGCACAAACTCTATGGTGTTGCTGCTTATCCAGTAGGCCTTACCCTTCAGCGAGGGCGAGAAGTAGAAGGGCTCACCCTCCACCTCCTGGTTGAGCGCGACCATGGGCAGGTCGTTCTTCAGCTCCACCCGGATGGTAGACTCCTGGGTGATGACGCCACCCGTGTAGGCATTCACATAGGGCAGATAGTCCGACGACGGGACAATGTCCTTCTGGCTGCCGGCGCACGAGGCGAGGCCCATCACCACTATCAACGATAAAGCGAAGAGACAAACGGCAGAGATGCCGCGTGTAGGGACAGAATGTTTCATGTTCTCCTGTTTTTAGGTTATATAACAGAGCAAATGTATCGATTAGTTCCGTTCGTCTACGCATAGTCTGCCAATAATTAAGATATTTTTGCAGGGGAAGTTATCCGCGCGGGCCCGTGGGGCGACAGGCGGCGTGCGTATGCGGGCTACGGACCCTGCACGATGGTCATACGGAGCAATAGATACGCCCCACGGGGCAGGACAATTCGTCAGACGAGAAGTAAAATATCCAGTCATTTTGTCCGCTTGCACGAGTGGCAAGCAGTTTGAGGCATAGAGGGTGTAAGTCATAAAACGAAAAGAAAGAAAGGAGACTACGATATGAACTTTAACAACTTTACAATCAAATCGCAAGAGGCTGTGCAAGAGGCTGTGAACCTTGTGCAGAACCGCGGACAACAAGCCATTGAGCCTGTTCATTTGATGGCAGGCGTGTTGAAGGTCGGCGAGAACGTCACCAACTTCATCTTCCAGAAGTTGGGCATGAACCAACAACAGCTGACGCTCGCCATTGACAAGCAGATAAGCACGCTGCCGAAGGTACAGGGCGGCGAACCTTACCTGAGCAGGGAGAGCAACGAGGTGTTGCAGAAAGCCAACGACTACGCCAAGGAGATGGGCGACGAATATGTGGCCCTGGAGGAGTTGCTGCTGGCGTTGCTCAACGTGAACAGCAGCGTGGCCACCCTGTTGAAGGACGGGGGCATGACCGACAAGGAGCTGCGTGCCGCCATTGCCGAGCTGCGTAAGGGCGACAAGGTGACCTCCCAGTCGAGCGAAGAAACCTATCAGGCACTGAGCAAATACGCCATCAACCTGAACGAGGCCGCCCGTAACGGTAAGCTCGACCCGGTGATAGGCCGTGACGACGAGATTCGTCGGGTGCTGCAGATACTGAGCCGACGTACGAAGAACAACCCTATCCTGATAGGTGAGCCGGGTACCGGTAAGACCGCCATCGTGGAGGGCTTGGCACACCGTATACTGCGTGGCGACGTGCCCGAGAACCTGAAGGACAAGCAGATCTACTCACTCGATATGGGTGCGCTGATTGCCGGCGCTAAATATAAAGGTGAGTTCGAGGAGCGATTGAAGTCCGTCATCAACGAGGTGACCAAGTCCGACGGCAACATCATCCTCTTCATCGATGAGATACATACGCTGGTGGGTGCCGGCAAGAGCGACGGCGCCATGGATGCCGCCAACATTCTGAAGCCGGCGCTGGCCCGAGGCGAGCTGCGTTCCATCGGTGCCACCACCCTCGACGAGTACCAGAAGTACTTCGAGAAGGACAAGGCCCTGGAGCGACGCTTCCAGACCGTGATGGTGAACGAGCCGGACACGCTGAGTTCCATCTCCATCCTGCGTGGACTGAAGGAGCGCTACGAGAACCACCACAAGGTGCGTATCAAAGACGACGCCATCATAGCCGCAGTGGAGTTGTCCAACCGTTACATCACCGACCGGTTCCTCCCCGACAAGGCCATCGACCTGATGGACGAGGCCGCCGCCAAGCTGCGTATGGAGCGCGACTCGCTGCCCGAGGAGCTCGACGAGATTTCCCGTCGACTGAAGCAGCTGGAGATTGAGCGCGAGGCCATCAAGCGCGAGAAGGACGAGGAGAAACTGGCACAGCTGAACAAAGAGATAGCTGAGCTGAAGGAACAGGAGACCTCGTACAAAGCCAAGTGGCAGAGCGAGAAGGCCCTGGTGAACAAGATTCAACAGAACAAGCTGGAGATAGAGCGACTGAAGTTCGAGGCCGACAAAGCCGAGCGCGAAGGCGACTACGGAAAGGTGGCCGAGATACGCTACGGCAAACTGCAGGCGCTGAACAACGAGATCACCACCATACAGGCCGAGCTGAAGCAACAGCAAGGCGACTCGGCCATGATAAAGGAGGAGGTGACCGCCGAGGACATCGCCGACGTGGTGTCGCGCTGGACCGGCATACCGGTGAGCAAGATGCTGCAGAGCGAGCGTGAGAAGCTGCTCCATCTGGAGGACGAGCTCCACAAACGTGTGGTGGGCCAGGACGAGGCCATCACCGCCGTGGCCGACGCTGTGCGCCGTAGCCGTGCCGGGTTGCAAGACCCGAAGCGACCTATCGGATCGTTCATCTTCCTGGGTACCACCGGTGTGGGTAAGACCGAGCTGGCAAAGGCCCTGGCAGAGTATCTGTTCGACGACGAGTCGCTGATGACGCGTATCGATATGAGCGAGTACCAGGAGAAGCACTCCGTCTCGCGTCTGATAGGAGCGCCTCCGGGCTACGTAGGCTACGACGAGGGCGGACAGTTGACCGAGGCCGTAAGGCGTAAACCCTACTCGGTGGTGCTGTTCGATGAGATAGAGAAGGCTCACCCCGACGTGTTCAACATTCTGTTGCAGGTGTTGGACGACGGCCGGTTGACCGACAACAAGGGGCGTACGGTGAACTTCAAGAACACCATCATCATCATGACCTCTAACCTCGGCAGTGCCTACATACAGAGTCAGTTCGAGAAGCTGACCGACCAGAACAAGGAGGCCGTGATAGAGGAGACGAAGAAGGAGGTCATGTCGATGCTGAAGAAGACCATCCGTCCAGAGTTCCTGAACCGTATCGACGAGACCATCATGTTCTTGCCGCTGAACAAGGAACAGATACAGCAGATTGTGACCCTGCAGATCAACGGCATCCGCAAGATGCTGGAGGAGAACGGTGTCACCCTGCAGATGACCGACGCCGCCCTGCAGTTCCTGGCCAACATGGGCTACGACCCCGAGTTCGGTGCCCGTCCTGTGAAGCGAGCCATCCAGCAGTATCTGCTCAACGACCTGTCGAAGAAGCTCCTTGCCCAGGAGGTGGACCGCAGCAAGCCCATCATCGTGGACGTAGCCGCCGGCGGCCTGGCCTTCAAGAACTGATGACGGCTTAGGCTATGGTCACTCAAGAGAGGATAAAATTTCTCATAGATATTAGGTATTGATAAGTACTACAATCAGTAGAGCGCCCGAGTCATTCCGCGAGGAAAGGCCCGGGCGCTTTGGGTTGTCTTATGGTAGCATCCTACTCGTGGATGCTCGTGGGGTTGTTATAACGTGTGAACGGATATGTCCAGTGCGCTGCCTTCGGCATCAATGCGGAGCTCTTGCTTCGCGGCATTGTACTGCCAGGAGGCGGCGTTCTTCACCTTCTTCACCCGGGATACGTTCTTCAGTATAAAAATGTATCGCTGAGATGTGTCACTGTCTACTTTCAGTTTACCGGTCGCCTCATCGTAGGACACCAGGCAATCCTCATACTCGATGCCCTCTCCACTGGGGAGATGCAACTGTCGAGTGGTCACTCCATTGGGATAGATCACGATGGTCTTGCGGCCCGTCATCGAAGCGTCGCCCAGCCCGGTCAGCGAACCGGTTACATTCAACGGCAGTATGGCACCCGCCTTCACAAACAAGGGGAAACGGTTTAGTGGGTAGGATTTCTCAATCAGACTGCCGGGAGCATACTTCTGTCCATCATAGAAGTCGACCCACTCCCCTTCGCACGGGAGATAAAACGACACACGGTCGTCGTCCGACGTGATGGCTTTAGTAAACAGATAGTCGCCTACCTGATGGCTCTCCTCCTCATAAGAGGCATTCTTTATCAATGACCCTCCATGCTGATGGGCATCCACAATGGTTGAGAACAGATAGGGAATCAGCTCATTGTGCAACACAACGCAATAACGATAGATGTCCTCCACGTCCACGCCATGCCACCAAGGCAGGTGGTTGCTGAAGGCACCATTCTCGCCGCCATTGATCATGCAGGCCGTCATGCATCCAAACTGGGCATAACGCACAAACTGCTTTTTGTCGGAACGCCCCTGGAAGAATCCCGCCACTTCGCATTCGGGTGAGCCATAACCGCGCTTTGCCGACCGATAGATATTCTGTATCTGCAGCTTCAGACCCTTCCAGTCGCCGGAGAAATCGCCGCACCATCCCATATTCATCTTCTCCACACTGGCCGCATAGCCACCCTGATGTGAATAGGGACGAGCGATGATGATGCCTTGCGGATTCTTGCTGACCGTGTAATCGTACATGGCGTCGTAGTAATAAGGGCGGAACTGCTCGTTGCTCATCCGCCCTACGGACGTATCGAGGAAGTCGCCGAACCAGGCTTCTCCCTGGTCGACCTTCCAACAAAACTTCTTCATGTTGTTTCAATTAAATTATTGTGGCAACAAAGGTAAACAAAGAAAAGGTATCACCGAAGCGACACACCAGCTAACTGCACCTACCCTATCACACAGCCCTAACTAGGGAAAATCACTTTCCTAACTGGGAAAAACTATTTTCCTAACTGGGCATTTTTCTTGACAAATGTTGCGAGGCTCTTCGACTCGGCATGAGCCCTTCCTGAACAATAGATAAACACCACTATTTTCTTGGCCTATTCGCATAAATTCGGATAATCTTTATTGGGGTACACACGTTGGGAAAACTTCCAAGTAGCGATAGGACGCGCCGTAGAATCATGTAAACAGCAGAGTGTCAACACAAGTGACCATTTTCGTGAGATCACGAAAATGGTCACTCTTGGAAGCGGTTCACAACGTGAAATCACCGACTATATGTTAACGCGTTATGCCTGTTATTTAATCCGGTTTTGCCCGTTAACCGACACATACACTTCTTTACCATGGCCTTTTATGCACAGTTTGCTTTCGCCTTGCACATATTCCACATTGTAACCAATTGCCGTCAATGCGATGACACACAGCTCTAACAGGTTTTCTTCCTTTTTCTTTTCCATTGTTCTTTTGTTTTAATGGTTTAACTATCGATTATTACCTCTATCTATCAGAGGAGATTAAGCCTCATCCATATTCTGTTTGTCGATGCACCGAAGGAAGGTATCCACTACTTTCGACGCGTTCTGGCGAAAGCTCTTCAATTGGGAGTCGAAGCTGGACTCGGACATATCTGAATTGAACGCTTCCACCAACTCGTTCTCGCTCGACGAGCGAAGCAGGATTCCCCTACGCTTCATCAGCAGGCGCAAAGCATGGATGCCATGGTCGTAACGGGGACGGAGCCCAACCAACATACGCATAAGATTGACACCCGGATCGCCGATGTGCAATTCGTTGAGCATCGCAACCATATAGAGGATTTTTGCATCCGGGGTGCTCATCTCAAAGACATCAACCATGAGGACGTTCACCTCGTCTGCCTCTTTGTAACGACCCAGCATGGCGAGCGCACGGGACTTCACATACAGGGCTTCCTGACATTGGTGGTTGACCAGCACCTCGTTAGCGTATTGCAACGCTCTCTCATACTGGTTGGCGTAGAGGCTAAGCAGTGCGACCAGGAACTTGGGAGCCCAATGATTGGCGCTCAGCAATTCCTCGGGCACAGAGGCGCTTTCGATGCACCCCATCAACGAGTCGTCGCACACGACGGTGTCGAGAAAGCGCTTCGCCAGATGCATCGCATCTTTAAGCTCTCCAGCGAGAGTCTTCTTGCACACCAACAAGAGATATTGCCGTGCGGCCTCGTCGTAGTCGTTCTTTTGAAGCGCACCATAGGCTGCCTTGCCACTCTCTATCTCGTTGAGGATAAGGTGCTCATCGTTGTAGTCATTCGAGTAGGCAATGACTTCACGGCTGGTACGGGCAAATCTCGAATCGACCTCCTTCGAAAGGAATATACCATCCAACGAACGGACACGGCTCAAGGCCACATAGAGTTGGCCCGCAGCGAAAATATCCCGACTGAGATCAAGAGACATCTTATCAAATGTCATACCTTGGCTTTTGTGGATGGTGATTGCCCACGCTAACTTCAGCGGGTATTGAGAGAACGTCCCTGTCACGGTCTTCTTCAGTTTGCGCGCCTCACGGTCGTACTCGTAGCTGACTGCGTCCCATGAGTTACACGGAACAGCATAAGTGCTGCCGTCTTTCAGCTCCACCTGAATCTCCTCCTTCGACAGGCTCACCACCTTTGCAAGTGTACCGTTTGCCCAGCGTCTCTGCAGATCGTTGCGGGTAAACATCACCTGTGCTCCGACCTTCAGACAAAGGGTCTTCTCCACAGGCAGTTTGGCGTTCTCATATTTGCCGGTGATGGTACCCTCATAGGTAAACTCTTCCGCATCAATCTCTGCCAGACGCTGTCTGTTGATGTTGTCGGCCGTACAATTGACCGAACAGAGAGTAATAACCATTCCATCTTCCGGTTGTGGTGTGGCTACACGGCTATTGAGAAGTCTCAGGTCCTCTCGGGTCATCTTGTTCATTCGCACATCTTCGAGGATTCGCAGAAAAGACTTGTCGTCCTCCTGACGATATACCTTCTGAAACTCTATCTTCACCAGTGGCATCCGTTTAATCGCATTTGCCTTGTAGAAGAAACAGTCATCCGTCCCATAGAGGTCGTGGAGCATCTCACGCTCGGCACCCTTTTTCACTACAGGAGGCAGTTGGAACATGTCACCGACAAAGACAATCTGTTTTCCACCGAAAGGTTGCGTCGTCCTGAGAGCCTTACGAAGCGTATAGTCCATCGCGTCCACGATATCGCATCTCACCATCGACACCTCATCAACGATGATGGTGTCAGCGTGGCGTATCGCCTGGAGACGAACCTCATTAAGGTTGCCGCAGGTACTAGGAGTGCAGACTTCCAAGGGCAACCCGAAGAAGGAATGGATGGTATCCCCTTCGGCCAAGAGGGCTGCCACGCCTGTGGGAGCGAGCGTGACGAACTGCTTGCCAACCATCTTCTGTACGTTTCGCAGGAATGTAGTCTTTCCTGTCCCTGCACGTCCTGTGAGGAAGAAGCTACTGTTGGTGTTGGCGATAAGCTCGTATGCGAGCACCTGTTGCGGGTTCTGTGTGTCTATTTGCATCTGTTCCATTGTCATTTTTGTTCTATTAGTGGGAGAATTTGTGTTAAGCGGATATCGAAGTCGCTATCGAGGAAACTCTTGTAGCTCCTTTCAACGAGACTCTTCGCATGATTCTCAGTTTCTTCCTCCGACACTGCCAAGTGTTGCATCTTCACCAAACCAGAGAGATAGTCCTTGACCATATCCTCAGACTCGGTACGAATGAACTCTTCGTTCCTATAAGCCTTGGTATAGTCCCGCTTTTGGATCAGTTCCGGTTTCTCGCCATTGAACGCATAGAGTTCGATGCTGTCTATGTAAGTGAACGAGTGGAAGAGGCCCACTTTCTCCACGATGGCTATCCGGTCGCAGAACCGCACTCCGCAATAGTACCGATTACCGCTTGGGCTCTCGTGCTCGTCGCAGAGGAACATCTTCTGACCATTATCCCATGTAGGGATGTGGACTCTCGGGTTACCGAAGGCCGGCAAGAAGTTGTCAAACAGGTTTTTACTGATAGATTTCTCAAATGATGCCATAGTTATCTGTTTTTAAGGTTTATACTATTTTATTGCTCTCGTGAAGTGTAAGCTGCATCAGCCGAGCAGCTTACGTTGAGTTTCCTCCACCATCTCGCGTGAGAATGACAGCAACTGTTGTTCACTGACAGACTTTCCGAGAGACTTCATCTGGCCTTCCAAATAGTCCTTCAGCATGTGGATACTTTCCTCCTTTGCAAAAGACTCAGAGAAGTCCCTCCAGTTGTCGCCACCCCAACTCTTTTGGGCAATGATTCTCGCTTGCGTGCCGTCCCAACAGAAGAGGGTGATGCCGTTGAGGAAAGTACGACAATAGCCTATCCCCACGTTGTAGTACACAGCCAGTCGTTTCGAGAATCGCACGGCCCGGAAGTAGGTATTGCCAGCTGCGCTGGTGTAACCGAGGGTTAGATACACATTCTTCTCTGCATTGTAAGTGAGAGAATCGCCCGAGAGGGCGGGAAGCGCCTTTGCGGCGACAAGTGCGAGTGAGTTCTCCGTAGTCTTGTTCATATATACCTCCTGTTTTTCCCGCCGAACTTCTTCAGTACACCATCGGGGCGGAGTTCCAATGGTGGACTATTCAATTTGAAAAATGGGCCCTGCTGCGTGCCGGCTATACCAATGGCTTCATCTCTATGAAACCATTGGTACGGACCCATCGGCTCACGGAGTTATTTCTTCGATGCAAAGTGACTTGCTATTGCAGTCCCTATTGCAACCGCGATTACTCCGATGAGCTGCCAGCGTTCTTTCTCTGCGTCATTCATCGTTTTACCCGTTTTAAGTGAGCCTCCATATTCAACCGTGGAGGATTCGGTGATGCAAAGGTAAGTGTGTTTTTGCAGACGGAAGAAGAATCTTCCCGGAACAATGGTACCTTGCATCTGGAACCATTCCGCACCTTCGCTACCTGGCTGGGGACATCTCTACTACAACAGATCCGTCCTTACTCGCTACCTTTATATGGTAGTTCTTGTGAAGGGCATATCCGCCAAGTGCTCCGACTAAGCCAAGAACCATCGCCAGCTGCCCTGTCGAAAGCGTGATGGTTCCCACTGTGGCCATAGCAGCCATCCCAGCGGCGCTCCCGGCTAAAGACGCGCCACCTGTGAAGGGAGCTGCCGCGAGTCCACCCAGTATAGCCAACGCTCCTCCTGCCACGGCAAGCTTTCCCGTTTTCTTTCTTAAGCTTAGCTTGTTCGCGAGAGTTTGGGCGTAAGCGCCTTCCACCCGGATGCAAGCACCTTTATTGTTCTTAAGGGCCTGCTCCAATTCCGATTTGCTTCTTACTGTGATTTTATTCATACTTCTTTGTTTATTGTTTATATTCTTTATTACTCTCGTCCACACTTCGCCACAATGGGTGACACCGATAGACGAATTTGTTTATTCGAACACAAGAGGCTTGACAGGTTGGCAGATGTGCGATTAAACGCACATCTGGTAAAGTCGAAGCGCTTTCATGCTCGCACTGACGCAGTGGCGCGACACATGCTCCGAGAACCTGTTCTCTGTTCTGCCCACATTGTGGTGCGTCTGCTGCGCTTGACGTTTCTCGACGATTCGACGAAGAACACGCTTCTGCGCGCTGTATGACTTCTGGCCGTTCTTCCCTTGGAGGTTCATCAGGATGCCCTCGAAGAGCTCGTCCTTCAATTGCGACGTAACGCGTCTGCAACTCATACGGGCCGTAGCCTTCCGGTATTTGACACCTTTGGCCAGTGCATCCCAGTACTTCGCCACCTTACGACGGGCATTAGCCTCGGCCTCTCTACGAGTCGCTTTCTTCTTTCTGTCGAACCGAAGCGTTGTTGACATTGCATTGTTCTTCATCATTCTTTAGTGTTTTTAAGGTTGCTACAAAACAATTTTGCAGCGCCAATCACCGGGGTATCTCCGATGTTTGACGCTGCAAAGGTAAGTAGTTTCCTATGGGCCGAAAAGGAATTTTATCTTTCAAATGGTACCACTGGTTTGGAACCATTCCATAGCTTGGTTCCAGGGCTTCCATCAGTCCGATTCATAGTGTTTGGCCATTTTCAGGACCCTATTCTTAATCTTATCTCTTATCTCCTTGGGGGCGACTACCTCTACGCCATTCCCCATTTGAAGGATTCTTCCGACGAACTCGTTGTTTAGTTCCACGTTAACGACAAACTCTCCGTATTTACCATCATCATGTTCACCAAATGGCACCGATTCTTTCTGGCTTGGATGAATCGGTTTGGTTTCAATCGACTTATACATGTATTCGTCGTGCACCCGTATGTGAACAGGTTGAGCCTTGTAGCCTTCTAGATGAGTGACTCCGACGATATCCTTGAAATAATCATCATAGAATCCACGTGGGGCAGGATCATATTCGCAATCTTCTTCGTTAAATGGACGACGGATTATTCTGTCGAGAGCAATGTTGTACCCGAATTCCGGTTCCTTTCCTTCAGC
>CAVFUK010000128.1:0-9421 GCA_963625535.1 Anaerovoracaceae bacterium | reverse complement strand
ATATATAATAATGTATATAACTACGCTAGCACATCTCAGCGTGCAAGGCGTCGAGTCCCTGACGGACGATGCGCTGCAACTCCAGCTTCGAGGAGTCGACAAACTCGCAGAGCGCGAAGTCCTCGGGAGCCACCTCGTAGATGCCGAGAGCCTCCATGCGGTCGATGTCGCCAGCGATGATGGCCTTCACCAGGTATTCGGGCAGGATGTCCATGGGGAACACCTTGTCGTACTCGTTGGACATGATCATGTGACGCTCACCACCCTTCACACGGGCATCGAGTGTGTATTCCTTCTTCTTGCCCAGCAGCCAGCTGAAGTATGAGTGGCTTGTGCTGAACTGGTCCACGCGGGGCATGATCCAGCCGAGCATCTCGTGCACGTCGGAGCCCTCGGGAATCACAGAGACCTCGTTGGCCTTGGCCGACAGGAATCCGTCAGCCGCCACCACCTTGCCGGTGAGCACGTTGCCGTTGATGATGCGCAGTGTCTTGCCCTCTGCCAAGCGGCCGCTGAGCAGCGACGTGAGCTGAGCGCCTGCCACCATGCGGTAGTAAGCCGGAGCCTTCACCTCGGAGCCTGCCAGGGCGATGGTGCGGGTGAAGTCCACATGTCCGGTGCGGAACAGACGGCCGATGACCAACACGTCCTCGGGGTTGATGGTCCATACCACCTCACCCTTGTTGATGGGGTTGACGTGATGAATCTGCACACCCACGTTGCCTGCGGGGTGCGGACCGTCGAACGCGGTGACGGTGACGTTCTTCGCCTGCGTCAGAGCGGCGCTCTTCTGCTTCACACTGATGCCCAAATAAGCGGGCGCCAGCTTAGCCAGAGCGTCCAGACCGATTTGAAAATCCTCTTCTTGACCTTTAAGAACCAACTCGAAGTCGGGAGCCAACGGTTTGGAGTCGAACGCTGACACGAAGACAGCCTTCGGCGCCACAGTGGGGTCGGCCACGATGTCATAGGGGCGTTGGTTGATAAATGCAAACAATCCAGCTTCCAACAAAGCTGACTTTACCTCTTCGGCAGACATTTTACCTACCTCTTTCTTGCCGAAATCTACGTAACTCGGCGTTGCATCAGCCTTCACGCGGATGGAGAGTACCTTGCGGCGCTCGCCTCTGTCGACGCCCAGCACCGTTCCGCTGACAGGAGAGACAAACTTCACTTCCGGATGCTTCTTGTCCACGAACAGAGCATCGCCGGCCTTGACTACGTCATTCTCCTTGACAACCACCTTCGGTGTGACTCCGATGAAGTCATCGGGAACCAAAGCATAGGTCTCAGCCTGCTTCACATCGGAGATGTCCGACATGGGCTTACCCTTCAGGTTAATGTCCAAGCCTTTACGTAACTTAATCACATTTGCCATATACCTAAGTAAAAATAATAGTTTAATTGTTCTGACTGCAAAAGTATATAAAAAGAATGGTATGAGAGCAACTTGTCCGAAGTTATTAGAGAAAAAATTCCATAATTGTGCAAACAAGCCTGTAAATGAGCCCCGATGACACACATTCTTCGCACGAAGACGAGCCAGAAGTTGCACGTCTCAAATATTTTGCCGAATATTGCAGAGCCATTACGGCACGCTCCCTCACGCCACCGCCATCAGCAGGGCAAGACGCGGCGCGGGCGCGTCAAACGATAACCAAACATAAAACGAACATACAGAACTATGAACAAATCTATTGCCGTGCTGATAGCTGCCACCTTCGCCGTGGGAGCGATGGCACAAGACGGAGGCATCTCCCAGACGATGCTCAACGACATCCGCAAGGGGTACCAAGGCACGCCGGCCGAGAAGGCACTGCGCAACGCCATCTCGAGCAACGACATCCGCACCCTGGCGGTGAACCGCGAGAACAAGGCCAACTTCGACTCTTACTTCAGCAACCGAGTGCTGTCGAAGGGAATCACCGACCAACAGTCGTCGGGCCGATGCTGGCTCTTCACGGGACTGAACGTGATGCGCTCGAAGATGATTGCCCGCTACAACCTGCCCTCGCTGGAGTTCTCGCAAAACTATAACTTTTTCTGGGACCAGCTGGAGAAGGCGAACCTCTTCCTGCAAGGCATCATCGACACGGCGGACAAGCCCGTGGACGACAAGATGGTGCAGTTCCTCTTCAAGAGTCCCGTGAGCGACGGCGGACAGTTCACCGGTGTGATGGACCTGGTGACGAAATACGGTCTGGTGCCCAAGGAGGCGATGCCCGAGACCTACAACAGCGACAACACCACCCGCATCTCGTCGTTCGTGAAGCTGAAACTGAGAGAGTATGGTATGGAACTGCGCCAGATGGTGCAGCGGAAGAGCAAAGCCGCCGACCTGAACGCCCGCAAGACGGAGATGCTCGCCACAGTCTACCGCATGCTGGTCTATGCCTTCGGCGAGCCTGTCACCACCTTCGAGTGGGCCCCGAGGGACGCTGACGGCAAATACGTGAGCGAGCCGAAGACCTACACCCCGCAGTCGTTCTACCAGGAGTTCATCGGCGACGACCTGCAAAGCAACTACGTGATGCTGATGAACGACCCGAGCCGCCCCTTCTGGAAGGTGTACGAGATTGACTACGACCGCCACACCTACGACGGACACAACTGGCTCTACGTGAACCTGCCCATCGACGACATCAAGCAGATGGCCATCGAGTCCATCAAGGACAGCACGATGATGTACTTCTCGTGCGACGTGAACAAGTTCCTCGACAAGGAGCGCGGTCTGCTCGACGTGAACAACTTCGACTACGAGTCGCTCTTCGGCACCACCTTCGGCATGGACAAGAAGGCGCGCATAGAGACCTTCGCCAGCGGCTCCACCCACGCCATGACGCTGATGGCCGTGGACCTGGACGCTGCCGGCAAGCCCAAGAAGTGGATGGTGGAGAACAGCTGGGGCGCACAGTATGGTCACCACGGACACCTCATCATGACGGACGAGTGGTTCAACGAGTTCATGTTCCGCCTGGCGGTGAACAAGAAATACGTGTCGGAGAAGGTGCTCACCCTGCTTAGGAAGGAGAAGCCCATCCTGTTGCCTGCATGGGACCCGATGTTCGCCGAGGAGGAATAGGCCCCACGATGTAAAGATAAATGCCCTACTAGGAAAAAATATTTTGCCGGTCAAGGAGATTGATTTCTTTGACCGGCAAGTTTGTTTTGTCCCTTCTTGGGCAGAACATCGTATAATTATTCTCAAAAGGGTGGAGAGATGTTGCCCACCTCCCTGTTTTGCATTACCTTTGTGCCACAAATCAAGTAAGCACAGCTATCAAGTTCTTTCGCCGACTCCTACAACTCGCCGTGATTGCGGTCTTCGGACTGTATTTCCTGACGGTCGCCCTGTTGAATATCCCCGCTATTCAGCAGCGGATGTCCATGCTCGTGACCCAGGAGCTGAAGGGGCTGCTGCACACCGACCTGTCAGTCGGCAACGTCGACCTCGGGCTGATGAACCGCGTCATCCTGGACAACGTGTGGTTGAACGACCAGGAGGGACGGCAGTTGCTGAAGGTGGACAAACTGTCAGCCCGCTTCGCCATTCTGCCGCTGTTCCAAGGGAAGATAACCATCCACAGCGTGCAACTCTTCGGACTGAGGGCACAGATCGTGAAAGCGACTCCCGACAGTGCGCCCAACTACCAGTTCCTGACGGACGCCTTCGCGTCGAGTGACACCACCTCGCAGACCCCGCTCCACCTGCGCATCAACTCCGTGCTCATTCGCCAGGGAGAGGTCGGTTACCACATACTCTCCGAGCCCGCGACACCCCACGAGTTCAACCCCTCGCACATCAACCTCAACGACCTGCGGGCCAACGTCTCGCTGAAGGCGCTGACGACCGACTCGCTCAATGCCACGGTGCGCCAGCTGAGCTTCACCGAGCAGAGCGGATTCCAGCTGAGCGACCTCTCGCTGAAGGCCGTCGCCAATAAGCGCAAGGCCACCTTGTCGCGCTTCGAGCTGCGGTTGCCGCAGACCTTCGTACAGTTGGACACACTCACGGCCACCTATCAGTGGGACGCCCAGGACATGAAGCGGACCATCCAGTTCCAGGGCGGCGTCTCACCTTCGTACGTCACCCTGAGCGACGTGGCGATGTTCGTCCCCGCCCTCTCGGCCTTCGACGACCGGCTGATGGTGCACGGCCGCGTGTCAGGCTCGCTCAACCATCTGAAGCTGGAGGGGTTGGAGATACACTCGACGAACCGCGACCTCCTGCTCACGGCCAACGGTGAGGTGGACAACCTCTACGCCGACTCGCTGCTGACGGTGGAGGACCTGCAGACCGACATCCGCGTCACCTCCACCGGAGCGTTGTTCCTCTACCGCAACCTCACGGGCGACTCCGAGGATGTACCCTCCGTGGTCTCCCGTCTGGGCAACACCTCCATCAGCCTCCACACCGCCGGACCGCTGAACAGCCTCACGACACACGCCCTCATCCACACCGCGGCGGGCGACCTCCAGAGCGACCTGCTCATCAACGGTCAGGAGACGCAGACCGCCTACGCGGGCACGCTGACCACCACCGACTTCCAGATGGGCACGCTGCTGGGCGATGAGGAGCTCGGGAACATCTCGCTCGACATGGACGTGCGCGGCAAAGTGACCGACGACACCTACCCCGACTGCTTCGTCAAGGGCGTCGTCTCCTCGTTCACCTACAAGGGCTACACCTACCACGACATCCACCTGGACGGCGTCACCCAGAAGGGCGGCTACGACGGACTCTTCACCCTCGACGACCCCAACGCCAAGCTCACCATCAACGGCAGCTTCAACGCCGCGCAGAAGGTGCCGTCGTTCAACCTCACCGCCAAGCTGGAGGAATTCCGGCCCAACGCACTGCACCTGACGGACAAGCATGAGGACACCAGCCTCTCGATGAACCTCACCGCCAACTTCTCCGGCAACACGCTGGACAACCTTGAAGGCAGCATCGACCTGAACAAACTGCTGATGATTGCCCCCACGGACTATTACTACATGGACAGCCTGCACATCAGCGCCACACAAGCCGAGGAGATGAAACACATCCGCATCGACTCCGACTTCCTGACAGGCGACATCCAGGGAGACATCAACTTCGCCACACTGACCGCCAGCGTCAACCACATCCTGCACAGCTACCTGCCCTCGCTCACTACCTATAATAATAAGGTAAAGAAACAACAAAAGCCGGGCAACCGCTTCCGGTTCAACTTTGTGCTGACAAGCAGCGACCCGCTCTCCAAGCTATTCCTCATCCCCGTGGAGCTCTACACCACCTCCACCCTCAACGGATACATCGACGAACCTGCCGGGAAGTTCCGCGTGGAAGGCTATTTCCCCGACTTCAGCTACGACGGAGCCCGCTACGAGTCGGGCACCCTGCTTTGCGAGAACCCCGACGAAGAGGCAGTCTGCCACCTGCGCGCCTCCAAACACATGGCGGAGGAGTCCATCGTCAACCTCTCCGTCGACGCGCAGGCGAAAGACGACCGGCTGAAGACCTCCCTCCTGTGGGGCAACAACACCGACATCACCTACAGCGGCGAAGTCTCCACCATCACCCGCTTCACACAGAAGGACGAGAAGAACCACGAGCTCCTAGCCGACATACAGATAGGCGCCGGCACGGTGATTCTGAACGACACCATCTGGCACCTCCACGCCTCGTCCATACAGGCGGAGAAGGGCAAGGTGGCGGTGAACAACTTCCTCTTCGAGCACAACGACCAACACCTGAAGGTGAACGGCTGCCTGACAGGCAGCAAGGAAGACACACTGACGGTGGACCTGAACAAGATAAAGCTGGAGTACGTGTTCGACATCCTGCAGTTCCACCCCGTGGACTTCAAGGGACTGGCGAGCGGAAAGGCCTACGTCAGCAACGTGTTCGACGAGCCCGACCTGCGCACACACCTGCTGGTGGAGCAGTTCCGGTTCAACGACGGACTGATGGGCGACATGCACATCTCCGGCCAATGGGACAAGGAGAAAGGCATCCTGCTGGACGCCGACATCCGCGAGCGTGACCTCTCGCACACCACAGTCAAAGGTTTTGTCTCCCCACAGAACGACTCGCTCGACTTCCACATAGAGGCGGACCGAACCAACCTCGACTTCCTGAACTACTACGTGGACAACATCTTCGACCACCTGGAGGGACGCACCACCGGAGCAGTGCACCTCTACGGCCCCTTCAGCGACCTCAACCTCATAGGCGACGCTGAGGCAACCGCCTCGTTGAAGGTGGGCATCCTGGGCAACACCTATTACCTGCGCGACGACAGCATCAAGCTGCGCTACAACCGCATGCAGTTCGACAACATCCGCTTCTACGACAGCGACAACCACAGCGGCACGCTCAACGGCCACCTCAACCACGACCACCTGGGCGGGGAGATGTCCTACGAGTTCCGCATAGAGACCGACCAGATGCGCATCTACAACGAGAAGAAGAGCAACGACGCCACCTTCTACGGCACCGTGTACGGCACGGGGCTCACCACGCTGAACGGCAACGGCGACCGGCTGGACATCGACATGAACCTGCGGACCGACGACCGCACCGTCTTCACCTACAACGCCGCCTCGCCCGAGGAGGTGACAGGCAACGAGTTCATCACCTTTGTGGACCGCACCCCCAAGCGGGAGGTGGGCACGCAGAGGTACAGCTACCGCCCCTCCACCACCGAGGAGGAGGAAGAGGACGACACCCCCATGGACATCCGCTTCAACCTGCAGGTGGACGTCACCCCGAAAGCCAACATCCGCGTGATGATGGACCCCCTCTCGGGCGACATCGTCTCCACCCGAGGCAACGGAGCCCTGCGCGCCAACTACTATAATAAAGGAGACTTCAAAATGTACGGCACCTACACGCTGGAGTACGGCAGCTACAAGCTGAGCCTGCAAGAGGTCATCCGCAAGGAGTTCCAGCTGAAGCCGGGAGGCACCGTCACCTTCAGCGGCGACCCTTACGAGGGCAACATGAACATACAGGCCGTCTACACCGTCAACTCCGCCTCGCTCACAGACCTGATTCCCGGAGCCAACTTCACCCAGAACTCCGTGCGCGTGAACTGTCTGATGAACCTGAACGGTCACATCTTCAACCCCGACATTACCTTCGACCTGGAGCTGCCCACCGTCAACGAGGAGGAGCGCGAGATGGTACGCAGCTACATCAGCACGGACGAACAGATGGAGATGCAGATCATCTACCTGCTCGGCATAGGCCGCTTCTACACCTACGACTACGCCACCAATGCCACGGACGACAACTCCGGACAATCGTCGGCCATGAGCTCGTTGCTCTCCACCACCCTTTCGGGACAACTCAACAACATGCTGTCTCACGTCATCAACAGCAACAACTGGAACTTCGGCACCAACTTCAGCACCGGCACCAAGGGATGGACCGACATGGAGGTAGAGGGTATGCTCTCCGGCCGCCTGCTCAACAACCGTCTGCTGATAAACGGCAACTTCGGCTACCGCGACAATCCCTTGGCGAACAGCAACTTCATCGGCGACTTCGACATCCAGTGGCTGCTCACCCCCTCGGGCGAAATCAGCTTGAAGGGCTACAACCAGACCAACGACCGCTACTTCACCAAGACGACCCTCACCACCCAAGGCTTCGGCATCATCTTCAAGAAGGACTTCGACAGCTGGATGGACCTTATCCGCCGCAAGCGCAAGAGTTCCGCCAGCAACGCTTCTACCAAAGAAGATACTGTTTCTTCCAAAGAGCGCACCACTACTTCCAAAGAGAGCACCACTCCTTCCAAAGAACGCACCGACAGTATCACCGACTCCACCAAAGCCAAGGCTTACCTGAAGCGGGAGAAGTAAAAGGTGTAAGGGACACGAAGATTTCCTCAAGCCTCAAGGCAACAAACGTCCGACGTCACAATCCAGCTCTTTACAAAAAGTCAATCGTTCGCTAGCGTCAAGACAACCGATTGTCCGAGCCAAAACAACCGATTGTCCGAGCCAAAACAACCGATTGTCCGAGCCAAAACAACCGATTGTCCGAGCCAAAACAACCGATTGTCCGAGCCAAAACAACCGATTGTCCGAGCCAAAACAACCGATTGTATAAGCCAAAACAATCGATTGTATAAGCCAAAACAATCTAATTGTTTTGCCCAAAACTATCTAATTGTATGAGGCCGAACAATCGATTGTTTCGAACCGCGCGAAGCATCGTGTTCCACATCAGCACCGCTGGGTCAGAAGGATGGCAACAATGTTCTCGATTGCCATGCTTTATAATCGTTGCGCGGTGAGAGTGTCTTTTTCTTTGAGATTATGCATCTCCGTTTGAGATTATAAAAGTTAATGCGTAACTTCGCATCGTGAACTAGAAACACGTGCAGCGTATGAAATACCCTATCGGCATACAGACATTTGAGAAAATCATCCAGAACGGCTTCGTCTACGTGGACAAGACCGACATGGTGTACTCCCTGGCAACAGAGGGAACAGTCTACTTCCTCAGTCGCCCACGCAGATTCGGCAAGAGTCTGCTCATCTCCACCCTGGAGGCTTACTTCCTGGGCAAGAAGGAACTCTTCAAGGGACTGAAGATGGAGGCGTTGGAAAAGGAATGGAAAGTCTATCCAGTGATTCGTATCGACTTCAACGGAGACGATTTCATCCGCAAGGGCGCACTGGATGGAGCCTTGAATAACATCGTATCGAAGTTGGAGAAGCAGTACAGCGTAGAAGTGACCGAAGGCACAAGCATCGGCCGCAGGTTTCAGAACCTCATCGCCTCCATCCACCAGCAGACAGGAATGGAAGTGGTGGTGCTGGTGGACGAATACGACAAGCCTCTGCTCGACGTGATGGACACGCCCTACAAGGTGAACTATCTGGGCGAGGAAATCTCGCTCGAGGAGTACAATCGCAACACCCTCAAGTCGTTCTACTCCTCCTTCAAGGCAGCCGACGAACATCTGCGGTTCGTCTTCCTCACGGGAGTCACAAAATTCTCGCAGGTGAGCGTGTTCAGCGGATTCAACCAACCC
Organism: Anaerovoracaceae bacterium; assembly: GCA_963625535.1. GTDB lineage: Bacteria > Bacteroidota > Bacteroidia > Bacteroidales > Bacteroidaceae > Phocaeicola_A. The sequence continues at coordinate 386 of CAVFUK010000128.1, read as the reverse complement.
AAGGACATTAGTATGCACCCGAAGTACGATGCGCTCTGCGGAATCACGGAAGAAGAGATGATCTCCTATTTCCACGAGCCCATCACAGAGATGGCCCAAAGGGGAAAGTGCTCCTTCGACGAGATGGTGGCAAAGCTGAATAAGCAATACGACGGCTACCATTTCTCCGACACGCTGACCGGAATCCTCAACCCCTTCAGTCTGCTCAACGCTTTCGACCGCATGCGCTTGGAGAACTATTGGTTCCAAACGGGCACCCCCACGTATCTCATCCGCTTAATGGAACACTTCAACGAGAACCTTGACGAGCTCACAGGCAAATACTACGCCCAGCAGGACTTCTCCGACTACAAAGCCGATGTGGAGCGCCCGCTGCCGATGATCTA
>CAVFUK010000127.1:7345-19644 GCA_963625535.1 Anaerovoracaceae bacterium | reverse complement strand
GCATTATGTATGTACTCATATTGTTCCGTTTAATTTATTATCATGTTAGAATCTAAGTCCCGACTTGTATGCTACCAGCACTTCGCTTGAAGGTTCCCCAAACCTCACAGAGTCTCCGTCTTTTTCCACGTCCACCGTCATCTTAACCAGTCCGCTCCAGTCGTTCCAATAGGCGTATTCGAGCGTTGCATGATTGCCAAAGATAGAAATTTTGGGCAGCAAAGTTTCCAAATCAAGCGCCAACACTTGCTCACGTACTCTCATTCTGTCGCTGGTTTTCTCCGGACTAAACATGTTCTCTATTGTACTGGTCTCAAAGACGAATGTCTTCGCCCCATACCCAGCGTGCCAACCAAGAGGCATAAAGTCTGTGAGGTTTCTCAGCAACCATGCCTGCATGATGCCCTCTTTTGTGAAAGGCACATTGAAATAAGGCATATAATCAGGTACACTGTCCGCTTCATCGTAACTGATTGTGCCTTGGATGTACATACTATCCTCGTACTTACCACATGTAGAAGGGATATATTGTACTTCGGAGCCAGCCTTGCAGCAGTATGCTTGGAACCTTGACCCAAGGCTGTCACCTTTCTGGAACGCATCCAATTCATAACCATCACGAATCTTCAATAGAGGCAATTCGTCCAGGACAAACATCAAATTGTCAAAGGTTTCGAAATCACACTCATACATAAAGTCGTCAAAGTCGGCAGCCATTTTACCCAAGTGATAGTCCACCTCGTCCATGTCGTCCTCAGCGCCTTGCTCATGTTGTCCTGCAATAGAACCTGAAAGCCAAAGCCAACCGCTTACCGGGTCTCCTTCTTTTACAGTAGGGAAGAAGTCCTGACGGAAATATAGAGGCACAGAGACCTCAAGTTCTCCCTCATCTGTGTCTCTTCGACCGATTATAATCATCGTTTTGAAGAAGTCGATGCCCAAGATAGATGCATTTTCTATTTTGCCGACCGTGGACTGGAACTCTGCTTCGTCAGGACACTTGGAGTCAGTATTTAGGTATGACACCAAGTTCTCCATACTGAATCGGACTGGCTCCACATTACCATTCTCGTCATACGTCGGAGTTCGCCCTATCTTAGCCAACCAGTCAATGGCTTGCTGTCCTTCAAAACTGAAGCCGCGTTGAGTTTCTCTGGCCTTCATAGCCAAAGCAGCCAAGTCGATTGTCAGAGTTTTACCAGCCACATACTTGCGTTTGTTGCAGTAGTAGTCAATGGCAAAGAAAGCAAACTCTATTTCCCCAACCGAGCAATAGACGGTTGCTTCCACTTGATTGTCCCACTCTAACACCTTATTTATATATACTTCAACAGGGACACCCTCACAGACAGGATACATGGACATAAACATGTTGGTGTTATTTCCTTTGTCATGAGCAATTGTTGTCAGCAGTCTTATGCTATCTTCTCCATAAATCAACGACACCACATTTGTTTTCTCCTCGTACATATCCTCAGTAGTAACCTGTGTGCAAGCCTTCTTCCATACACAAGATTCTTGCATAATATCATGAAGATGATTCTTCACCAACAAGTTAGCAGGCATAATCGCATCCAGATGGTCGCCATGGTTCATGTAGAGTTCATCTTCCGGGTTGAACAGCTTAAACTTTCTGTCATACTCCATCATGCGCGCTGAGGTTATTCTTCCATTCCGGGTTTCCAATACCAAAGCCGACAGTTCACGTTGTTTTATTATCAGACACACTTGTTCTGTCTGATGATTTCGGCCTATGAAAACCTCATATTTGTTAGTACTGCGACTTAGCGTATCAAGTTTTGGTTTGAAATAATCCACGTACTCGGCTCGACAAGGCATTTCGTCAAACACCCAATCGGATGCATAGTGAAAGTCTTTGTCGAGATAAGGCTCTACGATGGAAGCGTCAAACTGCCGCCATGCTTCTGCATATTTGACAGCAAGTTCCACTGGGGAAAGTTCTTTTTCCAACTCTGTGTTTTCTTCATCTGGCAAGGCACTGACAGAATAATACTTGAAGCAGAACTCACCTCCACAGATTGCAGGTTTGCCATTCTCTCCAGTTCCATCAGCTATACACCAAGCAGAGGCAAAGGTAACACGTGGAATAGCCCCATTACGGCGATATTCCTCCACCAACCATGAGGTATCGATGTCAGAAATGTCACCATCGATATTATCCTTATATATTACCAACACATTTACTTTCTTATCTCCGGAAGTGGTGAAATTTGGACGATTGCCTCTGTTCACAAAGTAAAAGTCTGGCTGGGATGCATGAGTTTTGTCATACCGCACCACCTCAGCCTTTGTGTCTCCATATTCTGCCATCAAGCATTGTACCGCAAAATCATGCAGTTCTTCTGCAGTCATTACCTTGCCTCGACGGTCTTCGGAACATTCATGAATGTGGAAGACTGGTTCACCATTGCTTATTCTACGCATCATGTTGTTATTAGTTTTAAAGTTGAACTCCTTGAAAATTTCTGCAAACTTGCAACACTACTATGCAGCCTATTTGCATTGTATACAATAAAATGACTTACTACACCGCAAATATACATAAAAATTCAATCTGACCAACATTCTATATGTTTCATCTACAGCTTTCGTAATGAGCAAAACACGCGTGAAAAGAAGAGAGGCAAGAATCTGTTTTCCAGACCCTTGCCTCTTATTTCGCTAATTATCAGCATTCAGGATTTACTCCTCAACAGCCGCTTGCGCCGCGGCAAGTCTTGCTATGGGCACGCGGAACGGAGAGCAGGAGACGTAGTTGAGGCCTACGCGATGGCAGAACTTCACGGATGAAGGCTCACCACCATGCTCGCCGCAGATGCCGCACTTCAGGTCGGGACGTACGGAACGACCTTTCTGCACGGCCATCTCCACCAACTGACCTACACCGTTCTGGTCGAGAACCTGGAAGGGGTCTACCTTCAGAATCTTCTTCTCCAAGTAGATAGGGAGGAACGACGCGATGTCGTCGCGAGAGTATCCGAAGGTCATCTGGGTCAAGTCGTTGGTACCGAAGGAGAAGAACTCTGCCTTGGTGGCGATGCGGTTTGCCGTCAGCGCAGCGCGCGGAATCTCAATCATCGTACCTACCTTGAACGGAATGCTGTCGCCACGCTCCTCGAAGAGTTTGGCTGCCTCGGCACGGATGATCTTCTCCTGGGCCTCGAACTCATAGAGGATACCTGTCAGCGGTACCATGATCTCGGGGAATGCCTCGATGCCCTCTTTCTTCAGGTCGAGTGCCGCACCCAGGATGGCGCGTGTCTGCATCTGCGTAATCTCGGGATAGGTGTTGCCCAGACGGCAGCCACGGTGACCGAGCATCGGGTTCTGTTCCTTCAGGGCTTCCACACGTTTCTGTATGTAGGCGAGGCTCACGTTCATGGCTTCGGCCATCTCGCGCTGACCCTTCTCATCGTGGGGAACGAACTCGTGCAAAGGCGGATCGAGCAGGCGGACGGTGACAGGGAATCCCGCCATAGCGGTGAAGATGCCCTTGAAGTCGGCCAACTGATAGGGGAGAATCTTCTGCAAAGCTTTGCGGCGACCTTCTGCCGTCTCGGACAGAATCATCTCGCGCATGGCTTTAATCTTCTCACCCTCGAAGAACATGTGCTCCGTGCGGCAGAGACCTATACCCACAGCACCGAAGTTGCGGGCCACCTGTGCGTCGTGCGGCGTGTCGGCGTTGGTGCGTACACGCAAGCGAGTATATTTGTCGCAGAGTTTCATCAGCTCGGCAAAGTCGCCCGACACCTCGGCTGCCTTGGTGTCCACCTGGCCTTCGTAAACCTGGCCTGTGGTACCGTTCAGCGAGATGAAGTCGCCCTCTTTCAGCTTCACATTGTCCACCTCCACGGTGCGCTCCTTGTAGTTGATGTTCAAGGCTCCGGCACCGGAAACGCAGCACTTACCCATGCCACGAGCCACCACGGCAGCGTGAGAGGTCATACCGCCACGGGCTGTGAGGATACCCTCTGCAACCTGCATACCTGCCAAGTCCTCGGGCGAGGTCTCGATGCGTACCATCACCACCTTGTGACCGTCGGCAGCCCATTTGGCGGCGTCGTCGGCAAAGAAGACGATACGTCCGCAGGCGGCACCCGGAGATGCGGGCAGACCCTTGGCGATGACTTTGGCTTTCTTCAGAGCCTCCTTGTCGAATACAGGGTGCAGCAGTTCGTCGAGCTTGTTGGGCTCCACACGCAGCAAGGCGGTCTTCTCGTCGATCATGCCCTGGCGGAGCAGGTCCATGGCGATTTTCACCATGGCAGCGCCGGTGCGTTTGCCGTTACGTGTCTGCAGGAACCACAGCTTGCCCTCTTGTACGGTGAACTCCATGTCCTGCATGTCGCGGTAGTGGTTCTCCAGTTTTGTCTGGATGGCGTCCAACTCCTTGTAGATCTCTGGCATAGCCTCCTCCATGGAAGGATACTTGGAAGCACGTGTCTCCTCGTCGATGCCTGCCAGCTGAGCCCAACGTTTGGAACCCTCGATGGTGATTTGCTGCGGTGTGCGGATGCCAGCCACAACGTCCTCGCCCTGAGCGTTGATCAGATACTCGCCGTTGAACAGGTCCTCGCCCGTAGCTGCGTCGCGCGAGAAGCAAACGCCTGTAGCGGATGTGTCGCCCATGTTGCCGAATACCATTGCCTGCACGGACACGGCGGTACCCCACTCAGAGGGTATGCCTTCCATCTTGCGGTAGAGGATGGCGCGCTCGTTCATCCATGAGTCGAACACGGCGCAGATGGCACCCCACAGCTGTTCGTAGGTGTCGGTGGGGAAGTCCTTGCCGGTGTTGTACTTCACGGCCTGTTTGAACTTCACAACCAACTGCTTCAGGTCGTCCACGTTCAGCTCGTTGTCCAGCTTCACGCCACGGGCTGCCTTCACCTCCTCGATGATGGCTTCGAACGGATCGATGTCGTCCTTGTTGGTCGGTTTCATACCCAGCACCACGTCGCCATACATCTGCACGAAGCGGCGGTATGAGTCCCATGCGAAGCGGGCGTTACCTGTCTTGCGTGTCAAGCCTTCCACCACTTCGTCGTTAAGTCCCAGGTTCAGAATGGTATCCATCATGCCAGGCATGGAAGCTCTGGCACCTGACCGTACGGAGACGAGCAACGGGTTCTCCACGTCGCCGAACTTCGACTTCATCAAGGTCTCGATGTGTCTTACGGCCTTCTCCACGTCATCTTTCAGCAGCTCGACAACTTTGTCCTTGCCTTCTGCATAATACTCATTACAAACTTCTGTTGTAATAGTGAATCCCGGAGGGACGGGCACTCCGATGAGATTCATCTCTGCCAAGTTTGCGCCTTTGCCGCCAAGCAAGTTGCGCATGTCAGCTCTACCTTCGGCTTGTCCATTACCGAAAGTATACACTCTTTTCTCATTCATAATTTAATATTTAGGTATTAGTCCAATAATTGCTTATTGCTTTGTAAGAGCAAATCTAGGAATTATTAAAGAAACACAAAAGCATTCTGTCAAAAAAATAGCAGCGAAATGTATATTTTACGAGAAGTTCGCCCAAGGCGTGAGTTATTTCCGAAAAATACCTATCTTTGCAGAAATAATTATTATATTGGCTTAGGATGTCGAGAAAGAAAAAAGAACTTCCATTACTGGAAAACGTTACTATAACGGATGTCGCTGCCGAAGGAAAGGCGCTGGCTAGGGTGAACGACCTGGTGGTCTTCGTGCCCTACGTGGTGCCGGGCGATGTGGTGGACCTGCAGGTGAAACGTAAGAAGAACCATTACGCCGAGGCGGTGGCCGTGAAATTCCATACATACTCGCCCAAGCGGGCGGTCCCCTTTTGCCAACACTATGGAGTGTGCGGCGGATGCAAGTGGCAATGCTTGCCCTACGAGGAGCAGATTCGCTACAAACAGCAGCAGGTGATTGACAACCTGACGCGCATCGGCAAGGTGGAGCTCCACAACGTGATGCCCATCCTGGGGTCGGCGAAGACGCAGTTCTACCGCAACAAGCTGGAGTTCACCTTCTCCAACAAGCGCTGGCTCACCGAGGAGGAGGTGGCACAGAACGTGGTCTACGAGCAGATGAACGCCGTGGGATTCCACATCCCCAATGCCTTTGACAAGGTGTTGGCCATCGAGAAGTGTTGGCTGCAGGACGACATCTCCAACCAAATACGCAACGCCGTGCGCGACTATGCCTACGCGCACAACTATCCTTTCTTCAACCTGCGCACGCAGGAGGGCATGCTCCGCAACATGATGATTCGCACCTCGTCCACCGGCGAGCTGATGGTGCTGATGCAGTGCAAGATTGTGAACGACAGCGAGATGGCGCTCTTCAAGGAGTTGCTGCAACATGTGGCGGACAAGTTCCCACAGATCACGTCGCTGCTCTATGTGGTGAACAACAAGTGCAACGACACCATCACGGACCTCGACGTCGTCACCTTCAAGGGCACGGACCACATCTTCGAGGAGATGGAGGGGTTGCGCTTCAAGGTGGGACCGAAGTCGTTCTACCAGACCAACAGCGAGCAAGCATACATATTATATAGTAAGGTACGCGAGTTTGCCAATCTCACGGGCGACGAGCTGGTGTACGACCTCTACACGGGCACGGGAACCATCGCCAACTTCGTGGCCTCTAAGGCGCGCAAGGTGATAGGCATCGAGTATGTGCCCGAGGCCATCGAGGACGCGAAGGTCAATTCAGAAATCAACGGCATCGGCAACACGCTGTTCTTCGCCGGCGACATGAAGGACATCCTCACGCAGGAGTTCATCGATGAGCACGGACATCCCGACGTGATCATCACCGACCCTCCGCGGGCAGGCATGCACGGCGATGTGGTGAACACCATCCTGTTCGCCGCACCCCGACGGATAGTGTATGTGAGCTGCAACCCTGCCACGCAGGCACGCGACCTGCAGCTGCTCGACGCGGCCTATTGCATAGAGGCGGTGCAGCCGGTGGACATGTTCCCCCATACCCACCATGTGGAAAATATTGTATTGCTCGAAAAACGTAACTGATTATGTCCAGAACTCATAAAGAGCGGGCCAACAAGCCCCATTACGCGCAGAAGTTCACCACCTTCGCGGTGACTCAGCCTGCCGAACTGATGACTTTCCTGATGGAAAAGATGAGCGGCATCAGCCGTACGAAGGTGAAGACACTGCTCACGCACCGCGTGGTGTACGTCGACCAGAAGATTACCACACAGTATAACTTCCCCCTGCAGCCTGGCATGAAGGTGCAGATTAGCGACCAGCGCGGACAGAAGGAGTTCCGCAGTTCGTTGCTGAAGATCGTCTACGAGGACGCTTACATCATAGTGATTGACAAGCGGGAGGGATTGCTCTCCATCGCCACCGACCACCAGAAGGAGCGCACGGCCTATTCCATCCTCACGGAGTATGTGCAGAAGTCGGGCCGTGGACGCCGCGTCTTCATCGTCCACCGGTTGGACCGCGACACATCCGGACTGATGGTGTTCGCCAAGGACGAGCAGACCAAGCGCAACCTGCAGGACAACTGGGAGCGCATCGTCACCGACCGCCGTTATGTGGCGGTGCTTTCGGGAGAGATGGAGCAGGACAACGGCATCGTCACCTCGTGGCTGAAGGACAACAAGGTGTTTGTGACCTACTCGTCGCCCATCGACAATGGGGGCGAAAAGGCCATCACACACTATCGGGTCATCAAGCGGGCGAACGGCTACACGCTCACTGAGCTGGAGTTGGAGACGGGAAAGAAAAACCAAATCCGTGTGCACATGCAGGATTTGCAGCATCCCGTGGTGGGCGATGTGAAGTATGGCAACGGCGACGACCCGCTGGGACGACTTGGCCTGCATGCCTTCAAGCTTTGCTTCTACCATCCGCTCACGGGAGAGTTGCTGAGGTTCGAGACGCCTTATCCGGCTCCCTTCAAACGACTTTTCCTGAAGGAGCAAGCCAACGCTGCACCGAAGGATAAACAGACTCCGAAGGATAAACAGACTCCGAAGTCAGATCCGAAGCCGGAGGAATCCGCTGAAAACTGATGATACCTTATATATATATAATAGGTATACAAGTTCCGCAAGTATAAAAAGACAGTTGTAATGAGAGAGTGGGGGCTTTGCCAGATGAGGTATAGGTCAACGGCGCTTGAAGTATACTTCATTGGCACTTGAGGTATACCTCATCGGTCATTGAAGTATACTTCATTCAAGTTAAGCAATTCACCAAGGGACTTTGGTTCGTGAACCGAATTAGACCATTAGACCTTGTCTATGTGCTTGGGGAACTCGAATAATCTGAGATTTGAAATCAGAGGGATTCTTCCTCGTTGCCGGTGTGGAGGATGAGGGTGGTGGCTCCCAGGGTGATGATGCTGCCGTCCTCTATGCGCACGCGGTCCTTGTCACCAAGGATTTCATTCATCACAAACGTTCCCGTGATGCTGGGATTGTCGCGGATGGTGTAAATCGTTTCGCCCCGCTTGTTGCGCTTCACGTTCACCACGCAGTGCATGCGGTCCATGCTCGGGTCGGAGGTCTCGATGGGGAGGTCTATCTCCGTCCCCTTGCTGCGGCGTCCTATCACATTGTCGCCTTCGTGCAGGGGCAACACCTGGCGGTAACCGAACACATTCTCCACCACGGTCAGGTATCCGAACTTCTGATCGTCCATCTCCTTCTCGGGATTCTCTTCCTTGCGGATGGAACGCAACTTCGACTTGCCGATGCGGATGCTGAACTGCTTCTTGCATTGGTCGCAGATGAAGACCAGCGACTGACCTTCGGTGTATTTCGTTTCGTCAAACGTGATGTAGTTGTCACATTTGGGACAAAGAACTCTCTTCATGATGGATAAACTGAAAAAGATTGATGTTAGTTACGCGACACGTAGACCCAAGCGGTGCTGAAGAGCTCTTGGTTGCGCATTTCGTTACATTTGGCCGTCGCCTCGCTCATGTTGTCGAACGACTGCAGCACGATACGTATCCGTCCTTCCGAACCAAGGGCGTAGACTTCGGGGTGACCTTGTGACTCGAAGTAGCGCAAAGTCTTGTCCGCTTCCGCCTTGCTCGTGGCACTTGCTACTATAATATGGTATCGTTTGTTGCTCTTGGGAGCGACGGTCTCTTGAACTTTCTCCGGCTGAGTCGCCAACGCAGCATCGTCCTTCACCTCTTGGGACTCAGTTTGTTCGGCTTCGGGGGCTGTTTGCTCAGCTTGTTCATCTTGAGTGTCGACTTGCTCGGTTTGCAAAGCTGATTGATTATCAGATGCCTCAGTCTCTTCCTTCGTAGCGATGGTCTCTTCTTTCGGAGCGACAGCCTCCTTAGCTTGTTTGGTAGGAGCCGCTGCTATGACCTTGCCTCGTATGGTTGTCTGCACCGGTGAGGTGGCTACCGATTGCGAGCGGATATTGTCGAAGAATCGGACATCGCCCAGGAAAGCGTAATTCTCAGGCTCCACGTAGGTGTTGTCCACCGGTGCGGACCATGCGAAGAACAGCACGATGGCCACCACGGCAGCTACGGCCGTGTTGAGCCACTGCCGGTTGATGCTGATTACCACAGCATTCTTCTTCTCGGGCTCGCTGATGGAGGGCTCCTTCTTCGTAGCAATCTCCGACAACGGGAGCATCTCGAAAGCTGAGAAGCCGTAGAGGGCAGGGGAGAGAATCTCTTGGTCCTCGGGCACGAACTCCACACGACTATCCAGTGTCACACGCAACGTGCCAATGCCTTGCAACTTCGCCTCGCCCTCTTGGGCCAACTGGTTGCGCAAGGCGCTGACGGCTTCGTTCATCATGCCCAAGGCCTTGGGATAGTTGATGTCGTACGCCTGCATGTAGGCCTGCACCAGCAGACCGTCGTTCAGACTGAGTTGGGTGTTGAAGGTCACCTTGCGGCACGGAGGCATGAACATATTCTCTTCGGGAACGTGGCAAGCGGGAACATACTGCGCCATGAATCCTCCCAACTCGGGGAGAATCACGCAGTCATTCTCTGCCAACAATGCCTTGATATGTCGTGCTAACTCTTCAATCATGCTGCAAATGTATGGAAATTTATGGAAACTACGCACCTTTTGGAGATAAAAAAGAATGCCCTGAATCAGCTCTTTTTTCTATCTTGTTCTGGCTTAGGACCTTTCCTCTGACGGCCACGGCCCTTGCCGTTCGACTGATGTCTGCCTCCGCCGCGGTGCTTCTCGCGTTTCGTGGAGCGTGGCGCATACTCCGGAGCCTCGCCGAGTCCATCGGGCAAAGGTATCTTGTAGATTTCCTTTTCCAGGAAATCCTCTATAATCTTGAACTCGTTCTGCTCCTTCTCGCTGACGAAGGTGATGGCGCAACCGTCGTTGTTCGCGCGGGCCGTACGTCCGATGCGGTGCACATAGTCCTCGCAATCATGCGGTACATCATAGTTGATAACCAAGCGGATGTCGTCGATGTCGATGCCGCGGGCCACGATGTCGGTGGCTACCAGTATGTTGATGCGTCCGTTCTTGAACTCGTGCATAATCTGGTCGCGTTGCTTCTGGTCGAGGTCGGAGTGCATCTCGCCCACGTTCAGGTGGAAGCGCTGCAGCGCCCGCGCTACATCCTTCACCTTCAGCTTCGACGAGGCGAAGATGATGACCCTCTCGGGCACGCTGTCGTGGAACAGGGCGTGGATGATGCCCAGCTTCTGGCGTTCGTAGCAGATGTATGCGGTCTGTATGATTTTCTCCGCCGGTTTGGAGACTGCGAGCTTCACTTCCACGGGATCGTGGAGGATGTTCTGTGCCATCTGCTGAATCTTGGCAGGCATGGTGGCGGAGAACATGATGGTCTGCCGCTCCTTGGGCAATGTCTTCACAATCTGCATGATGTCGTCGTAGAATCCCATGTCGAGCATGCGGTCCGCCTCGTCGAGTATGAAGAACGATACCCTGGAGAGGTCGACATTCCCCAGGTTGATGTGGCTGATGAGTCGGCCCGGAGTGGCGATGATGACGTCAGCGCCCAGCGCCAAGCCCCTCTTCTCCTGCTCGTAGCGAATGCCGTCGTTGCCGCCGTAGATGGCGACGCTGGAGATGGGCATGAAGTAGGAGAAGCCCTCCATCTGTTGGTCTATCTGCTGTGCCAACTCGCGGGTAGGCGACATGATGACGCAGTTGATGGCGTCGGCTGGATAGCCGCCTTTACTTAATTGGTTGAGTACGGGCAGCAGGTAAGCCGCCGTTTTTCCCGTGCCTGTCTGTGCCACTCCTATCAGGTCCCGACCTTCGAGCAACACGGGAATTGTATGTTCTTGTACTGGGGTGCACTCTCTGAAATTCATCGCGTCCAGCGCATCCAGCACGCAATCTTCTAAATCTAACTCTGCAAAATCCATTCTTAATTCATTAACATCAGACAAAGGTACTATAAAAAACCTATATAGCCTTGTGTTTAGAGGTAGATTGGACAAAAATATGCTAAATAACATATTTTTAGCGAGAATATTTGGTTCGATAAGGAAAAACGGACTAACTTTGCGGCGGTTTTCGAGGAAGAAAAGGCTTTCATTATCAAGTGAAAGGCTTTCGGGAAGGCGATAAGTAATGTTCTGGTATCGGAAGCCACTGCCGCAAGGCGGTTACCGGATAGTATAAACTAAAAACCGTATTACATGAAGAATGTAAAGTGGATTTTTGTTGTATTTGTGTTTTGTTCCTTGACATCGTTTGTAGACAGAAACGTGGCTACACGAGGACTGAATGTAGGTGAGGTAGCTCCCTCGTTCACCATCGGAACCTGCGACGGCCAAGAGGCTTTCTCGCTGAGTGACTTGAAGGGCGACTACGTTTTACTGAGTTTTTGGGCCGGTTACGATGCCCAGTCGCGTGTGAGCAACGCGTTGCTTCACAACGGCATCCACCGGATGGGTTACAACGTCAAGATGGTCTCGGTTTCGTTCGACGCTTATGCGTCGGTGTTTCAGGAGACTGTGCGTATGGACGGCTTGAGTTCGTCCGATTGCTATGTAGACACTTTGGGAAAGGCCTCCGCCGTCTACAGAGCGTATAATTTAAAGAGAGGTTTCAAAAATTATCTGCTTGGCCCCGATGGGGTGATAGTTGCCACCAACGTGACGGCAGAGCAGCTTCCGCAATACCTCAACTAATAATAATAGGTATAGCGGAATTCCCGGAGGAGCGGTCTGGCTCCAAAGGGGTGAGAGTTCCTGACAAGGAAACAATACAACAAAATAAGGAAGAGGTTGCCCCAGCGGACAATCTCTTTTTTTTCGCCCCCTAAGTGGAT
>CAVFUK010000127.1:0-7335 GCA_963625535.1 Anaerovoracaceae bacterium | reverse complement strand
AAGTGGATTATCTCGCAATTCTGTAGCTTTCGCTCGTCTACGTCAGCTGTAGTTTGGATTCCCCAAGTAGCTAAAGTTCGGATGATTCTGTAGTTCTCGCTCGTTCCTCAGCAACTATAGTTTTCGGACCCCCACAGCTATAGTTTTGATGACTCTATGCTCAACGGCCCTAGACCCTAGGGTCATTATTCCGGGTGTGCGCAGGGTCGGAATTGGTAACGCCGAAGTGGAGGAAGGATGCCCGATTTACTTCGGAGCCTTCCAGTAGAGGTAGACGGCAATGAGGGCGTAGAGGATGTTGGGAATCCATACGGCCAGCATGGGAGGCATGTTGGCATTGATGGCAAAGGTGGCCGAAATGGTCTGGAACAGGATGTACGAGAAACTCAGCGCCAAGCCGATGCCCAGATGGAGTCCCATGCCGCCCTTCACCTTGCGCGACGAGAGGGCCATGCCGATGGTGGCCAGGATGAACGAGGCGAACGACATGGCGATGCGTTTGTGGTACTCAATCTCAAATTCCTTGGTGTTGGCGAAGCCGCGTTGCTTTTGCCGCTCAATGTAGGTCCGCAGCTGTGGGCTTGTCATGGTCTCCTGCTGACCTTTCGATATCAGCAGGTCGTCCGGTTGCATCATGATGGTGGAGTCCATCCGCTCGCCGCTGGTAATGATTTCGCGGTTGCCTTTCAGCTCGCGTATCATGTAATCCTTTATCTTCCACAGGTATTTGTTGTCCGACACCGTGTCGTAGGACAGGCTGCGGGCGGTCAGGTGCGACACCAGTTTCTTGTCCTCGAACTTGTCCAGCGAGAATCGGTAGCCCGTCTTGCCGATGTCCTCGTAGCGGTCGATGTAGGCTATCACGCCGTCGGCCACCTCCAGCTGCACGTTGGAGACGCTGAGTATCTTCTTCTTACGCTTGTATTGGTTCTCGAAGTCCTGCCGCGTCTCGCTACCCACGGGAATCACGTAGGCTCCCAGCACATAGGTGAGGGCGGCGATGAACATGCACGAGATCATGTAGGGCCGCATCAGTCGCTTGAAGCTCACGCCGGAGGAGAACATGGCGATGATCTCCGAGTTCTCCGCCAACTTCGAGGTGAAGAAGATGACGGCGATGAAGACGAACAGCGGACTGAAGAGGTTGGAGTAATAGGGTATGAAGTTCAGGTAATAGTCGAAGATGATGGCGCTCACGGGAACGTTTCGGCTCATGAACTTGTCCAGGTTCTCGTTGATGTCGAACACCACGGCGATGGATATAATCAGAGCGATTGCAAAGAAGTATGTACCCAGGAACTTGGCGATGATGTATCGGTCGAGTCGGGTAACGAGTTTCCCACTGAACTTTTCTGTCAACTTATTCCACTTCATCTCTTTTGTCGGATTAGAGTCGTGCGGTGACGTCGGCCAGCATGCGTGGTTTCCACGTGCTGAAGTCGCCCGCGATAATATGTTTGCGCGCTTCGCCCACGAGCCACAGGTAGAACGCCAGGTTGTGGACCGAGGCTATCTGCATGGCCAGCAGTTCCTGTGCGTGGAACAGGTGGCGCAGGTAGGCTTTCGAGTACATTGTGTCGACGTACGAGGCACCGTCTTCCTCAATGGGGGAGAAGTCGTCCTCCCACTTCTTGTTGCGCATGTTGATGATGCCATGTTTGGTGAAGAGCATGCCGTTGCGTCCGTTGCGGGTGGGCATCACACAGTCGAACATGTCCACGCCGCGCTCGATGCCCTCCAGCAGGTTGGCAGGTGTGCCCACGCCCATCAGGTAGCGGGGCTTGTCCTTCGGCAGGATGTCGTTCACCAGCTCTATCATCTCATACATCTTCTCCACCGGTTCGCCCACAGCCAGTCCGCCGATGGCGTTGCCGTCGCACTCTTTGGAGGCCACGTACTCGGCCGACTGTTTGCGCAGGTCGGGATAGACGCAACCCTGCACGATGGGGAAGAGCGACTGGTAGTAACCATACTTCGGCTCCGTCTCGCGGTAGCGTTTCACACAGCGGTCGAGCCAGCGGTGAGTCAGTCCGAGCGAGCGTTTGGCATAGTCGTAGTCAGCCGTTCCGGGGCAACACTCATCGAACGCCATCATGATGTCCGCTCCGATGGTGCGCTCTATGTCCATCACCTTTTCGGGGGTGAAGAAGTGTTTCGAGCCGTCGATGTGTGAGCGGAACTCGGCGCCTTCTTCTTTCAGCTTGCGGATGCCTGACAGCGAGAAGACCTGGAAACCGCCGCTGTCGGTCAGCATGGGGCGGTCGAAGCCGTTGAACTTATGCAGACCGCCTGCCTTTTCCAGTATCTCCAGCCCAGGACGCAGATAGAGGTGGTAGGTGTTGCCCAGGATAATCTGGGCCTTGATGTCGTCCTTCAACTCCCACAGTTGCACGCCTTTCACAGAGCCCACCGTGCCTACGGGCATGAAGATAGGTGTCTCTATCTGTCCGTGGTCCGTGGTGATGAGTCCAGCGCGGGCGTTGCTCTTCGAATCGGTGTATTGCAGTTCAAATGTCATAGTCCAGCGTTTACGTCTATAGCGTCGGCAACCTTTTCGTCCATCAGGGCCAGGTTGAAGACCTCCTTCACGTCGTTCACGTAGTGGAAGGTGAGTCCCTTCAGGTACATCTCGGGAATCTCCTCAATGTTCTTCTGGTTCTCCACGCTCATGATGATGTCCGTTATGCCCGCGCGTTTGGCTGCGAGAATCTTCTCTTTGATGCCGCCCACGGGCAGCACTTTGCCGCGCAGCGTGATCTCACCTGTCATGGCCAGGTTGGGTTTCACCTTGCGTTGGGTGAGTGCCGAAGCCAGCGATGTGGCCATGGTGATGCCTGCCGACGGTCCGTCCTTGGGGATGGCGCCTTCGGGCACATGGATGTGTATGTTCCAGTTGTCGAACACCTCGGGCTTCAGTTCGAGCATCGAGGCGTGTGCCTTGATGTATTCCAGCGCCAGCATTGCCGACTCCTTCATCACGTCGCCCAGGTTTCCGGTCAGCGTCAGTTTGCTGCCCTTGCCCTTGCTCAGGCTTGTCTCCACAAACAGTATCTCGCCTCCGACGGCGGTCCAGGCCAAGCCTGTCACCACACCGGCGTATTCGTTGCCTTGGTATTTGTCGCGCGTGTATTCCGGCACGCCCAGCAGCTCCTTCAGGTCGGCGGGCTTCACCTCCTTCGTCACAGGGTAATACATGTGCTCGGCATAGAAGCGGGCTATCTTGCGGTATACCTTCTCAATTTTCTTTTCCAGCTGGCGTACGCCCGACTCGCGGGTGTACGACTCCACAATCATCTCCAGAGCGGGTCTCGAGATTTTTATCTTCGCCTTGTCGAGTCCCATCTCCTTCGCCACTTTCGGCACGAGGTGTTTGTAGGCTATCTCCACTTTCTCCTCGGTGATGTATCCGCTCACCTCTATCAGCTCCATGCGGTCGAGCAGGGGGCTGGGGATGGTGTTCAGGTCGTTGGCTGTGGCTATGAACATCACCCTCGAGAGGTCGTAGTCGAGGTCGATATAGTTGTCGTGGAAAGCGTTGTTCTGTTCGGGGTCGAGCACCTCCAGCAGTGCCGACGAGGGGTCGCCGTTCACGGTGTTCTGCGTCACCTTGTCAATCTCGTCGAGGATGAACACGGGGTTCGATGAGTTTGCCTTCATCAGACCCTTGAGGATGCGGCCCGGCATGGCGCCGATGTAGGTACGGCGGTGTCCTCTGATCTCCGACTCGTCATGGAGTCCGCCCAGCGAGATGCGGACGTATTTCCGCTTCAGTGCTGTGGCGATGGACTTTCCGAGCGAGGTCTTGCCCACACCCGGAGGGCCGTAGAGGCAGAGGATGGGCGCTTTCTGGTCGCCCCGGAGCTTCAGCACAGCCAGGTGTTCCAGGATGCGCTCCTTCACCTTCTCCAGTCCGTAGTGGTCCTTGTTGAGCACCTTCTCGGCATTGTCTATCTTCAGATTGTCCGTGGTGTATTCGCCCCATGGCAGGTTTAGCAGTGCGGTCAGGTAGTTCAGCTGCACGTTGTAGTCCGGTGTCTGCGGGTTCATCCGTTCCAGACGGTCCACCTCCTTGACGAATATTTCCCGCACCTCGTCGTTCCATTTCTTCTTGTTGCCCTTTTCGAACAGCTCGTCGACATCCTGGTCCGACGGATTGTTGCCCAGCTCGTCCTGTATGTTCTTGATTTGCTGTTGCAGAAAGTATTCCCTCTGTTGCTGGCTGATGTCCTCGCGTGTGCGTCGGGTGATGTCCTCCTTCAGCTCGGCCAACTGCAGGAACTTGCGCAACAGGCTTGTCAGGTAGTATGACCGTTGTGTCAGCGAAGCCATTCCCAGCATATTCTCTTTGTCCTTGATAGAGAAGGGGAAATTGGCGCAGATGAAGTTGATGAG
This sequence comes from Anaerovoracaceae bacterium, assembly GCA_963625535.1. Classification (GTDB taxonomy): domain Bacteria; phylum Bacteroidota; class Bacteroidia; order Bacteroidales; family Bacteroidaceae; genus Phocaeicola_A. The sequence continues at coordinate 2,943 of CAVFUK010000127.1, read as the reverse complement.
GAATATGCGGTTGCCGATGTTCTTCACGGCAAACGACGGATCGCCCGGTGCGCTCTCCTTCTGCAGGATTTTCATAGCCAAATCCCGGCAGGAGTCTGACAGTATGTTGAACTCCTTGTCGTCCTTCTTGGGCAATTCCTCGGACAGGGGGGTGATGTCGCCCATCAGGTAATGCAATTCGGTATCGATTAATTCATTCAGTTTGAACCTCCGCATTCCTTGGAGTATGGCCGTGGTGGAGTGGTCCGGCATCTCGAAGATGCGCACCACTTTAGCTACAACGCCTATCTGGTAAAGGTCTTTCAGTGTGGGCTGTTCCTGCTCGGGGTCGCGCTGGCATACCGCGCCGATGAGGTGGTCGTTCTTCTGTGCGTCGTTGAGGAGCTCGAGCGATGAGTCGCGTCCGACGTTTACCGGCATCACCACGCCGGGGAACAGCACCATATTGCGTAGCGGGAGGATAGCCATTATATTGTCTACTTCCTGCTCAAACATACCTTCTACGTTTCCTTCGAAGTCGGCAATGACCGAGAAGGTACTGTTGTTATTGTCAAAAGGTTCTTCCTGGGTGTTGAATCTTCTTTTTTTCATCCTTATTAGTTTGTTTTTTATGCGCCCCTTCCTTTAAGGGCACAAAGCGGTCGCAAAGATACTGCTTTCATTACAAACGCCGAAATTTATGCTCCTAAATATAATAGGTATAGGCGAAATATTTCCAGAATCTTCGCATCCCGTTGGGAGCGGGCGGCGTTGCCAAGCAATAATTCCGGCTGAGAATGACGCATTGAGCCCGATTTGCACTATCTTCGCAGCGGAAATAAAGCGGGACGCGTATGTCGAACAGTTACTTTCAATTCAAGCGGTTCACGGTGCACCAGGAGCGTTGCGCCATGAAGGTGGGGACGGACGGCACTCTGGTGGGCGCGTGGGGCATCGTGGAGCGTGCCCGACGCATATTGGACATCGGCACGGGCACGGGACTCATCGCCCTGATGGCAGCCCAGCGCAATCCGGACGCCATGGTCGTGGGTGTGGAGATTGACGCCGAGGCCGCAGCCCAGGCGCAGGAGAACGTGCGACAGAGTCCGTGGGGCCAGCGGATAGAGATTGTGCACGCCGACGTGAAGGACTACGTGCCCGGCGAGGGCTTCGACGCCATCCTCTCCAATCCGCCTTACTTCGTGAATGCCTTGAAGTGTCCGGACGCCGTCCGCAGCACCGCCCGCCACACCGACGGCCTCCCGTTCGGCGACCTGATGCGCCACGTAGCCCGACTGCTCAATCCCGACGGCGTGTTTTCCGTCATCATCCCTACGGCTGCCGTGCAGGACATCATCGGGTTCGGCATCGACAACCGCCTCTTCCCTGTCCGCAAGACGTGGGTGCAGACCACTCCCAAGGCGCAGCCCAAACGCTGCATGCTGGCGTTCCGCTTCTCCCCGGCGGAGATTGTGCAGGAGGACACGCTGGTCATTCAGCTGGCTCCCCTACAGTACAGCGAGGAGTATCGGCGGCTGACGGGAGAGTTCTATTTGAAGTGAGACTTCGGATGAGACGTGAGTCCTATACCTTATTATATATGTACGCAAGTTCCGCAGGTATAAAGTGTCGGCTTAGTGACCTATATACTCGTTGAAAGGTGGCCTATAACCCCTAAGCTAATCATATTCGGGTTTGCGTGTAGCTTGGATATAGGTATATTCCAAGTGAAATCTGAAATTGCGGCTCTACCGTTTGGTGAGCTTGCGCAACAGGCCGCGGTTCAACTCGAACAACTGCTTGTTGAGCGACTTGATGTCTCCCTCCAGCTTGTTCATCTCGTTGAAGTAATCGGCGAAGATTTGTATGAGCGACATCGGCTGTTGCTCGTGCTGCGCCTGGTTGATGACCATATTGATTCCTTTCGGCACAATCTCCACATCGATGTCCTTTCCTGTCATCATCGGGTCGCCGTCGTAGTGGACCACACCCTCCGCGGTGCGGTGGATGTGCACGCTCTTGCACTGGAACGTCTTGATGCGGCTGTTCTGGTCTATCGTCTTGTTGAACAGCTGATAGGCGAGGGAGGGGATGTCCAGCACGGTGAACGGCTCCAGCACGGTGATGTCCATCAGTCCGTCCTCGAGCGAGGCCTTGGGGGCGATGTAGGCATTGTTGCCATATTGCGAGGCGTTGGCACAGGCTATCAGGAAGGCTTTGTACTTCACCGTTCCGTCGCCTGTCTCTATCTCGTAAGTCTCGGGCTTATACTTCAGGCTCTCGTGCAACGTGTTCTCCAGATAGGCCAGCAGTCCGCGCTTCTTCGACGAGGCGAACTTCAGACTGACGAAGGCGTCGAAGCCCACGCCGCAGGTGCAGAAGAAGGGCGCGTTGTTGATCTTCCCGAAGTCCACCTTCGCTATCACCCCTTCGTTGATGACATCGATGGCACCTTTCACATCCATCGGTATCTGCAGGTGGCGTGCCAGTCCGTTGCCCGAGCCGCAGGGGATGATGCCCAGGGCCGTGTCTGTGTGTATCAAGGATTTGCCGACTTCGTTGATGGTGCCGTCGCCGCCTATGGCGACCACCATGTCCGCCTTGTCCTCCACCGCTTTGGCGGCGAGCTCCACGGCATGGCCGGCATATTGTGTATGTGCCACCTCACAGTCGTACTTCGACTTGTCGATGTACTGGTCGATGCATTGCAGAACCTGTTTCTTGTTCTGTGTGCCCGAGATGGGGTTTGCTATAAATACAACCTTTTTCTTGTCCATAACTCTATTGTCGTTTCCCTAATTTGGAGGCGCAAAGGTAAGATAATTCTTCCGAAAAGATGGTCTCTGTGGCATTGATTTTCGCGAGAATAGTTTTTTATTGTGAAATGATGTATGCTATTTCTATAATTTATTATCTTTGCACCCTGTTTTAGGGCGCATTCTCCGCAGGGGGGGGTACACTAAA
>CAVFUK010000126.1:0-6671 GCA_963625535.1 Anaerovoracaceae bacterium | reverse complement strand
ATGGCAGCTCTCGCCCTCATCGTGGCAGGCTGCTCGTCCAGCGAGGACAACCTCCCCGTGGACCTCACGGGCACTCCCATCAAGGTGAACGCGTCCGTCGCCCCTCTCCTCACACGCGCAGGATACGCCGCAGACGCCCTGCCCTCTGAGTTCAATCTGAAAATCACGAGTCAAAACCAGAACTACTGCTACGACGTGGTGATGAGGTCAGAGACAGTGGACAAAACCACCACATGGCAGTCCTACGTGAAAGGCACCACCGACACGAAGAAGCTGATGCTCTGGGCCGACAACAACCAGGTGGCAGTGAAGGCCTCCACCTTCGAGATCTCCGACGAAGCCGTCACCCTCACAGCCAACACCGACCAGACCGTAGAGGACAATCTGAAAGCCTCTGACCACCTGATGTGGGACAACGCCGAGCAAGCGGCCAACCCGGAAGGCATCAACGTGGAGTTCAGCCACATCATGGCCAAACTGAACATCAACGTCAAACTGGGTAACCAGTACAACGGCGACAAGAGCCCCATCACCGGAGTCACCCTGGGCGGCACCAAGACCTCCGCACAGTTCAGCCGCACCGCCGGATGGACAGTGGACGCCGCCACCGCAGCCGCCGACGTGAAGGCATTCGACACGAAGGTGTTCACCGCCGTGGATGCGAGCAATGGTGTGAAGAACGCCACCGCCAAGTTCGAGGCCATCCTCGTGCCGCAGACCATGGCCAAAGGCAACTTCAGCGTCACCATCGTCATCAACAACGGAACCGAGGACAAGACCTACGTGTGGAACTCCGACAAGGAGCTGAAGATGGACAAAGGCACCTGCTACGACGTGAACATCACCGCCGGCAAGGACAAAGTGGAGAGCGTCACCTTCACCCAAACCGCTTGGACAGAAGAGCAGGAAGCTAGCCTGGAGACGGAATAACACTCAAAGTTTCCTTTCTCTCCGACCTTCCTATGCGGGAACCATCTAGTTCCTATGAGGAAATAAGAATAGGCCCAAGGTATTTCCAACGGTCCTTAGTCGAAGCGAATGAAACAAACATAAAACGAAACAAGATAATTGAAAATGAGAACAATGAACAAACTATACATTCTGGCGGCAGCCGCTCTTGGCCTGTCCGCCTGCAACAGCGACGAGGACTACCTCGGAGCCTTCGAGAGCGACCCCAACGCCGTGCACTTCAGTGTGCAGATCGCGGGCGAGAACCAGGCGACACTCGACACGAAAGCCGTCGGTGAGACCACAGCCTTCGCCGAGAACGCCAAGATAGCCGTCACAGCCGGCACGCAAGACGAGGTGAACTACATCCTCAAGAGCGAAGCATGGAACCCCGAACCAGAAGACAAGTACCTCCTTTGGGAGAAAGCCACCGGCTTGGAGTTCAACGCCTACTACCCCGTGGGAGTGAACGACGCCTCGCTGACCACCTTCACGCTGCCCGACGAATATAAAACGGCCGAAGCGTTGGAGAACGCCAACTACATGACCGCCACCACCACCGCCAACAAGGCCGACGGCACCGTCGCCCTGACGATGGAGCACAAGATGGCCCGCGCCATCATCAAGGTGACGAACATCAACAACCAATACACCGACAAATTCAAGGTGACCAGCATCAAGATGCACGTGAACTACAACGCCTACCAAGGCGGCGAGAGAGTCTCCGGCGTGAAGGAAGTGGAGATGCTCCCGCAGGACCAGAACAAGACGTTCTACGCCCTTGTGGTCCCCACAGACGCAGCGGACGGAACATTCCTCACCATCTCCGGCGCTGACAACGACGGCCAGGGCGAGACGCAGACCCTCACCGTGAAGGGAATCCCCGCCATGGCAGCCGGCAGCAGCTACACCTTCAAGCTGACCGTAGGCAAGGTGGAGGCCAAGGTAGCCAACGTCACCGTCAAATCGTGGACAGACGGCGAAGTGCTCGCCAAGGGAGAAGAGGCTGAGGAAGTGACCATAACCTATCCGTACGCTGTCGCAAAAACCCACACCATCTACACCAACGCCGAAGGACAGGTGACAACCGACCTCATCACCAAGGCTCTGGACGGAGGCACAGAGGTAGCGGTGAATGGTGTGTTCAGCGCCGACGACTACACACTGTTGGGCAACAACGTAGAGACACTCGACCTCTCGCAACTGACGGTAACCACTCTTCCTGAATGGGCATTCTATCAATGCACAAAATTGGCTACAATCACTCTGCCGTCAACCGTAACATCAATTCCGTGTGGAGCGTTCCATTCATGTGGAGCTTTGACCACTATCACTCTACCGACAAGCGTGACGTCAATTTCAGGTTCCGCGTTCAATGGATGCAAAAAATTAGAATCAATCACTCTACCGACAAGCGTGACATCAATTGGGGATCACGCGTTCGATGAATGTGGTTTGACCAAAATCACTCTGCCGTCAACTGTAACATCAATTCCGGAGTCCGCGTTCTATAATTGCGCCAACCTCGGAGAGGTAACTTGCGAGGGCAATCTTTCGAGCGTCGGAAAGACGGCTTTCTATAACTGCGTCAAACTTACCAAGGTAACCTTCAAGGGAGATGTTACAGCCATTGGCCCTGATGCTTTCGGACAGTGCGCGAAGTTGACCACCGTTGACCTCTCAGCCAGTTCCAATTTCACATCTGTCTCTGAAGCGAGTGAAGGGATGAACACTTTTCAAGGTGCAACAGTCACCATCTACGTGAAGACCACTGCTCTGAAGACTCAGTACGAAAACGACAAGAACTGGAAGAATGCACGAAATGCTGACAACACCAAAATAACCTTCGTGCAAGTCGCCTACGCCGACGCCACTACCCACACCGTCTACACCTTTGCCAATGGACAGCTGACAGAGGCCTTGATCAGGGAAGCCGTAGGCTCTGGCATTTTCCCAAAACTGATTATCAACGGACCGATAAGCAGTGTAGACTTTTCAACTACGCTGGTATATTCCGAAGTAACCTTCAAAACCCTCGACCTGTCGGATGCCACCATGGACGCGGAATGCTTGGCAAATCTAAACTTCAATATGAATGCCATCGCAAATGTGGAAACACTGACCCTGTCTAAAAGTATGACAACCGTCACAAATGACATGGGTTTCAGCTCCACGTTGAAAACCTTGACTCTTCCAAGTTCCATTACTTCTATAGGAGACAATGCATTCCCTGCTTGCACGAGTTTAACCAAAGTAACATGCAAAGGTGTGCTAACCGAAATCGGCGAGAAAGCCTTCAATAAATGTAGCGAGCTTTCAGATTTAGATCTTAGTGCGGTTTCATACACCACGGCTCCGACAATTGGTGGTGATGAAACCGAACTGTTTAACTCATGTGAAAACGTTGAGGTTACTGTTAAAGACGATGCATCCAGACAAGCATTCATGTATAATAATAAATGGAAAATACTTAGACTTAATAAGGGCTTAAGCATTACATACGAAGAGTGATGCTCCCTTCGCTGAATCACTTTAAAGCGGACAACAGAACAGACCCTTACGACTCCCAGAGTCGAACCAGATAAGCGGAAGCTCCTCCAACGCGGGGGAGCTTCTTCTGTGTTTACAGGGGTCGTGTTCCGCTTTTCCGCCACCCCTCCGGAAAGTAATTTCCCCCTATATTTTGCATTCTCCGGCGAAAGCCGTAACTTCGCATCGGAAACGCTAAAATCGTGGAACTATGAACAAGAAACAATCCGTACTGAAAGTAGACACCATACTGGAATACTATGACAATCCGCAGTTGATGACCGCTAGGGATTGCTTCGGCATCCTCTACCTGTGCCTCCTCTACGAGGACTCGCCGCTCTGCCAATACGTCGCCATCCGCGTCTCCGCCAAGCGACTGGGCGAACTGTGTCGTGGGGAAAAGGACCTGCGAAGCCTCTTCCTCTCACCCGAGGAGCAGAAGGAATATTTCGAAGTCTCGTACGACAACGACAAGCTGCGCCTCCACCCACAACCCCTGTCGGAAATCTCCGAGGACATGCTGCCCGCCGAAGGATGGTTCTTCGACAAATCCCGCACGGAGCGCATCGTGGTGAACGTCCCCACCAAAGACAAGGCCCTCTTCACCGAACTCGCCAAGAAATTCGGCTGGGCCTGCATGTAGGACTTCACCCCAGAATACGTAGTTAAGCGGAAGCTCCTCCACCACGGGGGAGCTTCTTCTGTGTTTACAGGGGTCGTGTTCCGCTTTTCCGCCGCACCGCAGTCCTCCGATGAAGCAGCAAAAAACTATTGACATTATAGCGCGCAGTGGTAGGGTTGCTGTTGCCACACGGAAAGGTAGTAGAACAACGAGCCGATATTTTTCGTACCTTTGCACCCCGAAAAGAGATAAGTGTTAGACATTATGGTAAAAGACAAGGTTGTTTCATTCCTGTGGCAACATGTGCTGTTGCTCGTTTCACTCTTCATTATGGCCCTGGGCGTGGCGCTCTGCGTACGCAGCATGCTGGGGTCCAGCGTCATCTCCACCATCCCCTACGTGATGGAAAACGCCGGCAGCCAGCTCGACTATATCCCCGCCCTCACCATCGGACAGTATACCTACATACTGAACGCCATCCTGGTGGTGGGACAGATGGCTGTGCTGCGCCGACAGTTCGAGGCCGTGCAGCTGTTCCAACTGCTGGTGGGGTTCGTCTTCGGGTCGCTCATCGACGTGAACATGTTGCTCACCTCGTGGCTACAGCCCGACACACTTTGGGCAAAGAGCCTCGCGCAACTGGCAGGCTGCACGGTGCTGGGCACAGGCATCGCCTTCGAGGTGCGCTGCGGTTCGGTGACCATGCCTGGCGAAGGATTTCCCGTGGCCCTCAGCCGAGTGACAGGCGTGGAGTTCGCCAAGATGAAGATAGTGGTGGACATCTCGCTGGTAGCCGTGGCAACTGCGCTCTGCTACGTGTTCTTCAGCAGCTGGCAGTGGCACATCGTGGGCATAGGCACCCTCTTCGCCATGGTCTACGTAGGTATGGTGGTGCGCACCGTTGGTCGACACCTAGGATGGTTCCAACGCATACTTGCCTACCGCCCTGGCTTCCGCCGCTACGTCTACGGCCTCGCCCGCTACCTCAGCAGCTACCGCAAACAAGACTGAGGCAGCGGAATCTCCCCCAACGTAAAGGGGATTTCCTCTCCCGAGACGATATATAGAGACAGGCGTGAACGGTTGAAACGTAAAAAAGATGCAAATAGCGGAAGGATTATCCGCCCGAAGATGATGGGCAGTCCGGAAAAGCGGTAACTTCGCAGCCGAAATACAGAGACGTAGAAATAAACGATAACGATATGGCTTCCTCCAAAGAGATGACCTCGGGGGCTCCAATGCCCCTCATCTTCAAGTTCGCAATGCCGCTACTGCTGGGCAACCTGCTGCAGCAGGCCTATTCGCTCATCGACGCGGCCATCGTGGGCAAGTTTCTAGGCATAAACTCCCTGGCTGCCGTGGGCGCCAGCACGTCCGTCATCTTCCTCATACTGGGGTTCTGCAACGGCTGCTGCGGAGGCTTCGGCATCCCCATCGCCCAGAAGTTCGGCGCGCGCGACTATGTGACCATGCGCCGCTTTGTGAACATCAGCCTACAGCTGGCACTGGGCATCAGCGTCACACTGGCCGTCGTCACCAGCCTGCTGTGCAAGGACATCCTCACCATGATGCAGACACCGGACAACATCCTGCAGGAGGCCTTCTACTACCTGCTCATCACCTTCATAGGCATACCGTTCACCTTCTTCTATAACCTGCTGTCGAGCATCATCCGCGCACTGGGCGACAGCAAGACTCCCTTCTGGTTTCTGCTGCTGGCCACGGTGCTCAACATCGTGCTCGACCTCTTCTGCATCCTCGTGCTGGGATGGGGAGTGGCGGGAGCCGCCATCGCCACCGTGGTGGCACAGGCCGTCTCCGCCGTGCTCTGCTATGGCTATATGATACGTCACTTCGACATACTGGTGTCCACCCCCGAGGAGCGCCGCTTCAAACCCGAGCTAGCCCGCACACTGATGGGCATCGGTGTGCCCATGGGACTGCAGTTCTCCATCACCGCCATCGGCAGCATCATGTTGCAGAGCGCCAACAACGCCCTGGGCACCTCCTGCGTGGCCGCCTTCACCGCCGCCATGCGCCTGAAGATGTTCTTCATGTGTCCGCTGGAGAGTCTGGGCATCGCCATGGCCACCTACACGGGACAGAACTACGGAGCGGGCAAGCCCGTGCGCATCTGGGAGGGCATCAAGGCCAGCACCTGGATGATGCTGGGCTACTGTGCCGTGGTGTTTGTGATACTGATGACGTGCAGCGAGTGGCTCTCCACCATGTTCATCGACCCCTCGGAGACGGAGATACTGAAGGACGCCGCCCTCTTCCTCCACACCTCCGTAGCGTTCTTCCCCATCCTGGGTCTGCTCTGCATCCTGCGCTACACCATACAGGGAGCCGGCTACACCAGCTTCGCGATGTTCTCAGGCGTGTCGGAGATGGTAGCGCGTGCCCTGATGAGTCTGTTTGCCGTCCCCGCCTTCGGCTACATGGCCGTCTGCTTCGGCGACCCTGCCGCCTGGATTGCCGCCGACCTCTTCCTAGTCCCCGCCTTCATCCACGTCTACAACCGCATTAAGGCTATTGTCGCGAGACAAAGAGTCTAAGAGACTCTTTGAAG
>CAVFUK010000125.1:0-22946 GCA_963625535.1 Anaerovoracaceae bacterium | reverse complement strand
GGAGGTTGTCCTCGCTGGACGAGCAGCCTGCCACGATGAGGGCGAGAGCTGCCATGGAAATCCATGATTTTTTCATACTCATTTGTTATATGTTAGTCATTTAAACTGTTATTTCCTTTTGCTTGCGCTCCTTGGTGGACCAGCCTATTGCCAAGCTATCCCCCACTGCCGGAGCAAACTATCCTTGGCTTCACATAGCCAACCTATGCGCCAATTGGCCACGAAAGTAGACATTTCCGCCGACTTGACCAAAAACTTTTCTTGCTTTTATCTACCCCCCCCTGAATCGCGTGTAAACAATTGTAGGATAGCTATATACATAGATAAATATTTTTCGAGGTTCTAGCGGCGGAAGGTCTCTAGTGGCCGTGTATGTGCTTGTGTATGAGTGCGTGGAGACACTGGGATAGCTCTCCCCACGGACACCGAAATCTCACTTTTCGGAACTTTTCGTGCCTGCGGGGCGAATAGTATGCGAAAACTTTCATACCTTTGTCCCTTCAATCATAAACGATGAAATAACTGACATTGAACCCCGCAGGGCACTGAGGCCTTGCCGTGGGGGAGATAAAGCACAGAATAGAACGCATGAAAGAATTTGTCATATCGGAAGCACAGACCGAACGGGCGGTGCTCGTGGGTCTGATAACCCAACAACAGGACGAACGCAAAACCAATGAATACCTGGACGAACTCGCCTTTCTGGCAGAGACGGCAGGCGCGGAGGTGGTGAAACGCTTCACCCAGAAGATGGACCAAGCGAACTCCGTCACCTACCTGGGCAAAGGTAAGCTGCAGGAGATTCGCGCTTATATCAGCGAACGCGAGGAGAACCCCGACGAAGAGATAGGCATGGTCATCTTCGATGATGAGCTCTCCGCCAAACAGATACGCAACATCGAAGGCGAACTGAAGGTGAAGATTCTGGACCGCACATCGCTCATACTCGACATCTTCGCCATGCGCGCACAGACCGCCAACGCTAAGACGCAGGTGGAGCTGGCGCAATATAAGTACATGTTGCCACGCCTGCAACGACTCTGGACTCACCTCGAGCGGCAAGGCGGTGGTTCCGGTAGCGGCAAGGGAGGCTCCGTGGGTCTGCGCGGACCTGGTGAGACGCAGCTGGAGATGGACCGCCGTATCATCCTCAACCGCATGTCGCTGCTGAAGCAACAGCTGGTGGAAATCGACAAGCAGAAGACCACCCAACGCAAGAACCGCGGACGCTTGATTCGTGTGGCGCTGGTGGGATACACCAACGTGGGCAAGTCCACCCTGATGAACCTGCTGGCCAAGAGCGATGTGTTCGCCGAGAACAAACTCTTCGCCACACTGGACACCACGGTGCGCAAGGTCATCATAGACAACCTCCCCTTCCTGCTGTCCGACACCGTAGGGTTCATCCGCAAGCTGCCTACCGACCTGGTGGACTCCTTCAAGTCCACCCTCGACGAGGTGCGCGAAGCCGACCTGCTGGTGCACGTGGTGGACATCTCGCACCCCGACTTCGAGGAACAGATAAAGGTGGTGGAGAAGACCCTCGCCGACCTGGGCAGCAGCGACAAACCCTGCATGATCGTCTTCAACAAGATAGACGCCTACACCTACGTGGAGAAAGACCCCGACGACCTGACACCGCCCACCCGCGAGAACGTGTCGCTGGAGGAACTCATGCGCACCTGGATGGCAAGGCTCAACGACAACTGCATCTTCATCTCCGCGCGCGACCGACAGAACATCGACGAGCTGAAGACCCTGCTCTACCAGAAGGTGCGCGAGCTGCACGTGCAGAAGTATCCCTACAACGACTTCCTCTACCAAACCTACGACGAGGAAGAACTCAGTTGACAGGGATAGACGAGATTTCCGGTCCCCCTCCCACGTTCCCTACCTCCCTACGAAGGGGGGATTAAGGAGGAAAGGAGAGTTCCCTACCTCCCTACGAAGGAACGTTCCCGTGATAGGACGAACTTACGAAGTGGGGGAGAGGATGAACGGAAAACGATAAGATAGAAACGAACGTTAAACCTATACTATATTATATATAATGTATATGGAACAGACATACCGCTCACTCACAAAAGCTGAGATAGAGCAACTCTGCCAGCAAGACTGCAGGGCTGAGGATTGGCAGAAGGTGACCGTTCACCCCGACTTCAACCCCGACGCTGTGGTGCGCACCACTTTCCAAGGGACGGTGCGGCTCGGTTGCTTCCTCAAGGACGTAGAAACCGAATCCAGATTAAAGCGCCCATCGGGCATACGCGACGCGACGCTCATCGACGTCAGCGTGGGCAACAACTGCCTCATAGAACACATAGGCACCTACATTGCCAACTACGACATCGGCGACGAGTGTTGCCTCTCCGACGTGGGTGTCGTGCACATGGTCTCCCCCAATACTTTCGGCAATGGCACATCAGTGTCGGTGCTGAGCGAGACAGGAAAGCGCTACACGGTGACCATACATCAGGACCTTTCCGCGCAGGAGGCGCTCATGCAGCTCAGCTTTCCGGAGATACACAATCGGTGGCAAACCGCCATCTCCTTCCTCAGCCCTAAATATTATCGTGGACGCATAGAGAGCCACTGCCAGATATTGCGCACACGGGATGTCACCAACACCTTCGTGGGCGAATGGGCAAGGGTGATAAACGCTCTCGAACTGTTCGAAGTGACCATTAACAGCTCACTGAAGGACCCTGTGCTGGTGACCAACAACAGTATCCTGCGCCGCACCATTGTCTGCTCCGGAGCCAGAGTGATGGACGGAGCCAGGCTGCAGAACTGCTTCGTGGGACAACACTCCTACATAGGCTCCGGATTCAGCGCCACCAACAGCCTCTTCTTCGCCAACTGCCACATGGAAAATGGCGAGGCCTGCTCTGTGTTTGCGGGACCCTTCAGCGTGAGCCATCACAAGAACACCCTGCTCATAGGGTGCCGCCTGGCCTTTGCCAACATGGGCTCCGGCACCAACATGAGCAACCACCTCTATAAAATGGGCCCTGTGCACCACGGCACCCTGGAGAGCGGATGCAAGACTGCCTCGGGTGCGCACATCGTGTGGCCTGCCCACATAGGTGCCTTCTCCATGGTCATGGGCAAGGTAGCCTGCCATCCGGACACGTCGGACTTCCCCTTCTCGTACCTCTTCGGCGAGGACGACAAGGTGTGGCTTGTGCCTGGAGCCAACTGCTTCACCTACGGCACCTGGCGCGACATGCACAAGTGGGAGGAGCGTGACTTTAGACGGAAGGGACTGTGCCTGGACACCATCTACACCTACGGAATGCTCAACCCCGCGCTCATAGCGCAGGTGCAGAAGGGGCTGAGGCGGCTGGAGTCCCTCTCCACATCCACCACGGACGATGTGGTGACCATGGACCAAGTGTCCATTCGCCGTACCTCCTTGGCGAAAGGCATAAAAGTCTACCGCCGCATGCTCACCATCCTGTGGGGCGAATATTTCATGCAGGTGGGACGTCACTATCTGACAGGCGAGCGACAACTGCCCGCCGGCCTCGAGAAGGAGGCCGACCTGTCGAAGGGATGGACCGACCTCTGCGGACTGCCCATGCCCGTGGATGCGCTGACGCGCATGGCCGACTGCATGAGAGATGTACCTGAGAGTGAGGCTCCTGAGGAGGAATTCTACGACACCTACCGCCGAATGCAAGGCGAGGCGACGGATCGTGTGGACCACTGGTTCCGCCTGTGGCAATGCTCACCGGACGGCATCGCCGACAAGGAACTGCTGGCGCTGATGGACAACTATACACAGGCGCTGGCCGAGTGGAGGGACGACGTGATGGCAGACCTGCGCAAGGAGGCCGCATTCTCCGACGTGGACCCCGAAGAGCTGAGGGAGGCCACAACAAACCTATTCAACCACTTCGACCGCAAAATAGCGGAGGCCGACAAGATTTTGCGACCTCTATTGCAGTCGCTGTGTAAATAGAATTTGTACTTTTGCAACATGATTGACTAACAAACATAAAAACTATAAACAGATTATGGCAACAACCCCTCCGTTTAAGTACGAAGCTCCTTTCCAGTTGGGAGAGGACAAGACAGAATATTATCTGCTGACAAAGGACTACGTCTCCGTCGGCGAGTTCGAAGGCACTCCGGTGCTGAAGGTGGCCAAGGAAGGCCTCACAGCCATGGCTAACGCCGCCTTCCGCGACGTGTCGTTCATGCTGCGCCGCTCGCACAACCTGCAGGTGGCCAAGATACTGAGCGACCCCGAGGCCAGCGACAACGACAAGTATGTGGCGCTCACCTTCCTGCGCAACGCCGAAGTGGCCTGCAAAGGCATGCTCCCCTTCTGCCAGGACACCGGCACGGCCATCGTCCATGGCGAGAAGGGACAACAGGTGTGGACAGGCTATTGCGACGAGGAAGCCCTCTCGCTCGGCGTCTACAAGACCTATACCGAGGAGAACCTGCGCTACTCGCAGAACGCTCCCCTGAGCATGTACGAAGAGGTGAACACCAAGTGCAACCTCCCCGCACAGATTGACATCGAGGCCACCGAGGGCATGGAATACCGCTTCCTCTGTGTGACCAAGGGCGGCGGCTCGGCCAACAAGACCTACCTCTACCAAGAGACAAAGGCCATCCTCAACCCTGCCACATTGGTGCCCTTCCTCGTGGAGAAGATGAAGACCCTGGGCACGGCAGCTTGTCCGCCTTACCACATCGCCTTCGTCATCGGCGGCACATCGGCCGAGAAGAACCTGCTCACCGTGAAGCTGGCCTCTACACACTACTACGATGAACTCCCCACCACAGGCAGCGAGGGCGGACGTGCCTTCCGCGACGTGGAGCTGGAGAAGCAAGTGCTCGACGAGGCTCACCGCATCGGCTTGGGCGCTCAGTTCGGCGGTAAATACTATGCTCACGACGTGCGCATCATCCGCTTGCCACGCCACGGCGCATCCTGCCCTGTAGGTTTGGGCGTATCCTGCTCAGCCGACCGCAACATCAAGTGCAAGATCAACAAGGACGGCATCTGGATAGAGAAACTCGATGACAACCCAGGCGAGCTGATTCCCGAAGAGCTGCGCCAGACAGGCGAAGGCAATGCCGTGAAGATTGACCTCAACCGCCCGATGGCGGAGATTCTGGAGGAGCTGGGCAAATATCCTGTTGCCACACGCCTCTCTCTGAACGGCACCATCATCGTGGGTCGCGACATCGCACACGCTAAGCTGAAAGAGCGCCTCGACCGTGGTGAGGACCTGCCGCAGTACATCAAGGATCACCCCATCTACTACGCCGGACCTGCCAAGACCCCGAAGGGAATGGCTTGCGGCTCCATGGGACCGACCACTGCCGGACGTATGGATCCCTATGTGGACCTCTTCCAAAGCCACGGCGGCAGCATGATTATGCTCGCCAAGGGTAACCGCAGCCAACAGGTGACCGACGCCTGCAAGAAGCACGGCGGCTTCTACCTCGGCTCCATCGGTGGACCTGCAGCCATCCTGGCACAGAACAACATCAAGAGCATCGAGTGCGTGGAGTATCCCGAGCTCGGCATGGAGGCCATCTGGAAGATTGAGGTGGAGAACTTCCCCGCATTCATCCTGGTGGACAACAAGGGCAACGACTTCTTCAAACAGATAAAGCCTATCAGTCCGAAGAAATAAGTTCGCCGTAAGCTGACATGGAACCGCAGGCCACGGTAGTGGGAGGTCGTTGAAGTGCCCCCACTGACTATGGAGGCGGGCAGATGATACACTCAAGCGTCGTAGGCAAGGGGCTTCTTCTCCCTACTTACGACGCTCTTTCTGCAGACCGCAAGACCTCTTTTCAGAGACAGTAAGCCCTCATTTGAGAAACCGCAAACCTTCTTTTCAGAGACCGCAAGACCTCTTTTCGGAGACCCTATGCTCTCAGACCCTGGACCCTAGGCTCATTTTTCGGGGACCTTTCAGGGCGTTTCCGTGGAATCTTTCACAGAATGTCGGTGGACCTTCGAGGATTTTCGCCCTTTGGAATAGATTATCGGTTCGATGCCCTCATCCTTCTTGGGAGAGGCCTATATATATAAGGTATGGCCCTTTCGGGCTTAAACATCCATATTTTGGACATTAATCGTCTATTCTTCAGGACTTTATCGTGTCTTCTTACGGTCTTGACCGACTCTCTTTGCGGCCTTGCTCGAGTGTACAATTGTCACTTATTGGAAATTTATTTGTAATTTTTCGCCATTTTTCTTTGGTGGTATGAAAATAGTCCTTACCTTTGCCGTCGATAGATAACCAAAAAACAAGTCGTAACGGACGAAATAGACTAACAAAAAACAAATGCCTTTCGAGGCAAACACCGAATGAGCATCGGATTAAATGCTACTAATAAACCTAATTGTCAAACTCAAAAAAAAGAGAATGAGATGAAGACGAACAAGACAAACATGATGAAGGGAGTTAGATACTCAGCTTCTATCGCTATGGGTTTAATGCTGACTGCAACTGTATTTACAGCCTGCCAAGATGATGACACGAACAGTGAGGGCACCGACGCGACCTCCGAGAATGTGATACAGCTTGCTGCCCTGCCAGTTTCCGACCAATGCACCGTGAAGTTCGACAAGAAAGCGGTGGTGCTCGGCAACGAAGGCTCAGATTTCAACGCTACTGTGCTCAACCGTATGACGCAGCAGACAAAAGCAATCTCCGAAGACGCACAAGCCTTCGTGTTCACCAACGACTATCACATGGATTTCAGCGACGAGGAGATGAAGGTGATGATGAAAGCCTACCTGAACGACGCTTGCTTCGTGCTCATCGAGCCTAACATGGGCGACATCGAGCAGCTGCAGACAAAGGCAGTGACAGCCATAAAGAGTCTTATAGCCGACGGCGAGGACGTGAGCCAGGCCTACAGCTTCTTCGACAAGCTGGCATCGCTGAAGCAACTCAACATTCAGGATGTGTACGACGGCACATCAGTGCTCGCCTTCCGCAAACACGACTTGTATGTGGTGCGCGACCTCGACACTATGATTGAGGTGTCCGACAAGAGCTCAACGTTTAAGGCTGATGTCGATGGTGAGATCATCGAGGATGCGTGCATCGCGGCTGACTATGAGGCCACCGACTACGACCGTGGTGAGGCTACCGACATGCTCGTGACATGGATGAACGAAGACGGAGAGGCCGACATGGAGCCTGCGGGACTTGCTACCCGCGTTGACGACGCTCAAGCCACCATCGAGAAGTACATGCAGGGCAACCGCGTGGTGATTCAGGAACAAGTGGGTCCGAGCCGCGCTATGGGAAAAACCCTTCGGTATGAGTTGGTTTACACCATCTACAGCGCATACGATTTCGACAAGGACGCCGACTACTACTTCATCCGCTTGCGGCCTAACTTCCACTGCTCAGCAATGGGTTGCCCCGGAGGACATAGAGATTGGATTGTGGCCAACAAAGTGGTTGTTTTCGACGACGGCAGTACGTCTGGTCGCTGGTCCAGCTCAGAACGTGACGCATGGTACGGTACTTACATGAGTGCTTTCAACTTCACCGGCGAGATTGTCGACAAATATAAAGAGGTGAGCCCAAGCAACGCAGAGCTCATCGATGCTTCGCCAAAGACCGACGTCAGCGGATCATCCACCTACTCCACAGGCTTCAGCTGCTCACTCTCAGGAAACCTCGGTTTCAACTCTACAGGACTCAATGGCGGTATCTCTGGTGGCGTAAGCTTCTCCGAGAGCAACAGCCATTCGCATCCGTCGATGATGATCACGCACAAGGAAGAAGGTCCTGTGACCAAATGGAACATATCGGGTATCGTGCCCAGAACGTACACCGTATATGACTTCCCGTTCTTCTATATGGAGCACGATTTGGTCGCAACGTTCCAGAGAACCGATTGGCAAACAGAGTTCACATGGGTTGTGAAAGTGGCTAACCCAAAGTCACAGAGCCTCCCGTTCTACCTGAAGGCCACCGACTTCACGGAGATAACCGACTTGAACATCAGTAAGTATGACCTCGAGCTGAGAGTGCACCCCACACAGGTTCACTACATCGAGCTGACACAGCCGAACCGTGCTTACGAGAACTTCATCATCACGTGCTCGGACAACAACCTGCAGAACGTGCTCAAGGATCAGTATAGCAAGACTTGGAACAACGAGTTCGCGTACTACGGACACGACAACACTGAAGTGGAGAACGGCGCTAAGGTGGTGTTCAACGGAATAAAGAATGCCATCGCCGGTTACAGCACAGAAATCGTTGAGAAGGGATTCACCGGAAAATACACATTCCGTCTGAAGACCGTCGAAGGCAGGGAGCTCGTCAGCTTCACAATGGATAACGGCAAGATAGTGGATTAGTTCCCCGCGGATAAGATACATACATAAACATTGCGCCCTGAAGAGGCTACAGCGAACATTGACGCTGCCACTCTTCAGGGCGCTCTGTTTTACGTTTTGGCTTTCAGCTAGATTCCCTTTTCGGTTCCCTCTAACATTGGTTCCCCTTTCGGTTCCCTTCGCTTCGGACTTTCCTTCCAGTCTCTAGCTAGATTACTTTTCGGTCTCTAGCTGGGTTCCTCGGTAGGAGAATGTGGAGGGTTTGTGGTCGGAAAAATACTTTGGATTTGAACTATAGTTTATTTAATTACAAGTCCTCCGTTGGGGAGCATCGTCACTTTCACTTTGCCGCGCTTGTCCTTCTTCAGGGTCTTCAGCACGGTCTCGGGCCAGAGGCTGTTCTTCACGGCCTTGTCGGTGTACCACGAGAGGTTGTCGGCGGCTAGCATCGGCAACTCCAGCTCCAGCTTCAGCTCTTGTTCGGTGGCGTTCATGCCCACCACATACCAATCGGCGCCGTGGCGGCGTGCCATCACCACATACTTGCCAGGATAGCCGTCGATGAAGCGCGTCTCGTCCCACTCCGTAGGCACGGCCTTCAGGAAGTCCAGCTCCACCTGTGGCAGCTCCGTGAGGTTGTTGGGCTGTATGGCGATGCACTGGATGCTGCTCTGGTTGATGATGGCGGCGGCCATCTCGAACACGTCGGACGTGTAGCGGCGGTGGCGACTCTTGTTGTCGCGCGAGAGGTATTTGTTCAGTATCGTTCCTCCCCAATCCATGGAGGCTACCGTGTTGCGGCAGAAGGGATGCATCGTCAGCTCGAAGGCCTCCTGGCGAGCATGATGCTCCGAGAAGGTGACGTTCTCCGAAGCCAGCACAGCCTCCGACGACACGAAGTTGGGATACATCCGCTCCCATCCGCGCGGCAGGGTGCAGCCGTGGAAGATCACCTGCAGACCATAGTCGTTGGCGTCGCTCAGGATGTCCTCATAGAGCTGCATGGTGTGTTGCTTGTCGCTGCCGAAGAAGTCCACCTTGATGCCTTTCACGCCGATGCTCTTCATCCACGCCATCTCCTTCTTGCGCTGCACGGAGGTGCTCATGCGGTTCTTCGGTCCTTGCGGAGCGTCGTTGCCGGCACCGTTGCTGTTGTACCACAGCAGCAGGCTCACGCCCTTGCTCTGTGCGTAGCGGCTCAGCTCCTCCACACGCTTGTATCCTATCTGGGTGTCCCACAGGGCATCCACCAGACAATATTCGTAGCCCATGGCGGCGGCGGTGTCGATGAAGGGGATTTGGTCGTCGTAGATGGTGGCACCATCCTGCCAGATGAGCCAGCTCCAGGTGTAGCGTCCGCCACGATAGTCGCACGAGGGTTCGTACTGCTGCTCCACCACGTCGTAGGCCACGGTGGTCTCCACGATAGGCTTCAGCGTGGCACCCAGGGTGATGGTGCGCCAAGGGGTCGCTCCAGGCACGGTCATGGCAGCTTCCGCCGAGCCCCAACCGTTGGCTTCGCCGGGCATGGGGAAGGCTATCTGGTAGCCGCGCTCCGTGTCATAGTCCGTAAGGTGGCAGGCGGCGTACGATCCGTTGGTGCCTGTCTCGCTGATGAGCACCCAACCGTCCGTGCCCACACGGAACAGGCAGGGGAAGGTGTATCCCTCGCCGAACTTCGACTTGGCGGTCAGCGGTGCGTCGGGGATGTATTCCTCCTCGTAGCTGGGTTTGGTGCGTTGCCATCCCACCATCGGCTTCGACTGTGGGCAGATGAAGGTGGTGGTGACTTCCGGCAGGCGGAACGATGTGGCTTCCTCGCCCACAACCATGCAGGCGGTGGCTCCCTTCTGGGCGAACTGGTAGCGGAAGGCCACGTCGCGGTCGCTCACGCGGAACTGCACGGTCATGGGCAGCTTGTCGGCGTTCTCGCACTGCACGCTCAACTCGTTGGCGGTGTAGTGCACCGTGGAGCACTTGGCACCTGTCATTGTGTAGCTTTCGTCGATGGAGCGGGTGGTGTGTCCTGTGACGCTCAGCGCTGTGCTGAAGTCGCCCACGTTGCTCTTCACACCCAGTTGCGACTGTTCGATGAAGGGTTTGCCTGCGTAGAGTACGTTGTAGTGTAATCGTCCGTCCGTGCAGTCGACGTTGACGGTAATTTGTCCGTCGGGTGAGGCGACGGAGACCTTTTCGGCTTGAGCCGACAGGGCCATTGTCAGGGACAACAGCGCCGTAGAGAAATACTTTTTCATTGCTTTTCAGGGTTTGTTTTATGTTTGTTATTCTGTTACTCTCATTTGCGCTCGTCGCGCAAAACCTTCGCAAAGATAAAAGGAATATCCTTACCGCAAAAGCCTATGGTGTAAATTCGACACAAATTGAACGATTCTTACAAACTACTCTTCGTCCGAGAATGACCTTCGCGCTCGAATAATACCACCACACAGCAGGGTCCTTCGCGCGGGAACTCTATTTCGTTCGGGAATGACCTTCGTGCGAGACAATCCTCCTAGATGGAAAGCGTTCCTTCCCACACGAGAACATGGCTTTCGCCGGATGCCGAGCTATCGCCGCCGCATGCCGAACTATCGCTGTAGGATGCTTTCTTAAAAAAATTAGATGCCGACTTCGCACGGAGTTTCTATTTCTCCCTTGTCTGTCTGAGGAAGCGGAAGAGGAAGAGCAGTCCGGCGCTGGTGAGGCCTAGGGGGAGTCCCATCCACACACCAACGGCACCGCCGTGGAGGGTGAAGCCGAACAGATAGCCGGCGGGAAGCTCAATGAGGATGTAGGCGATGAAGGCGAAGTACATCATGTACTTCACGTCCGCAATGCCGCGCAGGGCGTTGGCGAAGGTTATCTGCGTGGCGTCGCCGAACTGGTAGACCATCATCGGGACGACTAGCGTCAGCACGATGGCGTTGATGTCCGCGCTGTCGGTGAACCATCCGCCCAGCTGGCCACGAAACACCACCAGGCTGAGGCAGGCCAACAGGCAGAGGACGATGTTGATGTGGTAGCCCGAGAAGGCCGCCCGCCGCAAGTTCGCCGTGTCATGCTGTCCGCTGAAGTGGCTCACACGGATGGTGACCGCCGCTCCGATGCCGTAGTAGACCATGAAATAGGTGCCGCCGATGGTCACCATTATCTGGTGGGCTCCCAAGGCAGCGGCGCCTATCCAGCCCAGCATCACGGCGCTCAGGCTGAAGGCCGCCGTCTCCATGCCCATCTGCAGGGCAATGGGCCACCCTAGCTTGTTGAACAGCCGTAGGTCTGCCCAGTTGAGGCTCGAGCGGAGGAACCCCTTGCGGTAGACGGCGTAGCGCCGATGGCGGAAGACGTATCCCACGAAGACCACCAGCATGACGATGCGCGAGAGTAGGGTAGAGAGTCCAGCTCCCACGATGCCCAGCTCCGGCAGACCTGCCACGCCGTAGATGAGCAGATAGTTGCCCACGATGTTGAGCACATTGCCGCCCAGCAGAATCCACATCGCCAGGCGTGTGTCGGTGATGCCGTCGGCAAACTGCTTGAAGGCGTTGAACAGCATGACGAAGGGGATGGAGGCGAGCAGGATGAGGTAGTAGGGCCGTATGTAGGGCAGCAGCTCGTCGGGCTGTCCGAGCCACTCCAGCCGCAGGTAGATGCCGCCGATGACCGCCACCATCAGCAGCGACACCAGCAGGTTTGCCATCAGGCTGTTCTTCAGCTTCTGCCCGATGTCGGCGAGCTGTCCTTTGCCGTAGAGCGCTCCCACCACGGGCGTGAGGCCGTAGGAGAATCCCAGGCCGAAGATGATGAAGAGGTTGAAGAGGTTGTTGACGAAGCCTGCCGCCGACAGCTCGTCGGCGCTGTGGTGCCCTATCATCAGCGTGTCGGCAAAGCCCAGCACGATGAGGCCTATCTGCCCCACGACGATAGGGAAGCCCAAGGTAATCAGTTCCCTGTAATGGCTTCTGTATGAAATCGGTTGATACATCAAGCTCAATCTAAATTTAGTTTATACTTCATCTGGTCTCTTCACTTCATTCAGCTCCATTCGATAGAACTTTATCTAATCCCTTCAAGCGGTTCGTCGTCGCTCGCTTCATTCAGCTCCATTCGATAGAACTTTGTTCTAATCCCTTCAAGCGATTCGCTGTCGCTCGCTTCATTCGGCTCCATTCGATAGAACTTTATCTAATCTCTTCAAGCGGTTCGCTGTCGCTCGCTTCATTCGGCTCCATTCGATAAAACTTTATTCTAATCCCTTCAAGCGATTCGTCGTCGCTGGCTTCATTCGGCTCCATTCGATAAAACTTTATCTAGTCTCTGCAAGCGGCTTGTAGTCGCTCGCTTCATCTCGGCTCCATTCGATAGAACTTTATCTAATCTCTTCAAGCGGTTCGCTGTCGCTGGCTTCTTCTAGGCTCTGTTCGATAGAACTTTATCTAGTCTCTTCAAGCGGTTCGCTGTCGCTGGCTTCATCTCGGCTCTGAAAAATAGGACTTTATCTAATCTCTTCAAGCGGTTCGCTCTCGCTGGCTTCATTCGGCTCTGAAAAATAGAACTTGCTCTGTACGATAGACGTTTTATCTAGTTCCTATTCGATGTTCGCTAGAGGAGTTCTACCGCTTCGCCCTATAATATAATGTGCTGCAGTTGTTCTCCACGAAGCAGTGCTGGGCGGTCTGTTGCAGCTGGGCGGTCGTCACGGAGCGATAGTGACCTACCTGTTCGTTGATGGCCTCCGCGCGGTCTACGGTCTCGAAGTAGGCCAGGTTGGTGGCCACGTTCAGGTAGTTGACGTTGCTGAAGAGGAAGTCCGACTCGAAGCGGTTCTTCACCTTCTCCAGCTCCTCCTCCGCCAGGGGAGTCTCCTGCAGTCGGCGCAGCTCGGTCCATATCTCCTGCTCCATCTGCTGCAGGGTCACGCCCTCCACGGGCTTGGCGGTGATGCAGAACAGTCCATCGTCCACACTGCCGGTGATGAAGGCTTCCACGTAGGAGCATACCTGCCGCTTCTGCACCAGCTCCTGCTCCAGGCGGCTCGAGCTGCCGTTGGAGAGGATGTCCGACAGCATGTCGCACACATAGTACTCCGGGCTGAGGCGGTCGCACATGTGGAAGGCCATGTAGAGGGCGTCCACGGGCACGTCGCGCTCCACCTCCAGGCGGCGTGGGGCGGTCTGCACAGGCTCCTTGGGCAGGTGGCGCTGTGGCACGTCGCGGCGTGGAATGTCGGCGAACCACTTCTCCGCCAGGCGCACCGTCTCGTCGAAGGGGATGTTGCCTGTGACGGCCATCACCGCGTTGTTGGGCGCGTAGAAGCGGAAGAAGAAGTCCTTCACCTCCTCCATGGTGGCGTTGGCTATGTGTGAGACATCCCGCCCGATGGTAGGCCAGCGGTAGGGGTGTGTGGTGTAGGCCAGCTGGCGGATCAGGTGCGACGTGTCGCCGTAGGGGCGGTTGAGGCAGCGTTGCTTGAACTCCTCTGTCACCACCTGGCGCTGCACCTCCAGGCTGTGGGGGTTGAAGTCGAGCTCCAGCATGCGGTCGGACTCCAGCCAGAAGGCCGTCTCGACGTTTTGCGCCGGCAGGGTGAGGTAGTAGTTGGTGATGTCGTTGTTGGTCCAGGCGTTGTTCTCGCCCCCTGCCAGCTGCACGGGCGTGTCGTAGTCGGCGATGTGCACCGAGCCGCCGAACATCAGGTGCTCGAAGAGGTGTGCGAATCCGGTGTGGTTCTCGTCCTCGTCGCGGGCGCCCACGTTGTAGACGATGTTCACCGCCACCATGCGGGTGGTCTTGTCCTCGTGGTGCACCAGGCGCAGGCCGTTGGCCAGGGTGTGTCTCTGTATCGTTATCACGTGGCCTTACTCCTGAATGGTTATTTTCTCGATGACCACATCCTCCGTGGGGCGGTCCACACGGTTGGTCTTCACCTTCTGGATTTTCTCCACCACGTCCATGCCTTCGGTCACCTCGCCGAATACCGTGTAGCTGCCGTCCAGGTGAGGTGTGCCTCCCACGGTGGTGTAGGCCTTGCGCTGCTCGTCGGTGAAGCGGAAGGGTGTCTTGGCGGCTTCAGCCTCGGCCTCGGCCACCAGGCGCTCCTGCAGGGCTGCCAGGGAGTCGATGTCGTTGGCCTTGCGCAGCAGGTAGATCTCCTTCATGTGGGGTCGTGCCAGCGAGTCGAACTTCGCCTTCACGATGCCGCGGTTGACGTTCTCCTCCATCTGGGTGAGCGACTCGTCGGTGAAGACGGTGCCTGTTACGATGTAGAACTGGCAGCCGGAGGAGGCTTTCTCGGGGTTCACGTCGTCGCCCATGCGGGCTGCCGCCAGGGCGCCTTTCTTGTGGAAGTAGCGTGGGTAGACGAACTCCGCCGGCACGGTGTATCCCGTGTCGCCCTCGCCCAGCATCTTGTTCGCCGGAGCGTTCTTCGAGTCGGGGTCGCCGCCTTGTATCATGAAGTCGTTTATCACGCGGTGGAACAGGGTTCCGTTGTAGAATCCCTCGCGCACCAGCTTCACGAAGTTGTCGCGGTGGCGTGGTGTCTCGTTGTAGAGCTTCACTTTGATGTCGCCCTTGTTGGTCTCTATCGAGAGAATGGTCTCGTTGTCCATATTGTTACGTTTTGAGCCGCCGCAGGCTGTCAGCAGCGCCGTGGCGACGATGGTTAATAGTAGAATGCTTTTTTTCATAGTCAAGTGTGTGTAAGTATATAAGTGTGTCCCTTATCCCATGCGGAAGATGTCTATGCGGAAGGGCTCTTCGTAGTTGCGGTACTGTCCGCTCACCTGCTTCTCCTGCTCGGGGTTCAGCTCCAGGGACTTCTTCAGGTCCTCGGCTGAGCCTGCCTCGTCGCCGGTCTGCAGCTTCAGCTGTCCGCGCAGGCGGTAGAAGTTGGCGGCGCTCGGGTGCACCTCTATCGCTTCGTTGAGCGTCGCCATGGCCTCGTCGGTCTTCTGTTGGCTCACGAGCACCTGCACCAGGTATTCGTAGGCCTTCTGGTTGAAGGGGTTCACCTCTGTCACCTGGCTGAAGTAGCGGCAGGCCTCTTCGCCCTCGCCCTTCAGACAAGCCACCTTGCCGCTGAGCATCAGCGCCTGCTCGTCCTCGGGCGCCAGCGCAAGCACCTTGGCGGCGTCGGCGGCGGCTTCCTCCACCTGCTTCATCTCCTGCAGGATGGTGCCGCGCAGCAGATAGGCCTCGAAGAAGTCCTCCTTCAGTGTGATGGCGCGTGTCAGCTCGGCTATGGCCTGCAGCTCGTCGTGGGTGCCGTGGTAGGCCTTTCCCAGCAGGAAGTGAATCTGCTCCTGCTTGCTGTCCACGGCCTCGCCCTGTTTCAGGGCGGCTATCATGTCGGTGTAGTTCTCCTGCATGAAGTAGATGTTGCCCAGGGCCACGTAGGCCTGCATGTTCTCCGGCTCGCGCTGCAGGATGGCCTGCTCCAGGCCGAGGGCGTTCTCCAGCTCGCCCAGCTGCAGGTAGGCGGTGAGCAGGTAGTGGCGCACTTCGGCGTCGTCGTCGCGCAGGGCGTTGGCGCCCTCGAGGCACTTCTTGGCATAGTCCGCCTTGCCGATGCGCAGGGCGCGGATGCCGTCGTACTTCAGTATGTCGAAACGCTTCTGGTCGTCTTGCGTTTTCTTCTCCTCCGGTGTGGCCGTCTCTCCCGAGAACAGCCGTTTCAGTAAGTTCTTCATAACGTAGTCAATATCTTTAGTTGCGACAGTTCCTGTCGAATGGTGGGCAAAGATATAAATTTTCCTTCTCTTCAACGAAGATAAGCGGCATCTTAGCAATTTATTAGAGCGAAGCTTGGTAATTTGCGTCCCATTTGTATTATCTTTGCCCCATAAACTCAATTTTTTACTGTATGAAGAATATCTGTCGGCTGCTCATCGCCGGATTCATGTTGACGGCAACCATCGGTTGTGCACCCTATGAAGAATATCCCAGGGGCATCGTTGTGAAGACTCTCCCCAACTCCTCCAACGGGAACCGCCTCGTGCGCCTGGAGGTCATCAGCAACAACATCATCCACGTCAGCGCCACGACCGAACGGCGCCTGGCGGACGTCACCTCACTGATGACGGTGCCGCAGGACGACCCTGTGCACTACAGCGTGATGCAACGGGGCGACAGCGTCATCCTCTCCACCGACCTGCTGAAGGCGGGCGTGAAGATGACCACCGGCGAGGTGTGGTTCTCCGACCTCTTCGACCAAGTCTACCTGCAGGAGCAGCGCGGCGGCGGCAAGTCCTACACGCCCATCAAGCAGGGCGTCGCACAGGGATACACCATCCGCCAGGTGTTCGAGTCGCCCCACGACGAGGCCTTCTACGGCCTGGGGCAACACCAGGCGGGCGACTTCAACTACAAGGGCAAGAACGAGGAGCTGTTCCAGTACAACACCAAGGTCTCCGTGCCCTTCGTGGTCTCCTCGCGCAACTACGGCATCCTGCTCGACAGCTATTCGTTCTGCCGCTTCGGCAACCCTGCCGACTATTCGCAGCTGAACCAACTCTTCACCTTATATAATAAGGAAGGCGTGGAAGGCTCCCTCACCGGCACCTACGTGCCCAAGCGCGGCGACACCCTGGTGCGCGCCGAGGACTCCCTCTACTTCGAGAACCAGAAGGCAGTCGCGAACCTGCCTGCCGACTTCCCCCTGAAGAACTCACGCATCACCTACGAGGGACAGCTCCGGGCGAAGGAGGATGGTGAGTACCGCTTCATGCTCTACTACGCCGGCTACGTGACCGTCTACATGGACGACAGCCTGATGGTGCCCAAGCGCTGGCGCGCGCCGTGGAACCCCAACAGCTATAAGTTCTCCCTGCCCATGAAGGCCGACAAGCCTGTCAGCCTCCGCATAGAGTGGAAGCCCGACGGCAACGAGTCGTACATCGGCCTGCGCGCCATGGCTCCCGTGGACGACGAGGAGCAGGGCAAACTCTCCCTCTGGAGCGAGATGACACCCCAGCTGGACTATTACTTCATCTCCGGCCGCAACATGGACGACGTGGTGAAGGGCTACCGCAAACTCACCGGCGAGGCGCCCCTGGTGCCCAAGTGGGCCCTGGGCTACTGGCAGAGCCGCGAGCGCTACAAGACCTCAGCCGAGCTGCTGGGTGTGCTCAGCGAGTTCCGCCGCCGCCAGATACCGATTGACAACATCGTGCTCGACTGGAGCTACTGGCCCGAGGCCGAGTGGGGCAGCCACGACTTCGACCGTGCCCGATTCCCGCACCCGCAGGCCATGGTCGACTCCATACACGACATGAACGCCCACTTCATGATCTCCGTATGGCCCAAGTTCTACCTGGGCACCGACAACTACCGCGAGCTGGACGAGCGTGCCCTGATCTACCGCCGGTCCGTGCAGGACAGCCTGCGCGACTGGATAGGCAAGGGCTACCGCTACGGCTTCTACGACGCCTACTCCGACGAGGCACGCCGCATCTTCTGGCGACAGATCTACGAGAACCTCTATCCCCTCGGCATCGACGCCTGGTGGATGGACGCCACCGAGCCCAACGTGCGCGACTGCACCGACATGGACTACCGCAAGGCCCTCTGCGGACCTACCGCACTGGGGCCCTCCACCCAATACTTCAACGCCTACGCGCTGATGAACGCGCAGGCCATCTACGAAGGTCTGCAACAGGCCGACTCCAACAAGCGCGTGTTCCAACTCACCCGCTCGGGATTCGCCGGACTGCAGCGCTACTCCGCAGCCACGTGGAGCGGCGACATTGCCGCCCGCTGGGAGGACCTGAAGGCACAGATTCCCGCCGGACTCAACTTTGCCCTGAGCGGCATCCCCTACTGGACCACCGACATCGGCGGCTTCTCGGTGGAGAACCGCTTCACCAAGGCACAGCGGCTGTGGGACGAGTCGGGCGAGGTGACCGCCGACTACGACGAGTGGCGCGAGCTGAACACCCGTTGGTTCCAGTTCGGAGCCTTCTGCCCCCTGTTCCGCTCCCACGGACAATATCCCTACCGCGAGCCGTGGAACATCGCCCCCGCGGGACATCCCGCCTACGAGTCGATGCTCTACTACATCAACCTGCGCTACACGCTCATGCCCTACATCTACACCCTGGCGCAGATGGTCACCCGCAAGGGCTACACCATCATGCGTCCGCTGGTGATGGACTTCGCCAACGACCCGCTGGTGCGCGACATCGGCGACCAATATATGTTCGGCCCTGCCTTCCTGGTGGCCCCAGTCTATGAGTACGGCGCACGCACCCGCGAGGTGTACCTGCCCGCAGGCACCGGATGGTTCGACTTCTACACAGGCCACTTCTACGAGGGCGGACAGACCCTCACCGTGGACGCTCCCTACGGCCGCATGCCCCTGTTCGTGCGCGCTGGCTCCATCATCCCCGCACAGCTGCCGGCGCAGCACACCTGCGGCAAGCCCACCTACGACTATGTGGTGTTCATCTACGGTGTGAACGAAGGCGACACCTTCACCATCTACGAGGACGACGGCGAGACCGTGAGCAACAGCCACGTGGAGATACAGCTGAACGTCGACCACTGGGGCGACCTCTCCTACGATGTGAAGTCCATCGGCGGCATGGAGACTCCCGACACCATCCGCATGAAGACGGTGACGGTGACCGAGGTCACGCCGCAGCCCTTCGACGTCCATGCCCATGGCTTCACGCGGGTGAATGTGCTGAAGGGTTCGTCCCAGCAGAAGAATGCTGAGGCGGAAGAGGAACGGCCTTAACTTCTTAAGGAGGACCACTTCCCGAACAGACTATGGACGTTTAATTTGAAGGAATGAACCCAGAAACGATTCGTTCTGAAGGAACGAACTAAGGACGTTTATCTGAAGGAACGAACTAAGGACGTTTAATCTGAAGGACTCGACTAAGAACGAATATTCCGAAGGAATGAAATAAGAACGTTTATCGGAAAGAACGAACTGAGGACGTTTATTCTGAAGGTTTACACGAACTAAGAAAATTTATCTGACTACGAACTAATACGAATTGAAGAAACTTATATGATGAATCGAATGAAGAAATGGACAGCGTTGCTGGTGGGCTGTTGCGCCGCCGTCCTGCCGATGACGGCACAGCAGCTGCCCATCTATCTGGACGACACACAGCCCCTGGAGCGGCGCGTGGAGGACGCCCTCAGCCGCATGACCCTGGAGGAGAAGGTGCGGCTCAGCTACGCCCAAGGTAAGTTCAGCTCGCCCGGCTGTCCGCGCCTGGGCATCCCCGAGCTGTGGATGAGCGACGGACCTCACGGCGTGCGCGCCGAGATCAACTGGAACGACTGGAACTACGCCAAGTGGAACAACGACAGCGTCACCGCCTTCCCGGCGCTCACCTGCCTGGCGGCCACGTGGAACCCCGAGCTGGCCCTGCGCTACGGCGTGGCCGTGGGCCAGGAGGCACGCTACCGCAAGAAGGACATGCTGCTGGGCCCTGGCGTCAACATCTGCCGCACACCCCTCAACGGCCGCAACTTCGAGTACCTGGGCGAGGACCCTTACCTCGCCTCCGAAATGTGCGTGCCCTATATCCGAGGCGTGCAGAGCAACGGCGTCTCAGCCTGCGTGAAACACTTCGCCCTCAACAACCAGGAGCTGTGGCGTGGACACATCGACGTCCACGTGAGCGACCGTGCCCTCTACGAGATCTACCTGCCAGCCTTCGAGGCCGCCGTCAAACGCGGCGGTGTGTGGAGCGTGATGAGCGCCTACAACAAGGTGCGCGGTGTCTACTGCTCCAACAACAAGCTGCTCAACGTGGACATCCTCAAGGGCGAGCTCGGCTTCGACGGCTGCCTGGTCACCGACTGGGGCTCGTGCCACACCACCTACGAGTCCGCCATCTATGGGCTCGACCTGGAGATGGGCACCAAGACCAACGGCCTCACCACCGACGCCGGCATACCTTATAATAAATACTACCTGGGCGACGAATACCTGCGCCTGATCCGCGCCGGGAAGATTCCCATGTCCGTGGTCGACGACAAGGCCACGCGCATGCTGCGTCTGCTCTTCCGCACGGTGATGAACCGCCAGCGCCCCTACGGCTGCGTGGCCACCGCCGAACACTACCAAGTGGCGCGCGACGTGGCCACCGAGGGCATCGTGCTGCTGCGCAACGAGGCCGACCGCCAGGGCCGCACGCTGCTCCCCTTGCAGGAAGGCCTTTACAAGAAGATATTGGTGGTGGGCGACAACGCCACGCGCTCGCTCACCCAAGGCGGCGGTTCCTCGGAGCTGAAGCCCAAGCACGAATACACGCCCCTGGAGGCTCTGCGCCAACACTACGGTGCCGACGTGGTGACCTACGCCCAAGGCTACGCCGCCGGTCGTCCGCAGTATGGCAAGGTGCACCCTGTGCCGCAGGCTCAGACCGACTCGCTGCGCGCCGACGCCCTGCTGAAGGCCGCCGATGCCGACCTCATCATCTACGTTGGCGGTCTCAACAAGAACCACCAGCAGGACTGCGAGGCAGGCGACCGCATCGCCTACGGCCTACCCTTCGGTCAGCCCGAGCTGATAGAGGGCCTCATAGCCACCGGCAAACCCCTGGTGACGGTCATCGTCAGCGGCAACGCCATCGAGATGCCTTGGCTCAGCCGAGTGTCGGCCGTGGTGCAGTCGTGGTACCTGGGCACCATGAGCGGCCCTGCGCTGGTGGACGTCCTCAGCGGCGCCGTCTGCCCCAGTGGCCGTCTGCCGTTCTCCTATCCCGCTAAGTTGGACGACTGTCCTGCCATCGCCATGGGCACCCTCAGCTACCCTGGCGACAGCATCCGCCAGGAGTATAAGGAGGACATCCTCGTGGGCTACCGTTGGTACGACACGAAGAAGATAAAGACGCAGTTCCCCTTCGGCTATGGCTTGAGCTACACCCGCTTCCAGTACTCCGACCCTCGGCTCAGCGGCAAGGTGCTCACCGCCGGCGACACGCTCGTGGTCAGTGTGAAGGTGAAGAACGTGGGTCCTGTGGCAGGCAAGGAGACCGTGCAGCTCTACATCGGCGACGAGCGTTGCAGTGTGCTGCGTCCGCTGAAGGAGCTGAAGGGTTTCCGCAAGGTGTCGTTGGCTCCCGGCGAGGAGCGTGAGGTGCGCTTCAGCGTCACCCCCGAGGCTCTGCGTTTCTTCGACGCCGACAGCCACCGGTGGGTTGTCGAGCCCGGCAAGTTCCGCGTCTATCTGGCCGCCTCCGCCGAGGATGTCCGTCACACGCTGCGGTTCGAGTATCGGTAGGGGAGGGGGAAGGTTTTTCTCCTGTGCAGGAGGGGCTTTTCACCGTTGTGAAAGTGATGGCCTTCCTGTTGTGTGGAAGAGGCTCCTTTCTCCTTTTATGGAGTTAACCATCAATTACTTCAAGCGTGGCCAAACATTTTCCACGCAGTGAGTGGAAAATTCGAAAATGCCATTGATAGTAATGTGTTACAAGCGTCTCAGACTCTTCGCATAAAACCTTCTGGCGACCTTTTTTCCTCTTCGACTCTAGTCTCTTAGTATTCCAAGGAAGTCTCTTTGTCTCTTAGTCTCGAGGTTCTTGGAGGTCCTTTTTTCGAAAATCTCCCCGTCATTGAAGGTTTAAGGTTTTACGTTGAAGGTTGCTCGTTCCCTTACTCTTCCGGTCCTCCGGCTTTTTTCGAAAATCTCCCCGTCCCCTCTTTACCCTTAAAGAGGGGTCCATCCCTTTCCCAAGCCCTTTCCCTTCGAAGGGAAAGGGTGTACACCGGCCTCTGGCCAGATCTAAGGTATCGGCAGCGGAGCCTGTGCCCTAAAGGGCTGCCGATATAGTTTTTGTCCGCAGCAAGCTGCGGCACGTCCTACTGCCTGCCACGTCCTACTAACTTCCACGCCCCAATAAATGGTCCAGCGGAGAGATAACGTAGAACCTTCTGGCGCTTTTTGTCTCTTAGTCTTTTAGTCTTCTGGCGACATAAAACCTTCTGGCGGTTTTGGCTCTCTGTGAACAATCCATTAACTTTGCAACAGCGAAACGACTTTTTTTAAAACGGAAACTTATTGGCTACGGCAGATGAAATATCCTATAGGCATACAAGACTTCGAGAAAATCAGAGAGGACGGCTATCTCTAGTCACGAGAAGGAGCGCCACTTCCAGTACACCTTCTTCCTGGTGCTGCGCATGATAGGCGTCTACACCACCTACGTCGAGAAGCAACAGAGCGAAGGGCGTGTGGATTGTGTGGTGGAGACGCAGCGCCACGTCTACATCTTCGAGTTCAAGCGCGACGGTTCGGCCGCCGAGGCTCTGAGGCAGATCGAGGAGAAAGGCTACGGCCGCGAGTACCTGGCCGACAAGCGTACCCTCCACAAAATAGGGGTCAACTTCTCCAGC
This sequence comes from Anaerovoracaceae bacterium, assembly GCA_963625535.1. Lineage (GTDB taxonomy): Bacteria > Bacteroidota > Bacteroidia > Bacteroidales > Bacteroidaceae > Phocaeicola_A. Next base: position 250 of record CAVFUK010000125.1, on the reverse strand, counting down.
CGGACAGGCACCATAGATGGTTGGATGTCGTCTGACGGACAGACTGTCTGACCATGCTCCCGCCTGTGGGCAGGATATTGGAAAGGCCAGAGGCACACGTCCGCTAGTCGTTCATTTTGTGTAACTACACAGTTTCAACGATTAGGGGCGCTGCCTTTGGCCCTTTTTTTCCTCAGGTTTCGTTCCCTAGCTCCTTACCCCATGCAGCTGGTGATTCCCAGTGTGGTGGCGATGGCGGTGAGGAACGAGA
>CAVFUK010000124.1:28120-45185 GCA_963625535.1 Anaerovoracaceae bacterium | reverse complement strand
ACACTGTTGCAACTTCCTCTTTTTCAGGGTATAGGCATCAACGACCTGACCAAGATCCTGGAGAAGGTGAAGTTTCATTTCACTAAATATAGAGCCGGACAAAAGATATTCGCGAAGGGAGACGACAGTAAGAATTTCGTATTCATCATCTCGGGAACCTTCTCGATGCAGTCGGACTTCTGCGTGGACGAGGCGAAGATTTCCTACTGCGAACTGATGAACGCACCCTACTTGCTGGAACCTTTCTCACTGTACGGACTGCATCAGACCTATCTCTTCAGCTACACGGCACGGACGACCGTCTGCGCCATCATCATCGAGAAGACTTACCTCTACAGCGAACTGATAAACTACCCCACCTTCCGCATCAACTTCATCAACATGCTGAGCAACGGCAATCAGCGGATGTACGACAAATGGGGCAAGATACCCCACGGAAACGTGCGCAACAAGCTAATAGACTTCCTCTTGCTGGTAGCCACCGTGCCCACGGGCGAGAAGTTTGTGAAGGCGAAGATGGAGGACTTGGCCTATGTGCTCAACACCACCCGGCTGAAGCTCTCGAAGGTTCTCAATGAACTGAAAGAGGAGAACGCCATCGACCTGCTGCGCATGGGATTCAGAGTGCCGGCACTGGAGGCGCTGAAGCGTGAGCCAAACCCCAGCACTCACACCAAGATGGATCAGGAATTCTCGGACATTGATGGAATTGTAGGACTATGACAGAAGAGAATCCATTCTTAGCGCCCTATGGCACACCGCACGGCACAGCGCCATTCGACAGGATACGGGTGGAGCACTATAAGCCTGCCATACTGGAGGGTATCGCCCGCCACCAGGCGGAGATTGACGAGATAGCGGACAACCCTGCGAAGGCTACATTCCAAAACACCATCGTGGCACTGGAGCAGTCGGGCCGCTTGCTGGACGATGTGACCGAGGTCTTCTTCAACCTGCTGGAGGCTGAGGGCAACGACGAGATGCAGGCCGTGGCACGGGAAATGACTCCGGTCCTCTCGGAACACAGCCACAATATCCACTTGAACGAGAAATTGTTCGCCCGTGTGAAGGCAGTCTACGAGCAGGAGAAGGACCAACTCGAAAGCGAGGACCTTATGCTGCTGCAGAACACCTACATAGGTTTCGTTCGCAGCGGTTCGGACCTGAAAGGCGAGGCACGCGACACCTACCGCACGCTGACCACCGAACTGAGCCGACTGACAGTGGCGTTCGCACAGAACCACCTGAAAGAGACTAACGCATACATGATGACCGTGACGGACCGAACTAGGTTGAACGGACTGCCCGAGTCCGCCCTGGAGGCCGCGGCACTGACGGCCAAGGAGAAAGGTGTGGACGGATGGGTGTTCACACTGCAAGCCCCCAGCTACGTGCCGCTGATGACCTACTGCGACGACCGTGGTCTGCGCGAGCGGCTCTACACGGCCTACCAGACACAGTGCGCACACGAGAACGAGCGCAACAACGAGTCCATCGTGAAACAGATTGTGAACATCCGCATGAAGATAGCGCAACTGCTGGGTTACAAGACCTATGCCGACTATGTGCTGGGACGCCGAATGGCAGAGAACTGCGACAACGTGTACCGCCTGCTCCATCAGCTCATCGACGCCTATCGCCCCACAGCCCTGAAGGAACGGAGCGAAGTGCAACGGTTGGCCACCAAGACCGAGGGAAAGGGCTTCAAACTGATGCCCTGGGACTGGTCGTACTACTCAGAGAAACTGAAGAACAAGAAATATAATCTCGACTCGGAGATGCTGCGTCCTTACTTCGAACTGAGCAAGGTGAAGGAGGGGGTGTTCGGACTCGCCACCCGGCTCTACGGAATCACCTTCCGCGAGAACCGCGACATCCCGGTGTACCACCCGGACGTGACGGCCTACGAGGTGTTCGACAAGGACGGACGCTACCTGGCGGTGCTCTATGTGGACTTCCACCCACGGGAGACGAAACAGGCAGGTGCCTGGATGACCTCCTTCAAAAGCCAGTGGAAGGCAGACGGCGAAGACAGCCGACCCCACATCTCCATCGTGATGAACCTCACCAAGCCCACGGCGGACAAACCGGCACTGCTGACACTCACCGAGGTAGAGACCTTCCTCCACGAGTTCGGCCATGCGCTGCACGGCATCTTCGCCGACACCACCTACGCCTCCATGAGCGGCACGTCGGTCTACAGGGATTTTGTGGAGCTTCCCTCACAAATCATGGAAAACTTTGCGATAGAAAAGGATTTCTTGCATACATTTGCCTATCATTACCAGACGGGCGAACCGCTACCCGAGGCAATGGTGAAGAACATCGTGGACGCGTCGAACTTCAACGCTGCCTACGCCTGCCTCCGACAAGTGAGCTTCGGACTATTGGACATGGCCTGGTACACCCTCGAGAAGGAATTCGACAGCGACGTGAAGGAGTTCGAGAAGGAAGCGTGGAAAGAGGCACAGGTGCTGCCGTCGGTCAAGGGCACGTGCATGAGCGTGCAGTTCTCGCACATCATGGACGGAGGCTACGGGGCCGGATACTATAGCTACAAGTGGGCGGAGGTACTGGACGCTGACGCTTTCTCGCTGTTCAAGGAGAAAGGCATCTTCAACACCGAAGTGGCCGACTCGTTCCGCGAGAACATTCTGTCGAAGGGAGGTACGGTCCACCCGATGACGCTTTACAAACGCTTCCGCGGTCAGGAGCCGACCATCGACGCCCTGCTCCGGCGGAACGGTATTAAACAATGAACGAATGAAGAATATTATGATAAAGATAACAAAGGTCACATGGATGTTGCTGTTACCACTGATGCTACTGGCCACGGCCTGCAGCGACAGCGACGACCTGGACGCCATCTTCATAGGCCACACCTGGAAGTTGTCGTGCATTCGGCAGAGCTCGTCGCAAAACGCGATGACTCAGGAGAACCAGCAGAAACTGAACGGCAGTGCGGACGACTGCTACATCATCACCTTCACCGAGGACCAGTTCACTTGCCGCACGACCAACAAATCGTTCTCGGGCACCTGGACGGTGAACGGCGAGGACCACACCATCTCCTTCAGTTTTCAGAACGCCAGCAGCGTGACAGGCACTGACGAGATAAGCCGGCAGATGATAAACATCCTGAAGAACGCCACCCGCTACGAGGGCGACACACACCAGCTCAGCATCCACCAGGCGAGCGGGCCGTACCTATTGTTTTACCCTTTAAGCGACTGATTGACATGACAAACCCCGAGCTCAAACAACTGGAACTGGACAAGCGATACCTTCGCATGGCTGCCATCTGGGCAGAGAACTCCTACTGCCGACGCCGCAAGGTGGGCGTGCTCATCGTGAAGGACAAGATGATCATCTCGGACGGATACAACGGCACCCCGTCGGGATTCGAGAACGTGTGCGAGGACGACAACAACGTGACCAAGCCCTACGTGCTACATGCCGAGGCGAACGCCATCACCAAGATAGCGCGCTCGGGCAACAGTAGCGAGGGGGCCACGATGTACGCCACGGCAGCGCCTTGCATTGAGTGCGCCAAACTGATTATCCAGGCAGGCATCCGCCGGGTGGTCTACTCCGAAGAGTACCGACTGGAGGACGGCATCAACCTGCTACGGCGTGCCGGCATCGAGTTAGTATATATGAATATGAACGAGTAAACAAAAAAATATCATGAGCGACAACAAAAACTCCTCAAAACGCTACATACCCATCATCATCGCCGCCAGCATAGTGGTGGGCATCCTGATAGGGACATTCTACGCCAACCTCTTCTCCAACAATCGGTTGAGCATAATCAATACTTCGTCCAACAAGTTGAACGACCTGCTGCGCATCGTGGACGACCAGTACGTCGACACGGTGAAGATGACGGACCTGGTGGAGAAGGCCATGCCGCAGATACTGGCCGAGCTGGACCCCCACTCCACCTACATCCCGGCTAAAGACATAGAGGCCACGACCTCCGAACTGAAGGGACACTTCAGCGGCATCGGCGTGTCGTTCACCATACAGCACGACACCATCTACATCAGCGACGTCATCAAAGGCGGCCCATCGGAGAAGGTGGGACTGATGCCGGGCGACCGCATCGTGTCGGTCAACGACACCATGTTCGTGGGCAAAGAGGTGACCAACACCTCCACCATGGCCAAGTTGAAAGGTCCGAAAGGAACTGAGGTGAAGCTGGGCATCTACCGCCGAGGCGTGAAGGACATCCTCTCGTTCACCATCGTGCGCGGCGACATCCCCATCAAGAGTGTGGACGCTGCATACATGCTCAACGACAAGACTGGATACATCAAGATAAACAAGTTCGGCGAGACGACCTACGCCGAGATGATAATCGGCATAGCCACCCTGGCACAGGATGGTTTCGAGAACCTCATCATCGACCTGCGCGACAACACCGGCGGCTACATGGGTGCCTGCATACAGATGGTGAACGAGTTTCTGCCGAAGGACCGGATGATAGTCTACACCAGCGGCCGCAAGTCGCCGCGCCAGGACTACCTGTCGGACGGCAGAGGCACCAACCAGCAAACCCCGTTGGTGGTACTGATAAACGAGTCGTCGGCCTCGGCCAGTGAAATCTTCGCCGGTGCCATACAGGACAACGACCGCGGCACCATCATCGGCCGACGCTCATTCGGCAAGGGACTGGTACAACAACCCATCGAGTTCAAGGACGGATCGGCCATGCGGCTGACCATCGCACGCTACTACACCCCATCGGGCCGATGCATACAGAAGCCCTACTCCAACGGGAAGGACGAGAATTACGAAATGGACATCATCAACCGCTTCGACCACGGAGAGTTCTTCTCGCAGGACAGCATACGACAGAACGAGGACGAGATTTACTATACCTCACTGGGCCGTGTGGTTTACGGCGGTGGCGGCATCATGCCGGACATCTTCGTTCCGCAGGACACCGTGGGTTATACGTCGTACTACTCCACCGTGGTGAACAACCGTCTGCACAACGAGTTCACCTTCCAGTACACCGACACCAACCGCGAGTCGCTAAGCAAGTATGACAACTACAAAACGATGCTCGCCTACCTGAAGCGACAGAACCTTGTGGAGAAGTTCGTCCGCTTTGCCGAGACACGCGACGTGAAGCGCCGCAACCTGATGATTAGCAAGTCGCATAAGTTGCTGGAACGCCTCATCTATGGTGGCATCATCTACAACATGCTGGGTACGGAAGAGTATGTGGCTTACCTCAACCAGGACGACCCGACAGTGAAGAAGGCCGTGGAGATACTGACCAATGGGGAAGCCTTCCCTCAAGCGCCCGAGGAGAAAACCTCTGAGAAGAAATAAGGCAGTTGGTTCAATTCAATAACCAATAAGAAAGCAAGCACGATGGTAAGCGAGAAAAAAGAACTACGGAAACTCATCAAGCAGCGCAAGGCTGCCCATAGTGCGGAGGTCTGCCTAGCAAAGTCTGCCGCACTGAGGCAACTGCTGGAACAACATCGGCGGTTTGCCGAGGCAGATGTAGTACTGCTCTACCACTCTCTACCCGATGAAGTCTACACACACCAACTGGTGGAAGAGTGGAGCGAGCGGAAGGAGATTCTGCTCCCCGTGGTGATGGGCGACGAGCTGGAGCTGCGCCGCTACACCGGAAAGGGCGACCTGCGGATGGGAGCATACGGTATAGCTGAACCCGTGGGCGACCTGTTCACCGACTACGACCGAATAAACGTGGCCGTGATCCCCGGCATGGCATTCGACACCTGTGGCAACCGACTCGGCCGAGGCAAAGGTTACTACGACCGCCTCCTGCCCAAACTCCATACATATAATATAGGTATATGTTACGACTTCCAGGTGTTGGATGAAATCCCCTGCGAGCCATTCGACCGAAAGATGGATGCCGTGCTGACGAACGAAGGGTGGTTGGTTACTGAATAACCGGGATGCGACAAACGACAGGGAATGACCAAGCGGCACGCCCAATCCAAGAACCTACTGAAATACAATATTAGTGATAACCTGCGCCCCTACGGTCTGGTTGAGTTTACGAATCAGCAGTTCGCGCCCCATCATCAACTCCTGGCGAAGGGCGGGTGAAGTGAGTTGTACGTAGAGGACCTGGTTCTTGATGAACAACCGTGTAGTGTACGAGGCGATGGTGCGTCCAAGCACGTCGGACCACGACTGGATGAGGCGGTACTCGTTCAGTGGCGACTCCAATCCCTGCTCACGCATCACTTGGCGAATCATGTCGCCTATCGGTTTCGCATCGCTCCGTTTCATCCTACCACCTCCCCATGGTTGATTTCGAACAGCTTATAGTCTCGTTCGGTCTTCTGCAAAATCTTGTCCAAGTGCTTGCGGTTGGTGTCCGTGATGAAGATTTGTCCGAAACTATCGCCTGCCACCAACTTCACAATCTGCTCCACCCGCTGCGTATCCAGCTTATCGAAGATGTCGTCGAGCAACAGCAAGGGCGTGGTGTTGCTGCCGGTCTTCTTCAGAAAATCGAACTGCGCCAGTTTCAGTGCTATCAAGAAGGTCTTGTTCTGTCCCTGCGACCCTTCCCGCTTCATAGGGTAACCATCGAGCTTCATCTCCAGGTCGTCCTTATGAACCCCCACGAGCGAATAGCCCACGATGCGGTCGCGCATGCGGTTGTCGTGCAACGACTGCGCCAGATTATGGGTTTGCAGTTGCGACAGGTAAGTCAAGCCCACCGGCTCACCGTCCTGCGAGATGTAGGAGTAAAAAGATTGGAATGTAGGGATGAACGCTTCGATGAACTGCGTACGTTTCTGGAATATGACCTCGCCTGTGGTGGCCATCATCTCTTCCCACACATCCATCAGTCCCGGATCGGGCTCAGCCTCTTGCTTTAGCAACGTATTACGCTGAGTGAGAGCGCGATTGTAACGCATCAAGGCATCCAGGTACGACTTGTCGTACTGCGAGATCACCACATCCATGAACCGACGGCGCTCTTCACTGCCCCCCGATATCAGGTCGGAGTCAGCCGGAGAGATCAGTATCAGCGGCACGAAGCCTATGTGATCCGCCAGGCGGGTGTACTCCTTCTTGTTGCGTTTGAACTGTTTCTTGTGCCGACGCTTCATGCCACAGTAAATCTCCTCCACCGTACCGTCCTCCATCTCGTAGAAACCTTGGATGACGAAGTACTCCTGGTCGTGACGAATGACCTGTGAATCAATAGGGTTTGACGCGCTCTTGCAGAACGACAGGTAATAGACCGCATCCAACAGATTGGTCTTACCCATACCGTTTTGTCCGATGAAACAGTTTATCTTAGGAGAGAAATCCAGCTCAGCCTGCTCCAGATTCTTGTAGTTTACTATGGATATGCGTTTCAAAATCATACGGCAAATGTAGACATAATTCTCCTTCCAAGCGATGCGTAAGAGATTTAATTTGAAAAAAGATAGGCCGAAATTTTATTTATAGATAGAAATAGCTTACTTTTGCTGACCTGAAAAATAGTGTCAGATTAGATAATAATAAAAATAATAGATATGGCAGAACAGAAAAAACAAGAAGCTGTAAATGTGGAAGAGGCTTTGAGCCAGTCGGAAGCATTTCTGGAGAAGAACAAAAAGGCGATTATCGCCATCATCGCAGCAATCATCATCGTGATTGCCGGCGTGGTCATTTACAAGAATTTCATCGCTGAGCCGCGTGAGCGCAAAGCATCGGAGGCTTTGTTTGCCGGTCAGCAATATTTCGATGCCGAGGAGTACCAACTGGCACTCGACGGTGATTCAATAGGCAACGCAGGTTTCCTGAAGGTAGCCGACGAGTACAGCGGAACCAAAGCTGGCAACTTGGCCAAGGCTTACGCCGGATTGTGCTACGCTAAACTGGACAAGTACAAAGAGGCTCTCGACTATTTGGAGGACTTCAGCGGTAACGACCTGGTGATTGCTCCCGCCATTAAAGGCGCTATGGGCGACTGCTACGCACAACTCGGTGAGTTGGAGAAAGCCGCTTCGACTCTGAAGGATGCTGCCGACATGGCCGACTCACAAAGCATGAGTCCCATCTACTTGGTGAAGGCCGGACAGATTTACGAGAAGCTGGGCAAGAACGCCGAGGCAGTGAAGGTTTATCAGACAATTAAGGATAAATACTTCAACTCTTACCAGTCGATGGAGATTGATAAGTACATCGAGCGCGCATCGAAATAATTCAATCGAACGTTTTCCATAGTATATTTTTATAGGCGTGAATTATGCTAATCGTGGTGTAGTTCACGCCTCCGTTTTTAGAGGCAGGCAGCCCGGCCCAACAGAAGCGGCCGTTCCTCGGAAGACGGCAGACATCAGAACAATCTTAAACATTTAACATATGGCAACAGCATATCACAACTTATCGGACTATGACTTCAACTCGGTGCCCGACGCCAACAACATGCGCTTCGGCATCGTCGTTTCAGAATGGAACTTCAACATCACCGGAGCCCTGCTCCAAGGTGCGCTCAACACGCTGAAGAAACATGGCGCTAAGGACGAGAACATCACCGTTCACACCGTACCGGGCAGTTTTGAACTCACTTTCGGCTCGTCACTCTTCATCCAGAGCGGCCAGGTGGACGCGGTCATCGCACTGGGCAGTGTGGTCAGAGGCGACACTCCTCACTTCGACTATGTGTGCGCAGGAACCACCCAAGGCATCGCCCAGTTGAACGCAGAAGGCAAGATACCAGTCATTTACGGACTGTTGACAACGGATAATATGCAACAAGCCGAGGACCGCGCTGGCGGCAAACTAGGCAACAAAGGAGACGAATGTGCAGTGACCGCAATAAAAATGATTGATTTAGCTTGCAGATTCAAAAAATAGTTGTACCTTTGCACCGCATTTGAGAGGTAAACCTAGCAGATGCGGGAATGGGCAAATACCAGAGTGGCCAAATGGGGCAGACTGTAAATCTGCTGGCTTACGCCTTCGGTGGTTCGAATCCATCTTTGCCCACAGGACTTGCGGAAGTAGCTCAGTTGATAGAGCATTAGCCTTCCAAGCTGAGGGTCGCGGGTTTGAGCCCCGTCTTCCGCTCTCCACAAAGAGAATGTGATTGCCGCATTCTCTTTTTCATTTATAGCTCCCCACATCAGATACCAACAAGGTGTATGAAAAGATGGTTCAAACATTCCGGCTAACGCGGCTCAGTGCCTTCAAAAAAAGCTAACGTGGTTTAGTGTATTCGGGAATATTCAATAGAATCAAGACAGGCCATCAACTGGCGAGGAAGCGAATCAGAGCCAAAGACATTTGACACCCAACCCAGCGCCCAATATTATAAAATCATGAGACTGATAGAGCAAGGAAGAAGTTTCCGTCATAAACAACAAAAGTTTACATTCTCACGAACATAAACTTTACCAAATATATATGAAAAACACTATTTAATTACGCGGAAGCTGGGGGATTCGAACCCCCGGTACGATAAACTCGTACGGCAGTTTAGCAAACTGCTGGTTTCAGCCACTCACCCAAACTTCCAATCCACGTTTATGGGAGGTACCTAGCAGATTCGAACTGCTGTAAGCGGTTTTGCAGACCGTTACCTAGCCACTCGGTCAAGGTACCTTGTTTTGCTGTTTGCGGATGCAAAGGTAAAGCAAATGTTTGAACCGTGCAACTATTCGCAGCAACTTTTTCTATTTTTCTTCATCACTTTTCCGCACTCGCGCTGTTTTTCCTCATACATCCGCCTTAAATCGCACACTGAGTCGCAATGTGCGCAAGGATTGTCGCCTTCTTTCACCTGGCGGACGCTACGATAAACCCGCGATGCGACCCAAACGACACAGAGTGCCACGATGACGTAAACGATGAAATCTTGCATAACGTTTCTCCTTTCTCAATACACCCGCTTAGAATCCCAACAGCCTACCGCCTTGGTAGACCACAAAAGCAACTATCCAAGCCAATGCCGTCGTGTAGCAAGCAGCGAAGATTGCCCACTTCCATTTACCTGACTCCTGTTTGATGGCCGCCAACGTGGCGATGCACGGGAAGTAGATGAGCACGAACAACATGTAGCTCAAGCCTGCCAATGGCGCAATTGGCAGATGCTGCGACAGATTGAACGATTCATCCTCAGCAGCCTCGCCGGCATAGAGCACGCCCAGAGTACTCACCACCAGCTCCTTGGCACCGGCTCCAGAGAGAAGGCCTACACTCATCTTCCAGTCGAAGCCAAGCGGTTCGAGCACCGGCTCTAGGGTTTTACCAATCTTGCCGATGTAGGAATTCTCCTGTTGCTCAGCTACGGTATCGTAGGCGCTATGGTTGGGATAGTAGCCCAGGAACCAGATAATGATGGAAGCGATCATGATGATGCCACCCATCTTCTTGAGGTATTGTTTGCCCTTCTCCCACGTGTGGCGGAAGATGGCCTTAGCGGTCGGCATGCGGTACGGCGGGAGTTCCATCACGAACGGGGTATCATCGCCCCGCACCAATACCTTATTAAATATACGGGCCATGATGACAGCCAACGCGATGCCAGCAGCATAGAGTCCAAAGAGCACCACGCCCGCATGCTTCGGGAAGAGTGCCGCGGTGATTACCAGGTAGATAGGTAGCCGCGCGCTACACGACATCAGCGGGTTGATAAGCATCGTGATGAGTCGACTCTTACGATTCTCGATGGTGCGCGAAGCCATGACGGCCGGCACATTGCAGCCGAATCCCATAATCAACGGGATGAACGACTTGCCATGTAGCCCCATCTTGTGCATAATCTTGTCCATGATGAAGGCTGCCCGGGCCATGTAGCCGGAGTCCTCCAAAATGGAGATGAAGAAGTAGAGGATGAGGATGTTGGGCAGGAAGACAATGACGCTGCCTACGCCACCCACTATACCGTCGACCAGCAGATCCTTCAGCGACCCGGCGGCTATGTGTTCGTTCAGCAGTCCGCCCAACCAGTCGACTCCGGCCTGCAGCCAATCCTGCGGGTAGGCTCCCCACACGAAGGTGGTGTCGAAGATGAGGTAGAGCAACAGGAAGAAGAGAGGGAAGCCCCATACTTTATGGGTCACCACCGAGTCGATAACGCGGGTCACCTTACCGGTCTTGCGCAGGCCGTCCTGGAAAGTCTCCTTCAAGGCTCCCTCCACAAATCCATATTTCGCATCGGTGATGGCCGATTCGGTATCCTCGTTCACCAACCTCTGGATGCGTTCCGATTCCCGGTTACGCACTTCCAATATCTCTTTTCCATTGGGCAGTTGCAGCACGGTCTTCTCAAACTCCTTATCGTTCTCCAGTAGTTTGATAGCTAGGAAACGGGTGGAGTAGCGCGCGCGGATGGACTCATTCTTGCAGATTTCCGTCTGCACCTGCTTGATAGCGGTCTCCAGTTCCTGTCCGTGATTGATGTGGATGTGACGGATGGTCGGCGTGTTCATGCGCCGCTGCAGTTTCTCCTTCAGCTCCTGCTTCATGGCCGTCTCATCCTTCTCGATGTGACGGTCCACCCGCTCCTGTTTCTCGTTGCGGAAGGGACTGAAGAACTTCTCGTGCCGATGCACATGCTCAATGATTTGCCGTTTGATAGGTTGCATCTGCAGGGCAAGATACGAGTTGATGGCATCGGCGTTCTCGTAGACGTTGATGACCTGGTCGAACAGTTGCCCGATACCCATCTGCTTGCGACATACAGTCGGCACCATCGGCACACCGAGCAATTCGCTCAGACTCAGATAGTCGAGCTTGCTTCCGCTCTCCTCCAATTCATCGTACATGTTGAGTGCCACCACCATTCGGATATCCATATCAATGAGTTGCGTAGTAAGGTAGAGATTGCGCTCCAGGTTGGACGAGTCCACCACGTTGATGATGACATCCGGGGTCTTGTCAATGATGTACTGGCGCACATAAATCTCTTCGGGCGAGTAAGCCGACAGAGAGTAGGTTCCCGGCAAATCGATGAGCCGGATGGTATAGTCCTTGTATTTGAATGTACCTTCTTTAGCGTCCACCGTCACACCGCTGTAGTTGCCCACCCGTTCGTGAGCACCCGATGCGATGTTGAAGAGCGACGTCTTTCCGCAGTTAGGATTGCCCACCAGCGCGACGTTGATGGTGTTGGAACGTCCTTGTGCAATGGCCGTCAAGTCACTGACGGGCACCTCTTCGGCGATACCTTCCACCCGAGTCTGCTCAGGCTGGTTAGCTTTCGCCTCTTCCTCGCTCACCACCTCTATCAGCGCCGCCTCTTGTGCCCGAAGCGACACTTCGTAACCCAATATTCGGTATTTGATAGGGTCGCGGAGCGGAGCGTTCAGTACCACCTCCACTGTCTTGCCCTTGATAAAGCCCATTTCCACAATACGCTTACGGAAGCCACCATGTCCCAACACTTTGGTTATCACTCCCTTCTCGCCGGTTTTCAGTTCTGACAGACGCATATGTTCTTCTTTTTGTTTATTCTCGCTTGCAAAGATAGACCATTGTACGCATGCATGCAAATTATTTAGATTCAATTAAAATAGACGACGGCTATTAAGCGTATGTATCATTGCTTAGCTAACGGTTTCATCCCGACTCTTTGCCATCTGCTGCACGATTCTTTGCATCACAGCCCCGATATTCGACCGAATTTATGTAAGTTTGCCTTCGAATTGGAGAGGCCGTGGCTTTCGGCTTCCTATAACTTATTATATATAGGAGATGTTTCTACGGAAAATCAAGACATACATTGGTGCGCATCGCCTGCTCAACGAAGGACAGCGGGTGATAGTCGCCTTGAGCGGAGGGGCCGACTCGGTAGCTTTGCTGCACGTGTTGCGGCAGTTGGGTTATGCCAGCGAAGCAGTGCATTGCAATTTTCACCTGCGTGGTGAAGAGTCGATGCGCGACGAGCAGTTTGTCCGCTCACTATGCGAGCGACTTAATGTTCCATTGCATGTGGTGGACTTCGACACGACGGAGTATGCCGCTACTCATCACGTCTCCATAGAGATGGCCGCGCGCGACCTACGCTATGACTATTTCCACAAAGTGGCCACTGAAGAAGGCATCACAGCCGTTGCCGTGGCTCATCATCTGAACGACAGCGCCGAGACATTTCTATTGAACTTGATGCGCGGCACCGGCATCAACGGTCTGCGTGGCATCCGACCCAAGAACGGACTGATTGTTCGTCCGCTGCTATGCGTCACCCGCCAAGAGATTATCACGTACCTCGAAGGGCTAGGCCAACCATACGTCACCGACAGCACCAACCTACAGGATGATTTCACCCGAAACAAGATCCGTCTGAAGCTCCTCCCCTTGATGCAGACCATCAACCCCTCTGTGCAACAGAGTATCGTAGCCACCGCCGACCGCCTCTCCGAGCTAGCCGATGTCTACACCCGACTGATCGAGGAAGGGAAGTCACGCGTCGCTGCTCCCCTATCTGAAGATGGAGGAAACACTTCCACCATTGACACAGAGTCTTCACTCCGAGAGAAAGCTTCTTTCAATTCCCCGAAGGGCAAAGCCTCATCCTTCGCCATAGATTCCACCGCTTTGTTCCGTGAGCCTATGCCCGAGAGTCTTCTATTCGAGCTGCTTCACCCCTGCGGCTTCAACTCCGCCCAAGTGAGCACCATCTTCGCTCAGCTGCAAGCGGAGACTTCAGGTCGCACTTTCTTCTCCCCCACTTGGCGTGTAGTGAAGGACCGCCAGTGTCTGTTGGTCACACCTTTAGTCTCATCCTCCGATGATAGCCTCAACACATCTTCCGCAGAAGTGATTACCATCGAAAAGGATGGAACGTTCATTTTCGATGGTAACAAGCAATTGCTCATTAGCATTATGCCACGACTAGAAAGTTTCATCATTCCCCGAAGCAAAACATGCGTCTGCCTCGATGCCGACAAGGTGCAGTTCCCCCTCACCCTCCGCCGTTGGCAGAAGGGCGACAAGTTCGTCCCCTTCGGCATGAAGGGCCAGAAGAACGTGAGCGACTACCTGACCGACCGCAAATTCTCGCTCTTGCAGAAAGAGCACCAATGGGCCCTCTGCACCGCCGACCGCATCCTCTGGTTAGTAGGCGAACGCCCCGATGACCGCTTCAAGGTACAAGAGACCACAAGCCGGTTAATGCAGGTGGAACTAACGAAATTAGACTAACCGGCTTGTAGAAATATGATATCAGATGTTATTTTCTTCAGAATTATCAGGACGGAATATTAAGCTTGCTTGGAATAATATACAAACTATGTTCAGGTCTGGGACTGCCGCACCTCTTCCTTTCGCTTTTATTCCACAAACATTTGCTCGGACGGAAATATTCAGTAACCTTGCGGGAAAACACAATCTTACAAGTTTATTTCTATGCAATAGACCCACATATCCGGTACCACCCATTTGTGGCACTCCGATTATTCAGCTGAGTATCAGCGGGTCTTGACCAATTGCGGTCGGTCTCCTTTCAACGGTAACTTTCAGTGTCGTATCGGGAAGGGAGTTTATCAGAGTTTTTTCGTACTTTTGTAACGTCGTCCGGCTCTGCTTTGGACGACCCTAAGACAACTATTAACATTTTAAAATCACTACCATGAAAAGAAGTATTCTGCTTTTCTTCTTCGCTTTGATGAGCTGGGCAACCAACGCCCAAGAGTTCCCCAAGGCTATCTTACCGGGAGACTATCCCGACCCTACCATCCTGCGGGACGGCAAAGATTATTACATGACTCATTCTCCGTTCATCTACACGCCCGGATTCCTCATCTGGCATTCGCAGGATTTGATCAACTGGGAACCCGTATGCCGCGCCCTGACCCAATGGAAAGGCTCCGCTATGGCACCCGACTTGGTGAAGTACAAAGACAAATACTACATCTATTTCCCCGCCGACAAGACCAACTGGGTGACTTGGGCCACAGACATCAAAGGGCCGTGGAGCGACCCCATTGACCTGAAGGTGAGCGGCATCGACCCCGGACACATCGCCGATGCGGAGGGCAACCGCTACCTCTACGTGGACAAGGGTTACGTGATACGTCTCTCCGAAGACGGACTCTCAACCGTCGGAGAGAGGCAGAAGGTCTACGACGGATGGACCATCCCCAATAAATGGAATGTGGAGTGCATGTGTCTGGAGTCGCCAAAGCTAAGCTACAACAACGGCTATTACTACCTGACCTCTGCCGAAGGCGGAACCGCCGGTCCGGCCACCAGCCACATGGTCGTAGCAGCCCGTTCGAAGAGCCCGACAGGTCCGTGGGAAAACTCTCCCTACAACCCCGTGGTACACACCTACAGTTCCAGCGAGAGTTGGTGGTCCAAAGGTCACGGCACACTGATAGACGACGTCAACGGCAACTTGTGGATGGTGTATCATGCCTACGCCAACAACATGCATACCTTGGGCCGACAAACCCTAATAGAACCTATGGAGTGGACCTCGGACGGATGGTACCGACCTGCCACTACACCCCAGCAGCTCCCGGCACTCGAATACGACCGCAAGATGGAACTCTCGGACAATTTCGACAAAGGAGAGCTCGGCCTGCAATGGACCTTCTGGAAAGAATACGAGCCCAAGAAACTGTCCTTCGGTAAGCACGCCCTCACCATAGAAGCCAAAGGAACTTGTCCGGCCGACGGAAGACTCTTGCTGACAACAGCCACCGACAACAACTACATCATAGAGACCGAGGTGACCGTTGGCAAGGGCGCACAAGGCGGTCTGCTCTTGTATTACAGCGACAAGGGCTATGCAGGGGTAACATCCGACGGCAACAAGTTCACCTTATATACAAACAAGGAGAAGGTACAGACTATACCCAACAGCATTGGCAGACACTTCAACGTGCGCATACACAACCGCGCAAACAATCTGACCATCGAGGTGAGCAAGGACGGAAAGGCTTGGCAAACCATAGCCGACAACCTGAGCGTGAAGAACATCAACCACAACAACTATGGAGGATTCTATGCCCTACGGCCTACCCTCTGCGCCATCGGCAAAGGGAAAGTCACCTACCACAGATTCAAATATAAGAACGGCGTACCTACCGAGAACGACATGAGCGCATACCTCATGGTGTTCCACCGCGACAACACGCACAGCCTGTACATGGCATTGAGCAGAGACGGCTATCACTTCACCGCCCTCAACGATGCCAACCCCATCATGGCCGGCGACACCATAGCCAACCAAAAGGGCATACGCGACCCGCACATCTACCGGGGACCGGACGGAGCCTTCTATCTGGCCATGACCGACCTCCACATCTACGCACAGCGAGAAG
Source organism: Anaerovoracaceae bacterium (assembly GCA_963625535.1). Classification (GTDB taxonomy): domain Bacteria; phylum Bacteroidota; class Bacteroidia; order Bacteroidales; family Bacteroidaceae; genus Phocaeicola_A. The sequence continues at coordinate 28,911 of CAVFUK010000124.1, read as the reverse complement.
GCAAGCGCGCCACCGAATGGGAACGCGACGGCAAAACCTATGGATGGGGCAACAACAAAGGACTCGTGCTGATGAAATCGTGGGACTTGATACATTGGAGCCACAAGATTGTGGACATTAGCAGCCTCTCGCCAGAGTTTGCAGAGATAGGATGCGCATGGGCACCAGAGACCATCTACGACGAGAAAGAGGGCAAGCTGATGATTTACTTCACCATGCGGTTCAAGAGCCAGCCCAACCGCCTCTACTACGTGTATGTGAACGACGAGTTCAATGAGCTGACCTCTGAACCCAAGCTGTTGTTTGAGTACCCCGACCGAGCCACGACAGCCATCGATGGCGACATCTGCCATGCCAACGGCAAGTACATCCTCTCCTATGTGGCCCACGAAGGGACTCCCGGCATCAAGCAAGCCGTCTCTGACCGGATAAACAGCGATTACCGCTTCTCTCCGCGCTGGATAGACGAAGAGCCAAAGTCCTGCGAAGCGCCTACCGTGTGGAAACGCATCGGCGAGGAGAAATGGGTGTTGATGTACGACAACTATGGACTTGAGAAACATAACTTCGGATTCGAGGAGACCTCGGACTTCGTCAACTACAAACAGCTGGGACATTTCAATGACAGCATCATGTTCTCCACCAACTACGACCAGCCCAAGCACGGGGCTGTGGTACATCTGACCGATGCCGAGGCAAGGGCGCTTGCCAAGCACTGGGGGCTCGATTACGAGACGTTGCCAAGCAAGGAATACACCCGAGTGGCCGACAAACCGCTCTATCGCGACCCT
>CAVFUK010000124.1:0-27367 GCA_963625535.1 Anaerovoracaceae bacterium | reverse complement strand
ACTCACCCGGAGCGTATCGCAGGCAACCGGCGCGACGACTATACCACCCGACGCACCAGTGTGCAGGTGGCCGAGTTGGAATACCACGACGGCATCGTCACTTGCAATCGCAACAAACCAGTGTATATCAATCTGTATCAACAATGATTCATTGGGTCACGAATACGGACAAAAAGGAGTACTGACAGCTGTCGTACACGTGGATGGCAATTGCCGTACACGTGGATGGCAATTGTCAAACACGTGTACGGCAATTGCCAAACACCCTGAGAGACGAAACTTTTACATCATAAAGTCTTACTACTGACACCATTAAGTCTAGAATATGTCACCTTACAAATAGCTGGCGAGACCGATAGCAATCAGTCTTGATAGCATTTCCCTTGGTATGAGCACAGCGCCTTCATGCGGTTCTTCAGGAGGTTGGTGAACTCGTAGTTCTTCAGTCCCCAGTCGGGGGCGATAAGGAGTTCCTTGGGGGATTGGGAGAGGAAGCGGTCTATCACCAGGTCGGGACGGAGGTGCTCGAGGTAGCGAATGACTAGGTCGGCATACTCCTCGGCAGAGTAGAGGTGAAACTGCTCGGGATGCTCAGCGAATTCATGGGCCATGCGGGTGCCACGGATGAGTTGCAGCTGATGGAGTTTGAGGGTGGTGAGCGGCAAGCGGGAGATTTGTCCGGCCTGGGCCATCAGTGCGTCGGGCTCCTCGCCAGGCAGTCCCAGGATGATGTGGCCACCGGTGATGATGCCCCGCTCAGCGGTGCGACGCACGGCATCGGCGGCTACCTCGAAGGTGTGGCCGCGGTTAATACGTAGCAAGGTCTGGTTGTCGGTGCTCTCGATGCCGTACTCTATCATGAGGAAGACTTGGCGGTTGAGCGACTCGAAATAGTCGAGCAGGGCATCGGGGACGCAGTCGGGACGTGTGCCGACTACCAATCCCACTACCCCATCGACCGACAGTGCCTCCTCGTACTTGCGTTTCAAGTCGTCGATGCCGGCGTAGGTGTTGCTGTAGGCCTGGAAGTAGGCCAGGTACTTCATCTGCGGATATTTGTGGGCGAAGAACTGCTTGCCCTCCTCCAACTGACGGGTGATGCTCTTGCCGGTGTCGCAATAGGCGGGGTTGAATGTCTGGTTGTTGCAATAGGTGCAACCGCCCCACCCTACCGTGCCGTCGCGATTGGGACACGAGAAACCCGCGTTCAACGAAATCTTCTGAACCTTAAAGTCGAAGCGTTGCCTTAGGAACGCGTTGAACTCATTATACAGAGGTCGAACTTCTTCGTTCATCGTGTTTCTCCTTGTTTCTCATTCATCCTAATCCGCCTCACCGAACCACCAAACAGTGTTCATCGGTCGCTGCCCATTTTATCGCCGTTGCGCTGGCCCAGGTCGGTATAGAGTTCCTGCAGGAAGGCTTTGGACCGTATGATTAGACTGTCGGCATCCGTGCCTTGCATGACGGCTGGCGAGCCGGCGATGTTGTCGTAGTAGACGAAGTTGCCTTCGGTGGCCATGCCCATGGCATCGGGTGTGGAGAAGAAGGCGAAGTGGGGAGCGTCGGCATCGAGCAGGTCCTTGGAGTAGCGGAACTCGCTATGATCGATGCCCAGCATCGCCAGCACGGTGGCACAGATGTCCATCTGCGAACCATAGGTCGGCACTTGCCGCGCTTGCTTCACCGGCCCGCCCAGCATGACGAGTGGAATCTGGTAGCGCCACTCCTGCATATTGTCCAGCTGACGCGGATAGGCACCGAGGTGGTCGGGAACAATCACCACGAGGGTGTTGTCCCAACAAGGGAGCTGCCGCAGTTGGTCGACGAAACGGCCCAGACAATGGTCGGCATAGGAGAAGGCATTGAGCACAGGGTCGTCCAGTTGCTTATAATCGGGCACCTCAAAGGGTTCGTGGCTACTGCCAGAGAGGATAGCTTTGAAGAAAGGCTTTCTTTTCGTCGTAGATTCGTCAGCGTCCTCCCCGGGATTGATTGAGGAAGCGGCGACCGGAGACACTGACGACGGGGCGGTCTCGGCTTTCAGTTCCTCCGTCACGCGGTCGTAGAGCGGACCGTCCGCCACGCCCCACTTGCCGGTTACATATTTGCTGGCGAAGCGGTATTGGTCCGTCACTTGGTTATATCCAGAACCCATGATGTAGGAACGCATATTGCTGAAGTCCGCGTCGCCGCCGTAGTAGAAGTGGGTGTCGTAGCCTTGCTGGCGCAGCGCACTAGCCAACGAGGGGAGCGTGTTGCTGATGCGCGGCTGGTCCATCACACTGAGGGTGGGTTGCGCGGGCAAGCCGCCGAGCACCGACACCAGCGCCCGGTCGGTGCGGAAGCTGTTGGCATAGAAGTTGGTGAAGTAGAGTCCCTCGCGGGTGTAGCTCTCCAGATTGGGCACCACGCCTTTCACTCGTCCGCCCTCCTCCATCACTGCCTTTGAGAAGCTCTCCAGACAAATCAATATCACGTTGTAGTCGTGCTTCACGGCATCGGGGCGCAGCGAGGTGCAACTCATCCCGGCGAACAGGCGCTGAGCCTCATCGTCGGCCATGAACCGATAGCGGGAACCTATCTCCTCGTGGTGAGCCATCGACTCGAAGAGACTGAACAGGGGGTTGACGGCAGCATGGTTAAGCCGCAGGTTGGGGGAATAGTAGACTGAGCCCGTATGGTTGACGCCTGTAGCGAAACCGCCACGGATAGGGATGAACAGCGCAGCGGTTAGCAGCAGCATGAGTCCCGTGTAGGCACATTTTTTCTTCACTGAAATCTGAGATACTGAGACAGGTTCGCCTGCGTTTCGCTTAGCGGCAAAAACTGATTTGCCTATCTTGTCGAACAAGAGGAAGAAACCAGCTGCCAACAGGAGGATGAGGGCGAAGAAGCCCAGCAGTTGCCAAGTGCTGACGCTGGCGAGGGCATCTGCAGGGGAAGTGCGCAGGTAGAGCAACGGTGTGTCGTCCAGCGGGAAGCCCCAGTAACCGTAGAGCACGATATTGGCCACAAGGATGAGGGCCGTCAGCAGAGAGGCTACAGCGAACCACACGCGCCAAACCAACCGCACGGCCTTGTGACGGCACCAGACAGAAGCGATGAGTATCAGGGCGGGCAACGCACTGAAGTAGCCTGCTATGGCGAGGTCGAGCCGCAAGCCATGGCCCGTCACAGCTAGGTAGTCGCCTAGGCTCAAGTCGGTTATCAAACTATGGTACACACCGAGGAAGAACACTTTGCTCAGTGCGCCCAGCAGCGTCCACGCCACAAACACCTTTAGGAAAGTCAACACTTGTCTCATCGTTTTCAGTTCTGTTTTGTTCCGAGCGACAAAGGTAATAAATCCCTCAAGGAGACAACGTGTCTTTCCTCTTTTTTCTTCAGAGGGCGCAATGCAGGAGGCTTCGGTGAGCAAAGAGGAGCCCTACGAAGAGTGTCTCTTCCGCCCTCAAGCGCGTAGGCTCGAGTGAAAGGACACCGGGCATACAGCAAAAAGGCGGCGGGAACCACTGGAGTCCTCGCCGCCTCAAAACTAATATACCAATTATTCACATAGCGAATCTATGCAAGAGGGTTGTCGAGACAAACCCATAGGTGCTACAATCATTCACCCTTCAAGCCTTCGGCAAAGCCGGCGTAGGTGTGCTTGCGATTGTAGTCGCTGTCCCACAAGCCAACAGGGCAGCCGGCTCTCCAACCGGAACCGGTAGGAGAATCCTGGATGCACCACTGGGTGATGCCGTACTGCTGAGCCGTAGGAATAATCTTCAGATACTGCTGAATGATGAACTTGTAGTACTCGGCCATAGCCTTGTGCTGGTCTTCCGTCATGTCGGCGGTCAGCACATCGTTGCCGTCAGCGTCCACATAGCTCATGTCCAACTCGGAAATCTTGATGAGTTTGCCCGACTTAGCCAACAGTTCGAACATCTTGGTCACATGCTCCTTCTTGCTCGACTGGGTAGCCTGGTCGGCGTAGCAGGAGACGTGCATCTGAGTGCCGATACCGTCGATCTTGGTCACACCGTCGGACTCCCATACCTCAATCCAATGAATCAAGCTCTTCACCTTGTTGTTGTCGTCCCAGTCAGACTCCAGGTTGTAGTCGTTGACGAACAGCTTCAGCTGGTCCATGCCCGTGTAGTACTCGCGAGCCTTGGCAATGACGGTGCGCACGTAGTCCTCGTCGCCCATGTAGTCCTGCCAATAGAAGTTGCTGGACGGATCGCCGTTCTCCGATGACCAAAGGTCGTAGTAGCCGTCGCCGTCGGCATCGCTACCGGAGATGGGCTCGTTGACAGCGTCCCATGCGGTGACGTAACCATCGGTGGCTTCCATCATGCCTTTTATCCAACGGTCCATAGCCCAAACGAGGGTATCCTTCTTCTCTTGAGCGGTCAAAGGTATGGTGTTGCCGGACTCCTCGATGGAGAACACGATGTTGTCGAAGTAGTACTTGTTGGCCGGAGCGCTGCTGGTACCTACGTCAAGGTTCCATGCGATAGTCTTCATGTTGGCGCTAGGCGACTGGTTGGCATTGATGGTCATCGTCTTCTCAAAATGTTGCCATTCGCTGGTGAAGCTGAGTGAGCATCCGCCGTCCCAGTAGATGTAGCTACCAGGTGTAGAGTGAGTCTGCGACTCGGCGCTATTGGCTACTGTGGCACGATAGTCGAACGACACGAGCACCTTGTCGCCCTCGGCCAACTCGCGGTCGGCGGTGAGGAAAAACTGGGTGTCCCAAGCGTTGGTAGCGTTACCGTTGGAGGTCACCACGTAAGCGCGGCCACCGTCCTTGCCTGCACCGTCCTCGATGTCGCAAGCACCGTTGCTGCCACCGATGTGAGTAGACGTAGCGCTGGTAACCTCGGTACCCTCAGCGTCGCCGTTGCTGATCATAGAAGTCCACCAACTCACGGCCATAGCCTCTTTGTGGGTCACCTTCAGCCACTCCATCTCGATGTCGCCAACGAATGTGCCGGACTGTCCGATGATGTGGCTAGTATTAGCGGAGACGCCGCTGAACTCCACGGTCTGCTCTTGCCATTCGGTGGTGAAGGTCATCTCCTTGGAGGAGTTTGTGCTCCAATCGCCCATGACGATGTCCAGTGAACCGGCGGAAGAGCCTTTGATGCGGATGGTCACCGTGTAGTCCGAGCCCGGTGTGGAAATGTTGTCGCCACAGAAGTACTGTGCCTTCCAGTTGGAACCCAGATCCTCATCGTTGGAGATTTTCATCGTCGAGCCTTCAAACGTGGGAGTGAAACCCATGTTGTAGAACGGGAAGGTATTGTAATCAGCATACTTGATGCTGTAGTCCTCCACCACGTTTGCCGCATCGGGGTCAATTTCTATCTCGCGGTCGGCGAGCAGAGAGTTCAGATACTTGTTGTTCTGCTGCGAGTGCCAAGCCAGACAGTGTCCGTAGATGGTGGTACCCGCGTCGCGTGCTGCCGACACGAAGCTGGAGACGGTGCTGAAGTTCATAGTACCGTCGTCGGACACACACGAAGCGTACTTCATGGCGTTGCCAGCGGTCATCTCGTCGAAGTTGTCGTTCACCAGACGGTAATGCACACCTTGATTTATATAGTCACTTGCCGTGGCACCAATACCGAGTTTCAGGTTGGGGTTGGATTTGTATTCCTTCAGCACCTGATAATCGTTTAAGTACTCCATGGAGGCCATGAGAGCAGGTTTCTCGACATCGAACGCCAACGGTTTGTCGTCCGCACACGCGGTGGGGAGCACAACCATTGCGCCGATCAGATATTTGAAATATTTCATAATCTATCGTTTTAGTGTAGTTAATTACCTCATTACAGGACTAAAATACTCAGCCACGGAACCTCTGTCGCGCACTACCAACGTGTCGGTGGTTACACACTTCACGCCTGAATACTCCAGAGTGTAGTTCAGATAGAGAGCGTCGCGGTCCTTGTTTCCCCAGCTGTTCTTCTCACCTTTGGACACGAACTGTCCGCTGCCACTAGCCGTCACGCCGGTGGTGCCGGAGGAAACGGTGCACTTGCCGTCGGAGTCGAAGGTCATCAGCAACTCGATGTTAGCGATGTTGCCGTCGGCGTCCTTAGCGGGATGTTCCCACGCGATGGTGTTGAGCGAGCGGGTGGTGATGTCGGTCACCTCCTCGTCCTTCTCCACATACTCCTCGTGGCGGACAACGGTCTTGTTCATGGCTCCGGTGTAGACATCCTTACCACGACGGAGGTAGTTGGCGTCGTAGGCGTTCACATACTTCACAGCGTAGAGGGTGTAGTCCTTGGGGACTATCTCCCAGTCGGAAGAGTTCACACGGTTGGGGCTGGCTACAAGGGGTGTTCCCTGCAGGATGGAGTCGGCACCGTTCACCTGTGTCATCACCAAGGGAATGACGTAGTTGTTCTCGAGCGACTTGGGGTCGCTAAAGAAGGCGTCGGTCAGCTGCACACCTACGCAACCCATGATCTCACCCTTCTTGATGACAATCTGGTTGGAGCTGAGCGTGTAGTAGGACGAAGGCATTGCCAGCACCTCGCTGCCGCCCGACTCGAAGAGCAGGTCGTTGCAGAGTGTGTTGTCCACCTTGATGTCGATGGTCACGTCCTTGGGGTTGCTGTAGACACCACCCATGGTAGCGTAGATCTCGAACTGGTGTTTGTTGTCGAGCTCGGTAGAGTAGACATCCTCGCCCAGACAGATTCTGCGCACAGGTGACTGATTGGCGAAATAGACAGCCGAGTATTCGAAGTCATCGAAACTCCAGTCGCCGTTGTCGCACGCAGCGAAGAGTGCTCCAGTTATTGCCAATGCTGTATAAATAAACTTTTTCATCGTAATCTATTTTTAAAAGTTAAACCATTACCAACCCTTGTTCTGTTTCAGTTCGCTGAACTTCACGGTCTCAGTGTAAGGGATGGGACCATAATACATGTAGTCCTTATAGTCGCGAGTCTCCACGGATGGCAGCACGGTGTAGGTGGTACCGGTGATGCTCATACCCTTGGCCGGCTCGGTGATGCTCTCTTTCCAACGGCGCAGGTCCCAGAAGCGGTGACCCTCGAAGCAGAGCTCCAGACGGCGCTCGTTGTGGATGAGCTCACGCATCTTGTCCTTGCTCTGTGCGCACTGTGTCAGGTAGGGATCGTCCTTACCCACGCAGATGCCTGCACGCTCGCGGATAGCCTTGATGACCTGATAAGCGGAGAATCCGTTGGAGCCACCGCTGGTGGGGCCCCAAGCCTCGTTAGCAGCCTCAGCGTAACCGAGGAACATCTCGGTGTAGCGGATGAACGGCTTGTAGTGGTAGGCCTTGGTGGTGGAGTTCGGGTTGGCGTTCACGCTCTGGCAGAGGAGCTTCTTCATGTAGTAGCCCGTGCGGGTGGATGTGGAAGTCTTGTTCAGCGCGTTGTTGTCCGTTCCGTCGGCAGCGGTAGTGATGACCGTGTTCTGCGGGCCGGCTGTCTGTCCATTATATATGATGTAGAGAGCCAAGCGCGGATCGCGGTTCGCATAGGGGTTCTGTGCGTCGTAGCCACTGCTGGCGTCGGTGATAGGATAACCGTTTGCCATAGGGAACGCGTCCACCAGGTTCTGTGTGGGGTTCACACGTCCGTTACCGAAGAGTGTAGGAGGATAGTGTGTAGCCTCGAGGCTGGAAGACTCTTCCTTGTTGGCACGCCAGAGGATCTCCTTGGGGTTATAGCCGGCGGTGAAGTTCTGGATGGCCGAACCGTCGGTGTACCAAGTGTTGCCTGTGGGGTCGAGTTCGGAGATGGGGTTGCTACCCAATCCCTTCAGCACGGTAGCCATGTAGTTGGCGGCTTGTTCCCAAGTGACCGTCGTGCCGCTGCTGTAAGCGGGGCTAGCGGCCAACAGGGCAGCCTGTGCGCGGATAGCCTTAGCGATGCGGGCGCTCATGCGGTTCTTACCGGTGTCGCCGAACACGCGTGAGTACTGACCGGCGGTCACACCCATAGCGCGGTATTTGGCAGGTACCTCAGCGTCGCTGGACACTTCGCCGTAGTCCTCGGGCAGCAGCTCGATGGCTTTCTCCACGTCGGCGTTCAGCTGGTCGATGCACTCCTGGAAGGTGTTACGCGGGAGGTTGAACTCAGACTCCAGACTCTCAGCCTGCAACACGATGGGGATTCCCAACAGTTGGTTGTCGTCGGTCCATCCACCCTGGCAGAGCAGCAGGTGATACATGTAGAAGGCACGCATACCGTAAGCATCGCCCTGGAAACGGTCCTTGAACATCTGGGCCACCAGTTCGTCCTGTGCCCAGTTGACATTCTCGGACACCTCGATGAACTGGTTGAGGTACTGCCACGAAGCGCGCAGGTACTGCCAGTTGCTCATGGGGTTGTTGTTGGCACGCCAAGCGCCGGTAGCCATCTTGCGGTAAGAGTTGTCCTGGTCGTTGGACACGGCGTCGTCGGTAGCCACATCGTTGAACGACCACGATCCCAGCGGGTTACTGATGTAGGCATGGCCCAGCAGTCCTACCGCCCAAGAGGGGAGTTCTTCCAAAGCGGAAGCGTCTTTATGATTCTCGATGGCAGGCTCGAAGAGGTCGGAACAACCCGTAGACATCATCACCGCTGTTGCCATCAAAGCATATGCTAATGTTCTTTTTATCTTTTTCATCATTCAAGTCTTTTAATGTTAGCACTTAAAAGGAAACTTGCACACCCAGATTGTAGAAGCGGGTCTGAGGAGCGGAACCTACGTTCATCTCCAGATGTTTGCGCTCCTTGGCAATCGTCAACAGATTGTATCCGCCCAGGTAGACCTTCAGGTTCTTCACCACGCCATTGCCCAGGATAGTCTTCGGCATGTCGTAGGTGAGCTGCACCATAGAGAGGTTGATGCGGTCGGAATCGTACATCCAGTAGTCGGAGTTGCGGAAGTTGTTGGAACCGCTCGTGGTGGTCAGACGCGGATAAGTGGCTGTGGCCGCTGTCTCCGGAGTCCAACGGTTGCGTACTACCTCAGAGTATTTGTCGTCAGCGCTCACCCAGTAGTAGGAGCTGGACTTCATTCCCTGGCCACCGAAGTATCCGTCGGCAGCTGCGAAGAAGGTGAAGTCGCGCCACTTAAGCGTGAGGTTGAGGCCTGCGCGGAACGGTGTGTTCCAGTCGCCAATGAGCACCTCGTCCTCGCTGTCGATGATGCCGTCGTTGTTCTGGTCCTTGTAGCGGATGTCGCCGGGCTTCACTTCACCGAACGACTGTGTGGGAGCGTTGGCAATCTCTTCTTCTGACTGGAAGAGGCCCATGCTCTCGAGTCCCCACATGCCTGACAATGACTTGCCCACGCGGGTCTGATAGTCGTAGGAGTAAGCCTCATCGCGCTTCTTGGCCTCTGACTTGTAGTAGGTACCCGTCAAGCCGAGCTGAGCCTCCACCTGACCAATCTTCTTCTTTCCAGTGATGCTGAAATCGAAACCGATATACTTATCCTTCTCATAATTCACAAACGGGATAATAGAAGAGGTAGGATAACCGGTCTGAGTGAAGTAGATCGGGTAGAGTGAGCTTACACGTGCCAAGCCACCGTCCATGTCGTACATGAAGAAGTTGACGTCGAACGAGAGGGCGTGGTTCCATAGTGAGCCGCGTACGCCGGCGTTGAACTCTTTGCGCTCAACGAAGGTCATCTCGTTGTTGTCACCGCGCTGGAACTCGGTAGCGGACTCACCGCCGAGGTCGGCCCATGAGTACCAACCGCCGCGCTGCAGCACAGACTTGTAGAGGTAGTAGTCGTTGCCATCGCCATCGGTGATGTCGAGGTCCTGCTGGATGATACCACCCGATACGGTCACCATCAAATCGTCGAAAGCGGTGTTCTTGAAGAACTCCTCACCGGTCGGACGCCAGCCCAAGGTCACTGTGGGCGAGAATCCCAAGCGGTTGCCGCTAGGCAGTTTGGCTGAGTAAGGCAAAGCCGCACTGAAATCGAAATAGTATCTGTGCTTGTAGTTGTACGAAGCCTGCAAGCCCAAGTTGGCGTTGGACGTACGGTGGTAAACGCCATTCTGCTGTGTCTGCCAGATGTTGCCTACAATCATACCGAACACGTTGTGGTCGGCGTTGAAGGTGCGGCTGTAGTCGAACTGAGCGCTCACGTTGTAGGTGTAGCGGTAAGAGGAGTTGCTGATGTTCTCGCTGCCGCTCTTCTCGTCCTCGCCATACTGTGTCACACTGCCAATCTCGTCTTTGCCGTTGTAGTTGACCCATGTGGGAGCGAAGGTAGCGTAGCTGTTGGAGTAGCCTTGGTTGTAGGTTGCTGCGTAGTCGATACCGTAACGTGCCCGGAAGAACAGACCCGGAGTGAGGTTCTGCAGGTCGAGGTTGAACACGGTGTTGAACTGGAACTGACGGCTCACGTACTTGGAGTCACCAGCTGCGTAAGCGTCGGCAATGGGGTTCGTCGGGTCGAGTTGTGTGCCGCCCAGGAAGTACTTGCCGCCAATCAGATAGTTGCTGGCGTTGATGGTACCCAGCGTGTTGGAGTCGCCATCGTCGATGTAGCTCAGCGGGATGAGCGGAGACACGCGGTTGGGACGCAACGTGGCTGCGTCTCCCCACCAGTCGGTGGAAGCGGTGTAAGCGTCGTAGAACGTCACGTTGGCATCGGCCTGAGCGGTCAGGTACTTGTGAAGTTTCATGTCGATGTTACCACGCACGAAGAAGCGGTCGGTGTAGTTGTCCTCGGTGTTGCCCACTTTCAGGAGGGAACCCTCGCGGTAGTAACCCAAGGTGGTGTAGTACTGCACACGTTCGGTACCGCCCGATACCTCAGCCACAGCCTCGGAGCGGTTGTAGGTGTCCTTCAAGTAATCAGAGGAGTACATATCCAAGTCCGGATAGCGGTAAGGGTTCTTGCCCGATCCGTAGTTGTAGATGTCCGCGTCGCTGTAGAGGGCTGTCAGTCCGTCGTTGGCACGAGCCTCGTTGTAGAGGGTCATGTATTCGGCCGAGCCCAGGTATTTCGGGTACGACTTGGCGAAGTAGAAACCGGTGTTGGCTCTCACGTTGATACGGAGGTCGCCCTTCTGACCACGTTTGGTGGTGATGACGATGGCACCTTTGGAGGCGCGGCTACCATAGAGGACCACGGCCTGGGCACCTTTGAGCACTGTCACTTGAGCAATCTCGTGCGGGAGCACGTTGTTGGCGTCGCGCACCATACCGTCGACAATCACCAGGTAACTGCCCGATCCCCACAAGCCATTGTTCAGACCGGCAGCCAGGGTACCGATGAGCTGTTCACTATAAGTGGTATAAGCCTTATCCGCCAGCTCTTCCATATCCAATACAGAAACACCTCCCAACAGGTCTTGTTGAGTAGTGGTGCGGAATGCAACCTGTACTTTACCCAGCGAATCAGCCTCGGCTTCTGCCCAAGCGTCCTGTGCGGAGCAAGGCATCCATCCCAAAGCCAATGTGGTGCAAACTACAAAGCTTTTATATAAATGTTTCATAAATCTTTCGTTTTTATTGATTACAAAAAATTACCACCCAGGATTCTGGTAGAACTCAGGATACATCATCACATCGTCGTTGTTGATAGGCAACCAGTAGTGCTTGCTCTCGAGCTTACGTGTAACGACGACCTCCTCGCGGAAGTTGCGGACCTCGTTCTCTTTCGGGTCGATGGTCGTGTCGAGCTCTTGTGCGCGGTTGAAGTACTGGCGGGTCTTGATGTTGTAAGGATACTGAGTCAAGAGCAACCAACGGCGCAAGTCGTTGAAACGATGGCCTTCGAAAGCCAGCTCCACGGCACGCTCGCGGATGACCTCACCCATGAACTTGTCCAGCGAAGCGGTGTACTTGTCGGACACTTCGGCCACACCGGCACGTTCGCGAACGGTGTTCACCGCGTCGGCAGCGGTCTTGGAGAAGTTTCCACCCTTGCCTGCAGCCGAGCCACTTGCCTGAGCGGCTGCCTCAGCATACATCAGGTAGACGTCGGCCAAGCGCAGATAGGTCAGATGGAAGTGGGAAGCATAGCTGTAACCGTAGGTAGCGTCCCATTTGTTGGCTCCAATGGGGATGAACTTATAGTTGAGGTAACCTGTACGGCTGTCGTAACGGGGGTCGCTGCACCATACGCCGCCTTCGCCGAGGTCAGCATAGCGGTAAACCTCGTGGTCGGGGTTGGTGATGGTACCCTTCACCACCTGCACACCATCGTAGATGATGTCGTTGTAGAAGCGCGGGTCGCGGTCCTTCCAGGGGTGGGTCTTGTCGAAGCCAGAGTCGGGGTCGTCCAAAGGCAGACCGTTGGCCATACCGAAGTAGTTCACATAGTTGGCTGTGGGGCAGAGCACGATACCGTCGCCTTCGGCCATCTGGTGCACCTGGTAGGAGTTCATCTGACGCCAGTAAGAGTCAGCACCGTACGTAGGTCCTCTGACGATGGCTTCCGTACCGCCCGGCATCAACCAGTTCTGCTGGATGGTGTAGAACAGTGTGTGGTAGTCGGCGAAGTCCACCAATGAATATTGTGTCTGACCGGACTCAACCATGTTCAGTACCTGACCCAGCACATCGGCTGCCTTCTTGCAGTAAGCCTGGTCGTACTTAAGCGGTGTACCATTGACACCTTGCGACATCAGCGGAGATCCTGCGTAGAGCAGCGCCTTGCCTTCGTAGCAGAGGGCCCAGATCTTGTTGATACGCAGAGCGTTCTGACCGGACGTCTCGGCACCGATGCGGGTGTCGTCCCAGTTGATGGGGAGCAGCTCGGCAGCGGCAGCGAAGTCAGCGGCCATCTTGTCGGCGTTCTCCTGATAGCTCTCGCGGGGCAGTGTGAAGGCCTCGCCAGCGGGCAGGACGTAGTCGATGTAAGGCATTCCACCCCAGAAGCTTGTCAGCTGGAAGTAGAACCATGCGCGGAAGAAGAGCAACTGACCCTTGATCATGTTGCGCTCCTCCTCGGTAGCGTCCACCATCAAGCCTTTCTTGAGGGCCTCGAGACCCATGTTGGCTTTGCGGATTCCGTACCAGGAGCTTCCCCACACATCCTTGCTGAAGCGGTCGCCTGTGGCCGACCAGCTGCGGTGCAGATAGCAGGTGCTGTTGCTGATGTGGTCGCGGTAGTTACCACGGTCCACGCTGTGTCCGAAGAGGTAGTCGCCGGCACCGGTGGTGATGAGTTCATCCTCGCCCCAGTTGAAAGAGCTTACCCAGTAAGCCTTGGCGACGTCGGGAATCAAATTGTACATTTCCTCCACGAATCCCTGAAAGTTCTTGAAGTTCTTGTACGCGTCCGTTTCGGAGATAACCGAATCCGGAGACTTGTCCAAATAGTCTGTACAGGATGTGAAGCTCAGCAAGAGAGCCGTCATTCCGCACAGAAGTATATAAATGTTTCTTTTCATCACGCTTAGATTATAAAGTTAATTTGAAACCTAAATTGAAACGTCTCTGTGTAGGATAAGCTGTGTAACCGCCTGTGTTCGACTCGCGGTCATCGGGCATGTCGGTCCAGAGGAAGAGGTTGTTACCATTGACGAAGACCTTCAGTGCGTTGAGTCCGAGTCTCTTCAGCCAAGCCTCCTTAGAGAAGGTGTAGGAGATTTCGGCGTATTTCAGACGTACGTACGATCCGTCGAACAAGTAGCGTGTACCTGACGAATAGGTGCTGGCCTGTGTTCCCCAGCGCGGGAGAGGCAGACCGCTCGTCTCGTCCTTCGACCAGAATGTGCCTTCGTGGAAGGCTGTGTTGCGGGTTCCGCCCAAGCTGGTGAGGTTGACGTAGCGGGTCACGTTGTTCACACCATAGAACTGTACGAAGCAGCTCCATCCCTTGTAGTCGAAACCAATCTGGGCATTCATGGTGTTCTGCGGTGTACCCGTGAATCCGTACGGAATGTTATCGTCGGAGGTGATGATACCGTCGGCATCGTAGTCGAGGATGACGTAGTTGCCCGGCATACGGTCGCTGTCGAGGGCATCGTGCTTGGTGCTACCGTAGAGTTGGTCCCAAGTGGAGGCCTGGCCTGCGTCGACGTAAGAGTAAGTCTGGCCGATGGACTTGTTGGCCGACTTCTGGTATTCGGGTTTCAGCAAGGGGTCGTCGGCGTTGATCACCTTGTTCTCGGCGTGGGTCAACGAGGCGTTACCCCAGAGGCGCCAGTCCTTGTTGAGTTGCTTGTTCCAGCGGATCTCTATCTCGTAACCATTGCTCTCCACCTCACCGAGGTTGGCTGTAGGAGCTGTGGCACCGAAGTAAGAGGGAACGGCACGGCTGCTGCCGGTCAAGAGGATGTCTGTACGTTTTTCCTTGAAGAAGTCGATGGATCCTGCCAACAGGCCGCCGAAGATGGCGAACTCCATGGCGGCATCGAACTTGGTGGCTGTCTCCCACTTCACATCCTTGTTGCCGAGGGTAGACTGCAGATACCATGTGTAGGGTGAGCTGGAGCCGCTAACACCGGTGAGGCCCTGTGGGAACTTGGTGCTGCTAGTGCTCCAAACGTCCATGTAGAGCCAACGGCCGGATACGTTGTCGTCACCGATCTGACCGTAAGAGGCGCGGAACTTCAAGAGGTCGAGCCACTTCAGGTTCATCTTCTTCATGAAGGGTTCCTCGGAGAGCATCCAACCCACAGCGCCTGACTGGAAGAAGGCGAAACGGTTCTCGGAGGAGAATTTCTCCGAACCGTTGTAAGCGCCGTTGTACTCGAGCATGTAGCGGTTGGCGTAGTCGTAGGTAGCACGGAACACCCAGTTCTCGCGGTAGTAGGGCAGCTGGCTACCGGTGGCGTATTCCTCGCGGCTGAAGTTACCCATGGCTCCTACGGAGTGGTCGCCGAACTTGCCGTTCCAGTTCAACTGGGCTGAGTAGTTCAGACGGCGGTAGGTGCTGTAGTTGTTGAACGAACCGGCACTGGTGGTCCAGGCTATGTTGTTCTTATAGTCGAACTTGTTGTTGGTGTCTAGTGTCACGTCGGTGTAGCTTTCACCGGTCTCCGGGTCAATCCATTTGTGGGCCTCGTCTTCCCAGTCGTTCACGTCGTCGATACCACGACCTGTCTCCTGGAAAGTATTGTCGAAGGCCAGCTTCACTTCAGCGGTCAAGCCTTTGAGCACGAAGCCCAGGTCCTGGCGCAGGGTGAAGTCGGTGGTCAAGCGGTCGGTAGTGGTCTCCTGCATACCGTTCACGGCGAGTGACTCCATGGCGTTGGCAGCGGCCTGCGACGGGTTGGGGTTGTAGTAACCGAAGGTTCCGTCGCTATACTGCGGGATGAAGGCGTCGGGCGAGATGCCGTAGAAAGCGGACCAGATCAGGTTGTTGTACTGACCGGCGGGAGCTTTCTGGATGGCGTGCGAACCGGACAAGTTCACGTGCAACGTGGTAGTCTTCGTGAGGTTGAAGTCGAGGTTCGAACGAACGTTGATGCGGTCGTAGCTGAAGCCCGGGTCGTAACCACGGTTGTTTGTCACCTTTTTATAAAGGTCACCCTCGTGGGTGTAGTCCACAGAGGCGAAGTACTTCACGAAGCGTGTACCACCGGACACATTCACGTTGGCGTTGTAAGATGTAGCCACGTCCTTCAGCAAGGTGTCTATCCAGTCCACGTTCGGGTAGCGCTCAGACTCCTCGAGGTTGGCCGGATTGCGGTATTTGTTGAGCACGGCCTGCGGCTGGTAGTAAGTCCAGGTCTCGGGCCGGTAGCCGAGCTCGTGCTCGATGACGTTGTTGCGGAGCGCGAGGGCGTCGTAAGAGTCCATCATGTCCGGCAACTTAGAGTAGGTCTTCAGTGTGGTGCTGGCGTTGATGTTCACCACGGCCTTGCCTTCCTCACCACGTTTGGTAGTGATAAGGATTACGCCGTTGGCACCACGCACACCGAACACGGCCGTTGCGGACGCGTCCTTCAGCACGGAGATGGAGGCCACGGAGTTGATGTCCACGCTGCTCATCTCACGCTCTACACCGTCGACCAGAATCAACGGCGAGCTGCTGTTCCACGACGTTACACCACGGATGGTGATTTCCGGGTCTTCCTCACCCGGCTGACCGGAGGTCGTCATGGTGACAACGCCCGGCAGGTTACCGGTCAGGGCCTGTCCCAAGCTGGACACACCACCGGTGCGCTCCAGGGTCTTGCTGGTGGTCTGCGCGATGGCTCCCACCACAGAGGCTTTCTTCTGTTGACCGAAACCTACGACCACAACCTCGTCCAACACTTGGTTGTCGTCCACCAGTTCCACTCTCATCAGGGTTTTCGACGCTCTGACTTCTTTCGACTGCATACCGACGAAAGAAACCACCAGGACAGCCTTGTCATTGGGCACACTCAGCGAGAACTTTCCGTCTATATCTGTGATTGTACCTATTGATTTGTTAGTCTTTAAAACAACCGAGGCACCGATGACAGGTTCTCCACTGCTGTCCACCACAATTCCTTTCGCACTGAACTGCTGAGCCCTAGCCATTACACAACAAAACAGCATAAGGAGAAGCAGCGAAGGAATCTTCCAATTTTGTTTTTCTACGATTTTCATTTACTGTTAGTTTAAGGGATTAAACGTTTCTGGTTCACACAAGAGTAAAGGACGAGCTATCGCTCCCTTTCCTCCAAAGGTCTTTTCAAGTCTCATTCATGTTTTTCTTCTTTTTGAGGTTAACTATTTAGTAATTTATAATTCAACTCCCGAACCATGGACTTTCGCACCACGATTCACGATGCAAAAGTATTTCTTTGCCTCCAACCAACCTCGGTTGTTCATTACACAAGGTATCACTAACGTTACATATTCGTTAACGCACGTTACATATAATTGTAAAGATGTAACATCGCACAAGCCATCTATTTAGTAATCAGTCATTTAGGCATGGACGCATCACCAGTATAAATTATCCACCCCGTTTATTCTAGGTGATGAAAGAATTTTCATTACTTTTGCAATACGATTAAAAAAAGACGAGAAAGGACATGAAAAAATCTATTTTTTTGCTTGCCGTAGCGATGCTCGCAGCCACGCTGACGAGCCTTGCGGCAGACAAGTTGCAGCTCAAGGATGTCATCGGCGGGGCCTACCGCTCGCAGCGCATCTATGGAGTGAACCCGCTAGCCGACGGCGAACATTACGCCCAGATAAGCGACGACGGCAAACGCATCGTGAAGTATTCGTTCCGCACGGGTAAGGAGGACGGCGTGCTGTTCGACGCAGACAACGCACGCAACCACAAACTGGAACACATCGACGGCTACATCCTCTCACCGGACGAGAGCCGCATCCTCATCCAGACGGAGACGAAGCAGATCTACCGGCGGTCGTTCACTGCACAATACTATATCTATACGGTGAAGAACAACACGCTGGACCCGCTCTCCGCGGGCGGACCGCAGCAGGTTCCGCTCTTCTCGCCGGACGGCAACAACATCGCCTTCGTGCGCGACAACAACATTTTCCTGGTGAAGCTGCTCTTCAACAACAGCGAGTCGCAGGTGACCACCGACGGCAAGTTCAACGAGGTGCTCAACGGCATCCCCGACTGGGTGAACGAGGAGGAGTTCGGCTACAACCAGGCGTTCGACTTCAGCGCCGACAGCAAGGTGATAGCCTACATCCGGTTCGACGAGACCGAGGTGCCCATGTTCTCGTTCCCTTTATATAAAGGTATGAACCCCGCACTGATGCAGTACGACAACTATCCAGGGGCCTATAGCTACAAATACCCCATCGCGGGACAGCGCAACTCCACCGTCACGGTGCACTCGTTCGACATCAAGAGCAAGGTGACCCGCAAGATGGACCTCCCGCTGGACGCCGACGGCTACATTCCACGCATCAAGTTCACCGCCAACCCCGACCAGCTGGCCATCCTCACGCTGAACCGCCATCAGAACCGGTTCGACATCTACATGGCCAACTCACGCTCCACACTGTGCAAACTGGTGGTGCGCGACGAGGCTCCGCAGTACATCAAGGAGCAGGCCTACAGCGACATCCGCTTCTACGCCAACAACTTCGTGATGCAGAGCGAGCGGGACGGCTACAACCACCTCTACCTCTACACCCTCACCGGCAACCTGGTGAAACAGATTACCAAGGGCAACTTCGAGGTGACCTCCTTCATCGGCTGGGACGAAGCCAGCAACACCTTCTACTACGAGAGCAACGAGGGTAGCCCGCTGCGCAACGCCGCCTACAAGGTGGACGCTAAGGGCCGCAAGACGAAACTGACCCAGCGGGAAGGCACGAACCACACGATATTCAGCAAAAACATGCGATATTTCCTCAACACCTTCACCAATCTGGACACACCGCCCGTCTATACGCTCAACGACAACACGGGCCGCGTGCTCACCACACTGGTGGACAACCACGAGTTGCTGGCGAAGCGGAGCCAACTGCCCATGGCCCGGAAAGAACTCTTCCAGTTCACCACCTCCGACGGCACACAGCTGAACGGATGGATGGTGAAGCCGGCCGACTTCAACCCCGCCAAGAAGTATCCCGTGGTGATGTACCAGTACAGCGGACCGGGTTCACAGCAGGTGCAGGACAGCTGGAGTCTGGGCATGCGGGGCGAAGGAGGCATCTGGGAATCGTACTTGGCCCAGGAAGGCTTCATCGTTGCCTGCGTGGACGGACGCGGAACAGGCGGCCGGGGTGCGGCTTTCGAGAAGTGCACCTACCTGCGCATCGGCGTGAAGGAGGCACAGGACCAGGTGGAGGCAGCGAAGTATCTGGGCTCCCTACCCTACGTCAACTCATCGGCCATCGGCATTTGGGGCTGGAGCTATGGAGGCTACAACACCCTGATGTCCATAAGTGAGGGCACTCCGGTGTTCGCTTGTGGCATTGCCGTGGCTCCTCCCACAGACTGGCGTTTCTACGACTCGGTCTACACGGAGCGTTTCATGCGCACCCCGCAGGAGAACGACGAGGGTTACGCCGCATCGTCGCCCATGAACCGCATCGGCAAGCTCCACGGCGACCTGCTGTTGGTTCACGGCATGGCGGACGACAATGTGCACTTCCGCAACACGGCTGAGTTTAGCGAGGCCTTGGTGCAAGCCGGTGTGCAGTTCCGCATGCAGGTCTACACCAACCGCAACCACAGCATCTACGGTGGCAACACGAGTCTGCACCTCTACACGCTCCTCACCGACTTCTTCAAGGAGCATCTGATGAAGTAAAGCTCATCGCTAGATACTACAAGTAAAGGCCCTACTAAAGCGGACGTTGAATCCACTTTGGCAGGGCTTTCTTGTATACTCCCCATTATTTTCTTCTGAGATACTGAAACCAAGACGGAGGGGAAGAAGACCTCCCACCTATCCACTCTATTTCCTTCTGAGATACTGAGATACTGAAACTGAAACAGAGGGGAAGAAAATCTCCCACCTATCCACTCTTTTTACTTCTGAGATACTGAGATACTGAAACTGAAACAGAGGGGAAGAAGACCTCCTACCCTATCCACTCTTTTTACTTCTGAGATACTGAGATACTGAAACAAGCCGAAAACAAAAGAGGGCTACAACCATCACGGCTGCAACCCTCCTATCATATGGTTAGGTCGATTTTTTAACGACGGTAATCGTTCAAGTTCTCAGCGTTCATCTTGCGGATGAAGTTGAAGTGTTTCTCCACCTCGGCCTCTGCGTAGTTGACGTAGATGCGGGCGGACTTGCTGAACATCTCAGGTGCGTTGGTAGCGTCCTGGATGATGAGGTGCGACATGACGCAGACAGCGGCCATCTCGTAGAGCTTGCGGGCAACGAAGTCCTGCAACTCCTGGTTCTGAGCCTCCTTCACCTGGTTGGTGCAAGCCTCGAACTTGGAGGTCATCTCCTTCACGCGGTCCATCAGCGGCTGCATCTCCTCGCTGCAGGGCACCTGCTCGAAGTTGTGCAGTGTGGCTGCGTAAGAGCCGTTGGTCACGTAGCGGATAGCGGCTACGGTCTGCAGCTGTGTGGTTCCCTCGTAGATGGAGGTGATGCGGGCGTCGCGGTAGATGCGCTGGCAAGCGTACTCGAGCATGAAGCCGGAACCACCGTGGATCTGGATGCAGTCGTAAGCGTTCTGGTTGGCGTACTCAGAGTTCATACCCTTGGCCAACGGAGTGAAGGCATCGGCCAGCTTGGCGTAGGTCTTCTGCTCCTGACGCTCCTCGGGGGTGAGCTTGCGCTCGCGGGCGATGTCGTCCAGGGCCTTGTAGATGTCCACGTAGCGTGAGGTCTGGTAGAGCAGCGCACGGCCAGCGTCCAGTTTGGCTTTCATCAGGGCCAACATGTCGTACACAGCGGGGAACTCGATGATGGCCTTGCCAAACTGCTTACGGTCTTTGGCATAAGCCAAGCCCTCGTTGTAAGCGGCCTGCGACAGACCTACGGACTGAGCGGCGATACCCAGACGGGCACCGTTCATCAGCGCCATCACGTATTTGATAAGACCCAGCTTGCGGTCGCCGCAAAGCTCGGCTTTTGCGTTCTTGTAGACCAACTCGCAGGTAGGAGATCCGTGGATGCCGAGTTTGTTCTCGATACGACGCACGTTCACACCGCCCTGGTTCTTGTCGTAGATGAACATGGAGAGTCCGCGTCCGTCGCGTGTACCTTCCTCGGAGCGGGCCAACACGAGGTGGATGTCAGCGTCACCGTTGGTGATGAATCGCTTCACACCGTTCAGGCGCCAGCAGTTCTCCTTCTCGTCGAAGGTGGCCTTCAGCATCACGCTCTGCAGGTCGGAACCGGCATCGGGCTCGGTGAGGTCCATTGACATCGTCTCGCCGGCGCAAACGCGGGGGATGAAGCGGCTGTGCTGGTCCTCGTTACCGAATTCGTAGAGGGTCTCGATGCAGTCCTGCAGCGACCAGATGTTGCCGAAGCCTGCGTCGGCTGCAGCCACCACCTCAGCACACATGGTGTAGGGGGTGATGGGGAAGTTCAGTCCACCGAAGCGGCGCGGCATGGTCATTCCGTTGAGACCTGCCTTCACCATGGCGTCGAGGTTCTGCACCGTGCCCGATGCGTACTGCACGCGGCCGTTGGCGCAGTGAGGACCTTCAGCGTCCACACCCTCGGCGTTGGGAGCTACTATCTCGCCGCTGATCTCACCGGTAATCTCCAGTACCTTATCGTAGGAGTCCATAGCGTCCTCGAAGTCCACGGGGGCGTAGTCGAACTCGTCTTTATCTCTGTAGTTGCGCTCTTTCAGTTCGCAGATGCGCTTCATCATCGGATTGTTCAAGTGATACTTGAGTTCCGGTATGTCTTTATAAAAGTTTGCCATTTTCTTTAAACCAAATTACTTGCTGTGAGACTTATAATACTTGATCATCTTGGGAACGACCTCCTCCACGTTGCCATTGATGACGTAGTCGGCGATGGTGTTGATAGGTGCGTTGGGGTCGTTGTTGATGGAGATGATGATTCCGCTCTCCTGCATACCGGCAATGTGTTGTATCTGTCCGCTGATGCCACAGGCGATGTAGAGTTTCGGACGTACGGTGACACCGGTCTGGCCTATCTGACGGTCGTGGTCGGCAAAGCCTGCGTCCACAGCGGCACGGCTAGCGCCCACCTCAGCGTGGAGTTCCTTGGCCAGCTCGAACAGCATGTCGAAGCCTTCCTTGGAGCCCATTCCGTAGCCTCCGGCCACCACGATGGGAGCGCCCTTCAGGTTGTGTTTGGCTTTCTCCACATGGCGGTCGATGACCTTCACCACGTAGTCGGTCTCGGGCACGTACTTGGCCACGTCGTGTTTCGCCACCTGGCCTTTGTAGTTGGCGTCGAGTATCTCTTTCTTCATCACGCCCTCGCGGACGGTAGCCATCTGCGGACGGTGCTCGGGGTTCACGATGGTGGCCACGATGTTACCACCGAAGGCGGGACGAATCTGGTAGAGCAGGTTCTCGTAGGTCTTGCCCAGCTTCTTGTCCTCGTGTGAGCCAATCTCCAGCGAGGTGCAGTCGGCTGTCAGTCCGCTGGTGAGGGCCGACGACACGCGCGGGCCGAGGTCGCGGCCGATGACGGTTGCGCCCATCAGACAGATTTGCGGTTTCTCCTCCTTGAAGAGGTTGATGAGGATGCTTGCGTGAGGCAATGAGGTGTAGGGGAAGAGACCCGGTGCGTCGAACACGTGGAGCACGTCCACGCCGTAGGGCATCACCTGCTTCTCTATTCCGTCCAAGCCGTTTCCGGCAGCAATGGCTTCCAGTTGGCAACCTAACTGATTCGCTAACTTACGGCCTTTCGTTAACAGTTCGAGACTTACGTCGGCAACCGTAGTGCCTTCAATCTCACAATATACAAATACGTTGTTCATAATGTTTTTATCCGATAGTGTGGTTAGCTAACAGTTCTACAATCAAATCTTCCACGTCCTTGTCCGAACCGGTCATCGTGCGGCTTTCCTTGGCCTGGAACACGATGTTCTGCACGGCTTTCACCTTGGTGGGCGAGCCCGAGAGACCGCACTGTGCGAGGTCTGCCTCCACTTCGTCGGTTCCCCACTCCACGATGTTCAGGTAGGGGTATTTCTCGTAGAGGTCGGCATAGGGCAGGGCGGCTCCGTCCTTGGTGATGGCTGCTTTCTCCTGCACGCCCAGGGCGCGTTTGTATTTCTGCACCAGCTTGGCGTTGCGGGGGCGGCAGGGTGCTGCCGAGCCGTTGACGGTGATGACGATGGGCAGCGGGCCTTCCACTGTCTCCACGCCTCCGTCGATGTGGCGTTTCACGGTGATGCGTCCGTCGGCCACGTTCAGGATTTCCTCAGCGTAGGTGATCTGTGCCAGACCGAGTTTCTCGGCCACCTGAGGACCTACCTGTGCTGTATCTCCGTCGATAGCCTGGCGGCCTCCGAGGATGATGTCATAGTCTTTGATCTTACGGATGGCGGTAGCCAGGGCGTAGGATGTAGCCAGTGTGTCGGCACCGGCAAAGTTGCGGCTTGTCAGCAGGTAACCGCCGTCGGCTCCGCGGAAGAGTCCCTCTCTGATGATCTCAGCGGCTCTTCCCGGTCCCATGGTCAGCAGTGTGACGGTAGAGCCCGGATATTGGTCTTTCAGGCGCAGCGCCTGTTCCAATGCGTTCAAATCCTCGGGATTGAATATCGCCGGCAGAGCGGCACGGTTCACCGTTCCCTCCGCAGTCATGGCATCCTTTCCCACATTTCTGGTATCGGGTACTTGTTTAGCCAATACAACAATTTTTAAACTCATCTTTTTGTTTATTATAGATATTAGTAATTAGCGTGTTTCTGCCGTGTCCATGGGAGTTTCCGCTGCGCAGCAGTCGTTTGCGCTCACGCGCGAGGAGTCCCAATGGCACAATTTCGGGGCAAATTTACTCAAAACCCCCACTCTCCCAAAAACTTTTTTCGAAAAATAACAAATCATAGTGTTTTAGAGGACGAAATGAGAGTGTCAGTGAAATCGCTGATAGTGTCAGTAAAGGCATGAAAAGTGTCAGTAAAAAAAGTGTCAAAGTAACTAAGTCCGACTCAAAAAGTAACTAAGTCCGACTCAAATCTCCAGGATTATTCGGTGGCGAAGGAAGTTACTATGTAGAACAACCGCGAAGGGACGTGGATTCACGAATTCGGGTTTTTCTGTTTGTTTTGGGAATATTGAAAACATTCCTTAGCTTTGTAGCGGAAAAACAAAATCAAACGAAACACAAACGGAGCGAATGAATATGAAGGAAGTACCATACGGCATATCGGATTTCATAAGAATACGTCGTAACGACGCATATTATTACGTGGACAAGACCATGTTCTTGCCTAAACTGGAGAACGAGGCGAGCTACCTCTTCTTCATTCGGGCGGATGCCGTCGAGCAAATCCGCCGTTACGCCGTGGCTCCTCGGGTGGAGGCCCTGCGCCAAGGCACGCAGTTGCACCGCATCATCATCCAGTTCGACGGCTGCAAGCTCCATCGTATGGACGAGGTGTAGCGACGGTACTCTACAGCAGCCCGTTTACTGCGTCATACTATATGTTCTGTTCTTATTGCCACCCTCAGGGGCTATCATCCCAATGGCAACCAGGGTCTGAAGGTGCTTCTTGGCGGTTTCGTCACTTCGCTTTATAAAAGCCGCGATATCCTCTTTTGCCGAGTGAGGATGCTGACTGATGTAGACGCAAATATCGGCAAGTTTACCTGTAAGAGTTTCGGTCATCTGTTCTTTGCCCTTCAAATTACCCGATAATTTCATCTGCTCCATTATTCTACCCGATAACGCGGTCTTATCGGGTGGTTTCGGTCCGTTTTTACCCGACAAACCCTTTTTATCGGGTAATTCAGCAGTTTCTTTACCCGATAAATCATCGTATTCATTTGGAATCACGATGTCCTCCGCATCGTCATACAGTTTGAGCATGGCATCTACGTCAGGTTCGTTTCCGTTGAAGGGAAGAGTGAGGGTAGTACGGTCCACCCCTTCAGTACTCTCATTGATGACGGCTTCAGTATGGTACACCTTACGCCACACATGCATGATACCACTCAGACCACTGCCGGCACGCTCACCAAAGCGTATCAGCGAGAAGAACTTCAGAATGTTTGGCCAGAAGCTTAATCGTTGCAGTGATAAATTGACGTTTTCGTCACCTTTGTGAGGGTTCTTCCCGAAACAATCATTTATTGAGTAAACGGCCGGTAAGTCGTTCTCCTTTCTTCATCTGAGATTCTGAAACTGAGACCGCACGCTACTGAATGGTGACGGACCAGAAGGTTTGACCCGCGAACGTATTGTTTCCCGAGTCGTCTGTCGCGCTGTAGAGCGTGGAACCGGCTGTATACGTTTGAGAGTCTGCGTCATAGACCAGTTGCTTCTGGCTGCTGGAGAGCGTCAGATTGATATTAGACGTTTGAGTGGATCCCCCGAAAAGCCCGCTACCTATCCTTTCGACAGGCCCAAGGGTAAGAGCCTCCAAAGAATTCATATTCTCAAAAGCTGCATTGTCCAAATAATTGACACTGTTCAAGACTAAGGTTTCTATGCAACAAGCAGCGAAGGCGTTACCTCCAACATACTCCACATCCGGCGCAGTGAACCATTTCAATTTAACGAAACCACTGAAAGCTTCTCTGGGAATTTTTTCCGCCCCGTTTATCGTGAGTTCTATACTCTGATCCGCCGCTCCGCTAGCCGTGATGGCATCCTTTATGGCAGTAAAAACATCAGAAGAGGGCTCGGACGAGAGGGTCACCGCGATGGCCGTCTTGCCAGCCGCCAATTGCGCGGCGATGTTCTGTTTTACGGATCTCGTTTCGTTGTAAGTCATGGTGGCGCTGGGCAGGGCGCTGCCTGTGGCCCATCCGGCCACGCTGACGCCGCCGACGCTCGCCACGTCCTTGCCCACGGTGAGGTTGTAGGTGTAGCTCTTGCCGGCTTCCATGGCGGGGATGCCCGTGACGGTGAGCTCTGTTCCGTCGGAGTTGCCGTCGTACGTCACACGGAGTCGCACAAACTTCTCGTTACTCTTAGCGGACGTAGGTACCACCAGGGCCACATAGTCGTCGCCGCTCTTGTAGGGGGTTATCTCGCTCAGCGCGCTGCTGGTGGTAGCGGGTATTTCCGTGGGGGAATAGACGTGGAGGTAGTCGATGCTAGGGTTGAGTCCGTTGTACTGGTTCTTCGCTCCAGCGAGCTGGCCGCTGTAGGAGACCTTGAAGATGACGCAGGCCGTCTGCCGTTGCAGCCCGAGGCTGAGGATGTGGTCGGCGGGCACGGAGGTGTAGGTGTAGGTCTGCCTCATGTAGTCGGAGGCGGAGAGGTTGTCCGTGGTGGACTGGTCCTTCCGGATGGCTCCCTGGTCGAAGGTGTTGGTGCCGTCGGCGGGATAGAAGGCCTCGAAGGTGCCGCCCTTGGGCCACCACCCTACGGGTTTGTCGGTGGTGGTCCACTGACCGTCGTCGCCAAGGGCGTAGACCGCCGTAGCCCGTCCGTCGCTCACCGAGATGCGGTCGCCCGCGTTGAACGCCGTCTGTGCGTTGTCAGAGGACGCAGGGTTGCTCTTCAGGGCGAGGTGACCTTCGCCCACCGTGGCGCGGAGTTTCACCGCGTTGTCGGATGCGCTCTGCGTCGCCTCGTCGGCCGAGCAGGCTGCCAAGGCCGCGAGGGCCACCGTCATCAGTATGTGTTCGAATCTCTTCATATCGTGTTTTCTTGTTTTCGTTTATGTTCTGGAGTTCGTTCCACGCAGGGCACTCGCTCCGCCGTTTATCAATCTCTTTCAAAGTCTGTCGTCGACCACACCGTCCGTCGTCCGTCTCGTCTCCTTCGGCTCTCATCCTTTCGGATTTTCGTTTCATCCCTTCGGATTTGCTCTTCGCCCGAGAGCCCTCGAGGGTTAACTCCCCCTCTTTCGGGAACCAGCCGTTGCTACTATCCTTGCAGGTTTCCAAGGCTCTCTATTCGATGGTGAGCTCCAGGGCGTGGCTTTTGCCGGACTCCAGCGTAATCTCCTTGTCGTTGGTGTAGGTGTAGTACCCCACTTCGTCACCCACGTTCAGCGTCACCTCTATGGAGAGTTTGCCCACGGCCACTGTCTGCGGAACGACGATGCAGGAGTAGACCGCCCGGGCGTAGTCCGTAACTGTGAAGCTCGTCTGCGGGACCTTGATGGTGACCGCGGAGCCAGTGGAGCAGGTGACGGTTTGCGTCGCGAAGTTGAAGGTGTAGCCCGGTATGGTTCCGCCCACGGTCACTTCCGTGACGGGGTTCTTCGTCAGCGCCGAGCTCGTGTTGAACGAGGCGCCGAACCTCAGGGTCACGTTCAGCTGGCTCAGCATGTGCTGCAGCTCAATGGGCACGCATCCGTTCACCAGGTCCTCTCCGGGCTTGAAGCTGGATATTTTGTACGACAGGAAGTCCGAGTGGTCCGTGCCTTCCGTCTGGTCGGTGGAGACGCTTCCGGCGTAGTTGGTGCACTGGTAGATGTTGCCCGTATAATTGGCGTTGTAAGGGGCGTAGGCGTAGATGTTCACCTCCCGGTCGGTTTTCTCCCAGAGCATCCGTGTGCCGGAGGTCCACGCCGCGCCGGACTTCGTCACCTTCTCGTTGCCGTAGCAAAAGCGTTCGTTCTTGGTGTTGTTGATGGAGATGCCGAACTCGGTGATGTTGTCCGAGGTGTAGGCCGCCCGGGGCTGCAGGTCGGTAGTCCAATCGCTGCCCACGCAGGCCGTGAGGCGCACCACGTTGTCCTCGGGGTAGGAGTAGAAGTCCTGTCCCTCATCCCCGTCGGCGGAGCATCCGGTCTGCGTCACCACCGCCAGCGCCAAGAGCGCGAATATTGATTTCTTGAAGTGTTGCATAGTCATTTCTGTGGTTCATCCCGAATTTGGAGTGATAAAGTAGGTGAAGCATAAAAAGAAAACCGCT
>CAVFUK010000123.1:35648-54300 GCA_963625535.1 Anaerovoracaceae bacterium | reverse complement strand
ATCTTCTCCTGATGCCGTCGGATGTCCGAGGAGTTCCATTCCATGCCTTTGGGCCTATCCAGGACACCATTCAATATAGACTTATGGTTATCTAGGCACGTCTGCAGCATGATTCTAAACTTGAGGGAAGCCACACTTATGGGGTCAGACTTGCCATCGGCATAGTGTTCAAGCTTCGCCTTCGGGTCCCAGTTCGAACCTGAGCTGTTCGCTTCGGAGCCAATCATCGCGAAGTTGCCGAAACAGTTTATCTGCGACACGCCAAGCGCACACTCAGACGCATCCTCGTCCTTTACCGCCTTTGCTTGAGGATAATAATGTTCCAAACTCTTTCTGGTACGCGAGAAATAGAAGTTGTTGAACGGGTCGAGCTCAAAGTCGCTACACCCGAGCGCGTCAAAGAACTCCTTTCGCTCCCCCGACCCTTTCTTACTTTTATTGCCTCTCAAGGTATCTGAATATATCGCCCATATCATAAAATCCGTATAATTGAATACAAACAACGGAATGTCCGACCGTCCTGGCCTATATATATCCTTAAAGGCTGCCTTGTAATCTATTCCATCCATTCCGACTTTCTCAAACTGCAATCTTCGATTCTTCAGCAAGACATTGTCAAAGGCATTGGGGCGAGGCACGTTCCGTTCATTCAAACATTCCTTGTTGAGGTAGACATCAAAGAAGTACTTGTCGGCGAGCCATCGCAGGAAATCGAGATAGCCTTCTGTGTCTCCCATATTATCGAATAGATACATGAGACAATAAAACAGATAGTTCTTCCTCTGTTTGGGAGTGAACGACACCTCAAACATCGATAGCAAATGCACAAGTTCTTTCTGGGCTTCCGTCATGCCTGCTATATTCTTAGGATAGCTCTTCTTCGTTGTTTCCTGATAGTAATACTGCAGTTTCCAGGGATTGTCACCCGACAGCTCCTTGTCGCTCAGCGCATGATGGACGACGTAATTATCCAAGAGGTATTTCGACTTCAGCAGATTGAATGCAAATCTCTGTGTGAACTCGGTCTTGTCCTCAACCTCATCCAAGGCTTTGGTAAACTCATTCAGCAGCTCCTTATCGTCGAGCGCGAACTCAACAGGGTTGAATTTCTTATCCTTCATCCTAGTGAGCTTCAGTACAATCAGCAGGAAATTAGGGAAGTCCATGATGGGTTGAAACCTATCGGTCTGTTCTATGGTGGAGTCCTCCTTCTCCTTTTCTACCGCCTGACTCAGCAGATTGAGGATGGTATCTTTTCCTTCCTGCCCATCTTGTTGAGGAATTTCATCGAAACTATGTATCATAAAGTCCTTTAATTCGTGCCCAAAGACTTCATTCCGTGGAAAGACTTGCTGTATGTAGATATTCATCTCACTGCAAGCCTCCCATATACGGCTGAACGTCGACAGCTCCTCGTTACCCAGATTCTGACCCAAGAGGGACTTTACAATCTCATGCTTCTCCAATTGCTCGCCACGAGAGTTCATCACCTCGAAGTAGTGGTTCAAGTCGACATCCTTCGGCACGAGGTAGTGAATAAGATGCACCTCATGAAGGAAATAACGGGTAAACTCCTCACGTTCTTTCTCACCCACTTTCTCACGAATTGCATTTTCGGCGAACTTATACCCATTCCTTATGCCTTGGTCGACAGCCTCACCCAAATCGGGGAAGCTATCGAGCTTCTCTATGGTAGAGGCCGACACCTTGCGCGCACTGTAGGTCAGCTTGTTACTAAAGTTCTTTACGCCCAAGACCTTAAGAATGATGTAAATAGTAGTAAGGCGCTGCTGACCGTCAATTACCTCATATTCGCTATCGCCCCGTTTGTAGGTCACCAGCGTTCCTATGTAATAGGGTGCGCCCTTATCCTTTCGGAAAGAATCGTGCACGTCTTTTATCAACGCCGCTATTTCATCTTCTTCCCAGGCATAGTTGCGCTGATATACAGGAATCACATAGGTCTTAGGTTCCTGACTCTCCAGATAAATCTGGTTTATCGAGCACTCTTCGAGAGGTATTGCCTTGTCCATAGCTCCATTATTTATAGAAATGATTTGCTTTAAAGAAGTAAAGATAGTTCATGTAGATATCGTCCTCCTTTAGGTCTATTTTATCTTCATCCTTGTACACCTTATGACTTACAGATTGTTTAGTCAACGGACTAAGCACATCCGCCAAAGCGCTCAACAGAGACACAGGCGTGTCCGAGTCCGAGATGAGTTTATAGATGTTCAACGCATTAATTTGCTTATCGTCCTTCTCGAGCACATAGTTCTGGGCCGATTGCCAACCTAGGTGGGAATACTGGGCACGCAGGGAGTAGGCCCAAATGAAAGCATAGACAACGAATTGCTCAAAGAGTTCCGTATCGACCTTCGTTGGGTAGGTGGCCGGGCAGAAGCGGTCGACATACAGGAGCAGGGAAGTATCGAACAGCAATCGGGTAATCCGGTTCCCGACTCCTCTATTGAAGTAGGTGTCGAGGGTCTTCACTATGACATTCCCCTTGATGTAGAACCCTTCGTACTGACTGTTATCCTGTATGTCCTTCAGTATGCCATAGTAGTGCTTGGTAAAGTCGAAGAACGGTTTACCAGCGACGATGGGTGTGTTGAGCTGAAAGGCGTTCACTTCCCTTATGCCCGACACGAAAGGCATTGCGGAAGCGTTGATGTACGCGGCATAAGAGTACGCGCTCTTGTAGAACTGGGCATAGGGTGTGCGAGCGGCTTTGCTGATACCCTTAAACTTGTAGATGTTTTGTTCGCTGAGCTTATAGGCCCAGTTTCCATTCGCCCACTCCTTGATGCGATACAGGTAGTCGTTAAAGAATACGGCCAACTCGTTTTGGGGAATCTTCTCCCACTCCTTCACAATCTTCTCGATATCATCGGGATCGATGTCCGACATCTCACGCAAGTGATACGCTTTCAGTAAGTCGTGGGGATAGAGGGCCTTGCCCCGAGCGTTCTGTGAGTCGAAGAACTGGAAGGCCTCCGACAGGTCATCGGTAATGACCACAATCAGCTCACACCGTTGTTCGATGTATTTCCTCAAGCGTTCCATGTCTCTGACGTGATCGATATTGTCGTCGTCATCAGCGCTCTTGTACGTTCTGCGCTTGAATGCATTGTAGTTGTTGGGGATATTGCGACGGCTATATTGATTATTGAACACTTGTTGATGAAGGAACTTAATGTCCGTTT
Source organism: Anaerovoracaceae bacterium (assembly GCA_963625535.1). GTDB lineage: Bacteria > Bacteroidota > Bacteroidia > Bacteroidales > Bacteroidaceae > Phocaeicola_A. Next base: position 51,091 of record CAVFUK010000123.1, on the reverse strand, counting down.
CCTCAGTTCTGTCTAATTCATACAATGCATGGAGCAACAAGCTGAATGTGATGACCCGCTGCTGACCGTCCACGATGTTGTACTGCTCTGACTTATCATCATTAATGTGCTTATGGAGGATGAGTGTACCTACCCGGTAGACTTCCTTGTTGACGTTCCGGGCTTCCAGTATATCGTCGAGCAGCTGTATAGCGTTTCGGGCCGTCCATTTATAGGGACGTTGATATTCGGGGATGGTAAGCCGCACATTCTCTATCGGCTTTCCATTCCTCATGTCCCTGGTGATTTTCTCGTTCAACAGCAAATCACCTATGGTTGTTATGGAGAGAGTCAAATTATTCATACGTCGTTCTTTTAGGCTGTGTCCGTCGTTCCTTGAAGCAACTATGGAGCAACCGACCAACTTCGCAAAAGTAAGAATAATATCAGACATCTCCCACTGAAAAGCTAGATTTCATAAAAATCAGAGATTCCTCTGTTTATTCCAATAAAGTCATTACCTTTGCGTACAATAGGTGGTACACATTAAAAAGGCATGAGTTATGGCTATCATTCAAGTTACAGACCTTGAACTTTCCCCTGAACTGGAACAAATAATCGAAGAAGGTCATAGGGAATATGAGGCTGGACAGGTGATAACCTGTGCAACAAAAGAGGAACTGAACGACTTCCTGAATTCACCATGATGACAAATAATAACGACTGCGTGCGACAATCAATGTACTCCATTGTTTGTCGCACGCAGCGTTTTAATGTTATTTGAATGACGTACTAATACTCGTCTTCATTGAAGAAGAAATCTTCCTTGCTCGGATAGTCAGGCCAGATATCCTCAATACTTTCATATATCTCGCCTTCGTCTTCCATCTCCTGCAGGTTCTCGATTACTTCAAGAGGAGCTCCAGAGCGTATTGCATAGTCAATCAACTCATCCTTGGTGGCTGGCCAAGGAGCATCTTCTAGTTTCGATGCCAATTCCAAAGTCCAATACATAATCTTCTATCGTTTTAAAAATACCTCTTCTGAAATTTTGCGCAAAAGTAGAACAAAATCCGTCACTTACAACATTTTCGCCATACTATTTCATCATTTCCATCCAATATATTGATTTTCCTGGACAGAACAAAGAGATAATCGGATAAACGATTGACATAGGCCAACAGGTTGGGGTCAGTCTCTGACTCGGCAGCGACGGCCAGAATGCGACGTTCGGCCCGACGGCAGACCGTGCGGCACACATGGCACAGGGCCGCTCCACGCGAACCTCCGGGCAGCACGAACAGTTTCAACGGAGGCAGGTCGGCATCGATGCGGTCGATGGCACCCTCCAGGACCTCCACCTCCTTGGGGTCAATCTGACTGCCCTCACGCAGCTGGCGCTGACTCTGGTCCGTAGCCAAGTAGGCGCCTATGACGAAGAGATTGTTCTGCACACGCGTCAGCAACTCCCGCTCGGTCTCATCGTTCACGTAGGTGATGAGCAGTCCTATCTGGGCGTTGAGTTCGTCCACCGTGCCGTAGGCCTCCAGGCGCACGTGCAGTTTGGGCACACGCACACCACCCACCAGGCTAGTCATTCCGGCATCGCCGGTCTTGGTATAAATTCCACTCTTTTTCATCTTCGCTTGCTGTTAGTTACACCTTATTATATATTGAACTGTTGTTTGGGGCGCGAGAGGTCGAAGAAGACCACCCCCATATCGTAGAGGTCGAGAGTCATCCCCACCCGCTCGTCGGCCACGATGGACTTCCACCACGCGAGCTTCTCCTTGCTGTCGTGGATGCCTTCGACCACCACCAACGAGCGCGCGGAGAGGTGCGCCCAAGCCTCATCGAACACCTCCCGATAGGCATCGGTATGGGCGATGTGGAGCAAACCTATCTCCGAAAAGCCCTGCAACACCGTGCCCGGCTCGTCGGGCAACTTACGGTACTCGATGCCGCTGGGCTTCAGCCTCTCGGTCACATAGGGCAGCAACTCCCGGTCGAAGGTGACGCACCACGCCGACCGCTTAGCCGCAGCCATATACTGCATGCTCAGTCCAGAGCCAGTGCCCACCTCCACCACCACTTCGGGTTGGAAGCGGTTGACTAACTTGAATAGCCGTCGGTCCGACGACTTAGGGTAACACGGGTGCCCGGGCTTGGCCCGGTCGAGCCACTTCCGCTCTTTGCCAAGGCGGTCGAAGTCGTAGTAACGGGACGAGTCGTAGAGCACATCCATCACCAGGTCGAACACGAAAGGTGAATGGATGCCATAGCCGTGACGGTGGCGAAACCGGCAGCAGGCCGCCCAAAATCTTCTGATGCAGTTCATTGTAAGTACGTTTTGAGCCACAAAGATAAGAAACTATTTCTTTTCCACCCAAATCTTGTGGGTCCTATTACCGGTGGAACCGATGTGCGACTCGGGGTCTTGCTCTATCTTCTTCAGGTCGAGCGACGCCTGCGTGCGGCTCACCCCGTTCATCTCCACATACGTCTTCAGAGTCATGAAGCCATTGGAGCAGATGTAATTTATCGCGTTGTTCCTTCGTTGCTCGTATGTGAACGGGACCTGCTTCAACTTTTTCACACCTCCCGTCTCTCTTTCGAACTTGGCCTCGTTGCACACCTCCTTCAGCAGTTCCTTATCCGGTCTGTAGAGGATGTCCTTCACCTTCACTTTCCTATAGTTCAGCTTCTCGTCGTCAGAAGTCATCTCGGTAGCCTTGTCGTCCGCGAACTCCAGCGACAGGGAGAAGACGCCCAGTCCGTCAATCTTCACCGTATGTCCATTGGCCAACTCTTCCGCCAACACTTTGGACACATCCATCATCAAACTGTCCCACGTGCTTTCAGGTATCGCCCGGTTGTATCTTTTCAGTTTATGAATAAACGACTTGAAGCTGACAGTCTCTTGTCTTTTCAATTTGGGATAGACCCTACGTTTGCCCTCATCACGCATGTCGGGCATTTCCTTTAATTCATAGTGTGCCATAATCAGTAATTGTTTGTGTTTCGAACTATAAATAAACAGGTCACGAAGTATACAGAAAGACCTCATGAACCCATTCGATATCTCTGTTCAAAGTCTTTGAACAGACGTTCAAAGTCACTGAACACATGTTCAAAGTCATTAAATACATGTTCAGTGTCTTTGTACAGAGATACCGAACGGCCGCAAGATAAATAGAATATTCATTCGATGCAAATATAATGACGACTCGTTGGGAAAATAATTTCCTACCGGCCCCACTTCAGTCGTAACGAGTTGAGCACCACGCTTACACTGGAGCAGGCCATCAGTGCACTGGCCCACATGGGTGTAATCTGGAAGTCGAATCCAAAGAGGCATGGCACGCCAGCGGCCAAGGGGATGCAGACGACGTTGTAAACGAATGCCCAGAAGAGGTTTTGCCGAATCATGGCCACGGTTCGCCGACTGAGCCTCATCGCCTCGGGGATGGTCCGTAGGTCGTCGCCCATCAGTGTCACCTGCGCCACGTCCATGGCAATGTCCGTGCCACTGCCTATGGCCATGCCCACATCCGCCAGCGCCAGGGCCTGCGTGTCGTTGATGCCGTCGCCCACCATCAACACGTGCTTGCCTTCGGACTGCAGCGTCCGCACCAGCGACAGTTTGTCATCGGGCTTCGCTTCACTGCGGTAGTGACGGATACCGACCCGCTCCGCCCAATAGCGGGCAGCCTCTTCCTTGTCGCCACTCATCATGTAGACCTCGATGCCCGCTGCCTGCAAACGGGTCATGGCCTCGGCGGCATGGGGCTTAAGGGTCTCGCGTGCCTCCAGGTCGAGGTCGTCGGCCCGGGTGAAGTCCACCTGCTGATTGGGGATGGTGAGTGTGCCGGTTTTGTCGATGACGAGCGCGTCCACCCGGCGCAGGTTCTCCAGGGCGGAGGCATCCTTGATGAGAATCTGCTTCTGCGCGGCTTTGCCGATACCCACCATCAGTGCGGTGGGCGTGGCCAGTCCCAATGCGCAGGGGCAAGCGATGACCAGCACGGCGATGGCGCTCAGCAGGGCTTGGGGCAGACAGGCGTTGCCGCCGATGAGCCACCATGCCAGGAAGGTGAGCAACGCGATGCCGGCCACCACGGGCACGAAGACGCGGGCCACCTTGTCCACCAGACGCTGCACGGGGGCTTTGCTCCCTTGGGCCTCTTGCACGGTCTGTATGATATGGGCCAAAGCGGTATGTTCGCCTATCTGTCTGGCTTTCAAACGCAGTTTGCCTTGACTGGGAATGGTCCCCGCCAGCACTCCGTCACCCGTACGTTTGGGCGCAGGCGTGGGTTCTCCGGTAATCATGGCCTCGTCCACGTACGCGACATCGGGGGTCATGAAGCTTTCGGCCAAGGTCACCACACCGTCCACAGGAATCTTCTCCCCCGCCCGCACTTCGATGATGTCGCCTTTCTCGATGGTGGAGATAGGAACCTCTTCAAGATTCCCGTCGCGCACCAGTCGGGCGGTCTTGGGTTGCAGTCCCATCAGCTGACGGATGCTGCTGGCCGTGCTGTCCTTGGCCTTCTCTTCGAGACAGCGACCGGTCAGCACAAAGGTGATAATCATCACCGAAGCGTCGAAGTAAGAGTGGCAGGCGATTCCGCTAGCGCCCCACACCCAGTCACCGAAGAAGGTATTGAACGCGCTGAAGAGGAAAGCGATGAGGGTGCTGAGGGCCACCAACGTGTCCATGTTGGCAGTGGCGTGCCGCAGTTGTCTCCAAGCGGAACGATAGAACATCTGTCCGCAATATACCATATTCAACAAGGAGAGGACGAGGCATACTAAGTTGTTAAGTGTAAACGATGTGGTCACCGTGGCGCTCGATGTATCCTGCGATGTGGATTCTGCGCCAAGCACAATCCAATTCATGGAGAGCGTCATCACGAGTATAGCGAAGAGCCACGAGAAGAGGGCCCGTCGTTTCAGCCGAGTGAACTCGTGTCGGTTGATTTCCTCCACATCACGGTCCGTCTCAATCACGAGGTCGTACCCGGCATTAGATACTTCCCGCTTCATCTCCTCCAGCGTTATCCGCTTCGGGTCATACTCCACCAGTGCCGTTCGGCTGGCCAGTGACACCGATGCCGAGAGGACCCCCTCCAGCGAGTTGAGCTTCCGCTCCACATTGGCCGAACAAGCCGAACAAGCCATTCCTATGACGGGTATTGTCTGTTTCATTGTGTCTCATTTTATACTGCAAAGATACTAACATTATAATAACTGATACTATCTTCAAATATACGATGCCCGCAACCAATTGATATTCAGTTTCGAGGTGCGTTTTCCTATAAAACAGGGGTGCAAAAAGGTGCGTTTCCCGAGATGTTGCGGTATACGCATGCAGGATATTCATACAATATTCATTCGGGGAGGCGAGCAATCCAGTAAGATTGCGACAGGTTTCAACCCTACAAAGTTGTCGTAATCTCGATAAAAAAGGGAGATTGCGACAACTTTAAGGCGAACGGGATTCGCCAACTTCCTTACATTCTGTATCATACGGTCATTACAACTTTTACGTTACAACTTTATTGTAATGGCGAAGATAGTGCATTTATGAATACAGTGCGATGGACGGTAAATCGTCGACGGACGTACGCAATCAGCCGACAACGAGTGGAGACAGGAATAACCCTAGAACGCGAAGAGGTCATCGGCCGTCACTTGCCGAACCATCTTACGCGCGTACATATTATTATATAGACCACAGGGAGTGATGAATGTGGGGACGAGCGTCTTGCGGGTACCTGTCACCTTCTTGAACGTCCGCAAGCGACGGCCCAAATGAGCATCGTAGGCTTTTGTTATCTCATACTCATCGTGCGAATACTTCATCTCGCAGATGGTGACGCAGCGGTCAGAGCGATCTATAATGAGGTCTATCTGCGCACCGTGGCGCAAGTCCTCGTCGGCAGCGTCGTTATCAGCGATATAGACTGACGGACGATAGCTCCATGAACAGGGAGTATTGATGGTGCCGTCAATGCCCAGCGCACGCACGATTTGATTGATATGGTGCAGACAGAGGGTCTCGAATGCGTACCCACACCATGATTCGTACTCTGAGGTCTGCTGCATCTTCAGCCAATAACCATCAAGGAAAGAGCTCTTCCCCTGCATGAACTTGAAATAGAAGAGCGTGAAGGGGTCGGTCAATTGATACATCATCTCTTTCTTCAGCTTGCCGAAAGGCACGTAACTCCTTATGAACTCACACTGCTCCAACTCCGCGAGCATGGAGCTGAACCTCCCGTTGTTGGGCATGCCGGTAGCATCGAGAAGTTCCAGACGCGTCATCCCCATACCCTTGTTTTTCAAGGCGGTGATGATGGCTACATAGTTGTCGGCCCGTTTGAATAGGGAGCGGAAGATGCGGTCGAACTCGCCTGTGAGCTCCCCTCCTCGGGAGAAGCAAAGCTGTTGGACGTTCTGCGCCACACTCTTATCCGCCTCGAAGAGCGAGAGATAGTAGGCCACGCCACCCACTGCCATGTAAGCTTCCATAATCTCCATCCGCTCGTAGGGAAAGTGGCGCGACTGGAAATACACTTCCGTCTCGTGAAGCGTGAACGGTGCCAACATGATGCTGTGTGTGATACGGTTGTGGAGGCCGCCACGGGAATTGATGACATTGTCAAGCATCCAAGTAGTGGCACTACCGCAGACAATCAGTTTCACATCGTCGCGATAGGATGCCCACGAATTCCAGAATGACTCAAAGGCACTGATGAAACCAGAACCGCGGGTGTCCATCCACGGCAGCTCATCGATGAAGATGACCTTCCTGTGGTGAGGATGTTTATCGAGCGCAACAGCTAGAAGACGAAAGGCCTGCGTCCAGTCGCCCGCCGTTTCCGTCACTTGGAGTTGGTCGAAGAGGGCATAGTTGAACGCTGTAAGCTGATCCTTCGTGGTAACGCCATCCTTGCCGGTAATACGGAAAGTGATGTTGTCCTCGAGAAATTCCTTCACGAGAAATGTCTTGCCAATACGCCGTCTACCATAGATGGCTATAAACTCAGAGTGGTCGCTGGCCATGTATGACTCCAGCTTCGCTATCTCCTGTTCTCTACCAACGATATGCTGTCTCATAAACTATATTTTGTCGCAAAGTTACTAAAAAGTAGAGATTGCGACAGGTTTGCGGTGAGAAAGTTGTCGCAATCTCATCTTTTTATCGAGATTGCGACAGGTTTAGATTTACCATTCTTCTAGTCGATGCTTATCATTAGGTTTGCTTAAGCCATTAAACAATTGATAATCAACGTTAATTACAAGCATAACAAATTTTCCATCGTTTAAGTCGATTATTCCATACGCCGTATCGGAGATTATCTATACTTTTACCGCGGGAATAAGGCATAAGGCCTGCCCGAAAAACTTAAATCTAACATGACGAATAGCTTAACGACAAAGAGAGGCTTACATTGCCCCTTGCCCATGTTCCGTATTAAACCGAGTGGATAAACTATACTCCTTCCCCAGAAATAATAATCTAAGAAATCATACAGTTAATAATTACCTATTTAAATCTAATTGAAATGAAAGAAAAAGGACTAAGAATCGCAACATTCCTGTTGCTTGCTTTCTGCTCGATTGCCACTATGGCCCAGATCAAAGTGACGGGTAAAATAGTGGATACTACGGGCGAATCGGTCATTGGTGCCAGCGTCTTGGTGAAAGGGACCTCGAAGGGTACCGTGACAGACCTTGACGGCAACTACGCCCTGGAGGGCGTCGCTTCGAATGCAACTCTGGTGTTCTCCTACGTAGGCTACAAGAGCCAGACAGTGGCTGTTGGTGGTCGTAAGATCATTAACGTGACATTGGTGGAAGACCAGACCGTACTCGAGGACGTGGTGGTCATCGGTTATGGTTCGGTGAAGAAGAGCAACTTAACGTCTGCCGTTGCGAAGATGGACGCCAGCGGCATCGTAGGCCGTCCGTTGGCACGTGCCGAGCAAGCCCTGCAAGGTCAATTGGCCGGTGTGACGGTGCGAGCTGAGAGTAGTGAGCCGGGTGCCGACCCGAAGATTCGTGTACGTGGTGCCGCCTCTGTGAATGCCAGCAGCGACCCGCTCTACGTGGTGGACGGTGTGCCTATGACGACCATCAGCAGCATCAACCCGAACGACATCCAGTCGATTGAGGTACTGAAGGATGCCGCCTCAGCCGCCATCTACGGTTCACGTGGATCAAACGGTGTGGTGATTGTCACCACAAAACGCGGTAAGAGCGGCAAGCCGACGGTGACGTTCAACGGCAGCATTGGTTGGCAGTCGGCCGAGAAGAAGCTCGACATTATGACCGCTGAGGAGTGGATGGAGTTCAAGATGCGCTGGAACGACGCCAACTACATGACCAACATGGCCAATAAGGGCATCACAACAGCCAGCATCAAGGACGACAGCGCTACTCGTATGAGAAACATGGGTGGCTCCATGGCATCTCCCAACTACAACATCATCAACGACGACCGTTGGTTCCAGTACCTGAGTAAGGACATCCAGGACGCTCACACCTACGACGCCAATGCCGGTGAGCTGGACCTGCTCGACTGGCAAGACTATGCCTTCCGCGCAGGACTGGTGCAGAGCTACGACTTGAACGTGTCCGGCGGAACGGATAACCTCTCATATATGATTTCCGGTGGCTACATGAAGCAGGAAGGTTTGGTGAAGGGTACGGACTATCAGCGTTTCAACCTGCGTGCCAACGTCGAGAGCAAGATTAACAAGTACATCACCGTCGGCTTGAACCTCGCGCCCACCTACATCGTGTCCAATGGTTCCGGTTCGGCCAATGGTAAGGACTCACGCATCCACCACATCTTGACAGCCGTGCCGGTGTCAGAGGCAGGCGTGGGTTACCAAATCAACGCCCAACCAAACACCCGATACAACTGGGCTGGTTCAGTGTCAGCTCCGGTCTATGCGTTGGAGACCAACATCAACCGCAGCAATCGTGTACGCTTCCTGGGCAACGCCTTCATACGCATCACTCCTATAAAGGAACTGAAAGTGGAGTTGTCCGGTGCTACCAACTATTATGACGTGGACGGACAGACCTATAACTTCACCAGCGCCAGTGCCAACTGGGCACAGGGCGAAGGTACACAGTCTAGTGGTGGACATACCACATCGCGCGTTTGGTCTACCCTGTTGCAGGGACTTATCAACTACGACAAAGATTTCGGCAAGCACTCACTCAGTTTGATGGCCGGTGCCTCACGCGAGGAGAGCAATGTCGGTTTCAGCACCTCGCAGACCTACAAGGCTCCGTTTGCCAACGATGCCATCACAGGCTCATTCGACGGTAGCCAGGTGACACCTAATGCCAACACCGTGACAGAGGCTACACCTGACAAACTGGTTTCTGCCTTCGGCCGTGTGCAGTACAACTACGACGAACGCTACATGCTGTCTGCCTCACTCCGTTACGATGGTGGTTCAGTGTTCGGTGGCGACAACAAGTGGGGCGTGTTCCCGGCTGCCAGCGTAGGATGGATGGTCAGCGGTGAGCCTTTCTGGAAGAAGCTCGGCCTCAATTGGTGGAACACGTTGAAAGTGCGCGCCAGCTATGGTGTGACTGGTAACAACAACATCTCCAATACCGCAGCGTACGCCACACTGACCTCTGTGACCTACGCAGGAGCCGCAGGCTACACAGCCAACTCACTCGGCAACGCCGACCTCGGTTGGGAGAAGACCTACTCTACGGACATCGCACTCGACTTCGGGTTCCTCGACAACCGTATCCAACTCTCTGTCGACTGGTACACAAAGTCCACAAAGGACCTGCTCTATCAAGTACCCGTTGCCGGTGCCTCTGGCTTCACGACCATCTGGGGTAACCTCGGTGAGATTTCCAACAAGGGTATCGATATCGAGCTGACCACCCACAACATGACGGGTAAATTCAAGTGGACCACCTCTTTCAACGCTTCTTACAACGAGAACGAAGTGATCTCCCTTGGTACAGATGATACGCCTATCCACTCAGGATTCAATGGTGTTGGTGATGGTGCCAACGCATCTAACATTCTGGCTGTAGGTCACCCGGTGAACGCCTTCTACATGTACAAGGCCATCGGCGTGTGGGAGTCACAAGCTGACTTGGACGCTTATGCCGCTGAGTGTGGTGTGAGCAAGGTAACCTTCAATGGCAAGACGAACAAACCCGGTGACATCCGCTATCTCGACGTGAACCACGATGGTAACATCGACCTCACCAACGACCGCGTCTATCTGGGTCAGCCCACACCGAAATGGACCTTCGGTATGACCAATACCTTCGAGTGGAAGAACTTTGACGTGAGCATCCTGTTGACAGCACAGACAGGCGGTAAAATCTTCGGTTGCTTCGGACGTGCTATCGACCGCCCGGGTATGGGAGCCTCAGCCAACGTGATGGACTGCTGGACCAATGCTTGGTGGAGCGAGACAGAGACCGGCGACGGTGTAACGCCCTACATCCTCAGCACAACAGGTGGCGGACAAGTTGACTCCCGTTGGTTGGAGAGCAGCGACTACCTGTGCCTGAAGAACCTGACAGTGGGTTACACACTGCCTCTGAAGACGAAGTTGCTGCAGCGCGCACGCATCTACTTCTCGGGTGAGAACCTGCTCCGTGCACACAGCTATTACCACGGCTACTCTCCTGAGGTGTCGAATGGTAGCAAGTCTGTGCCTGGTGGTGCTACCGCAACGGGTATCGACTACGGTGGCTATCCATCAGCCCGCATCTTCACCTTTGGTGTTAACGTCACATTCTAATGTATCTATTGAAGAATAAAAAGAATAGAAGAAATATGAAAATCAAGAATATATTCCGTATTGTACCGGTTGTCGGTTGCTGTGGCCTGTTGGCTATCGGCGCTACGTCATGTGACAGCTACCTCAACCAACCCCCTGTGAACCTGCTCTCTTCTGACGGATTCTACCAAACCTTGGCACAAGCCAACCAAGGCGTGATAGGTGTCTACTCCGATTTACGCTATGCCACCGACTACGAATACTATGGTATGTCAGAGTGCCGCTCGGACAATGCTTGGGTGAACCCTGTCGTGAACGGACAGAACAACCGCTCGGATGTGAGCGCGTTTCGTGCCACCGCTGTGACGGGCACCTTTGAGAGCACATGGAACATGTGGTACAAGGTCATCTACGATGCCAACGTGGCCATCCAGAAGATTCAGGGTGCCACCTATGACAATGAGACCATCCAGGCACAGTTCCTCAACGAGGTTCGCTTCCTGCGTGGCTGGGCATACTTCGAGTTGGCCCGCTTGTTCGGCAACATTCCGATGGTGACCGAGGCCGCATCGCCCTCCACGGTGAACAACACTCCCCAGTCTGACGCGTTAACTATCATCAACACTGTGGTTATCCCCGACCTGGAGGCTGCCCTCAACCTGCCGGAGAAGGGAAAAGTGGTGAACGCTGCCGGCACAGCCGTACCCGATCAGGGACGAGCCGACAAGACAGCTGCCGCCGCCATGTTGGCCCGTGTCTATATGACACTCGCCGGCTATCCCTTCAACGATTCGTCGGCCATGGCGAAGGCCAAGACTTACCTCCAGCAAGTGCTTGACAAAAAGAGCAACTACTGGGCAACGGACATCACGGAGTGGCGTAAGCAGTGGACACCCGACTACCACAACAAGTACAGCATCTTCGCCATCCAGTACCGTTCAGGTGGTACAGGCGACCCGGGCACAGGTTTCTTTGTGAAGTCGCTGCCTCCTTCCTATACAAATGGTGTAGGCGTAAGACTCTATGGCTATGATATCTTTATAGAGAAGACCCTGCGCTATGAGTACGACAAGATATACTCTGGCGGCAACAAGGATTTGCGTGGAGAGGGTTGGACTCTGCTCGACGGTTATGAGGCTGAGGCCAACACCGTGGCCTACTCCAACGAGAAGGAGTCGGTGACCGTGGACGGCGTGACCACCGACGTATACGTAAAGAGTCAGTTCTACAAACCCCTGCCCTCTAAACCTAAGATGGACGCACTGGGACTGTCGATGGACTACAGCGCACTGGTTAGCATGTACGACTGGCCTGTGAACTTCCCCATCCTCCGCATCGAGGATATGATGCTGCTCAACGCCGAGATCATGTGTGCCGAGAACAATGTGAGCGGAGCCGTTGCTATAGTCAACGAGATTCGCGAGCGTGCCGGATGCGACCCCGTTTCAGCGACTACCGCCGCCGAGGCCTTGAAGTATGTGAAGCGCGAGCGCCGTCTGGAGCTTGCCGGCGAGGGCATCCGTTGGTTCGACCAAGTACGCTATGGCGAATGGAAGCAGGACATCCTCGATATGTTTAACCGTTACGGCAACCCCGAAGGCACCAGTACAGCCGACGTGACCGACGGTCGCTATCTCTATCCGATTCCGCAGAACCAGATGAACATCACACCGGGTCTCTACAAACAGAACACGGGCTATTAACAGCTCCGCTCTGATAGGATTCAACCATATACAGGAGACGCATCCGCCACGGATGTGTCTCCTGTTTGTTTATGAAGGAGCACGAATATAGGAGCAGTAAATGAGACATAAGATCACCGTCCCGAGGGATGAGGATACCAAGAAGCATGATAACGAAATAAAAGATAGGAAGAGAGACATCATCTCGACGCTCATAGGCAGCTTCCTCTTGTTTACCGTACTGATTGCCACATTTGGCTTCACCGTTTATCATTTTAGCCATAGATGGGACACGTTCTTCGACTTCCCCGGAATAGTGATTACCCTGTGCAGCGCCATCGCCATATTCATCTTATGCAAACTGTACAAGTATATGCATGAAGGGAACGATAAGATTGACGCATACATCAGCGTGGTACGCGAGTGCGCCAAGTTGATAAGGAGTTCCAATGCCAAGCGCTACTGCGATTATGGCGATGCGGATGCCAACACGAGTATAGACTTGAACAAATTCAAGGAGCCTGAGAGGGTATCGTTGAAGTGGGTATGGACCAGCTTGATAGCCATGGCCGTCGCCTTGACGGTTATCGCGATAGCTATTCCTATCTATGAAGGTGCCAAAGCCCAAGTCGAACAGGCGGAATGGGAAGCTCAGATGGCTGAGATGCAGGCCCAGGAAGAGCTCCAGAAGAAGGAGAACGCCCAGAAAGTGGCTAAGAGCCTCAAGGAAAGGTTAACTTTGGTACAGGGCGACAGGTTCGCTATCCCGGGAACCGGCACACAAAGTTTCTTAGGGACTGGTGACGATCCCATAAGCGTAGAGCTCACCAACTATTACATCATGACGACTACCGTAACGGAGGAAGAATGGAAACTGTTGGAAACGGAGGACTTCTCGACAAGCACGGCCAAAGACTTCATCGAGAAGGTGAACGCGGTTTCGTCCTGCGTATTCCGTATGCCGACACTGATGCAGTGGATGTGGGCCTCAGAACAAGGTTCTATTAAGGCAGAGTCCTGTAGGGACGAGCTGTGCCTTGACCTGTATGACGACCAAGGATTATCGAGCGGATGGAGCGACTATGCGGATTTGGTGAACCCCGAAGGGCCAAGTGATGACGGGAACATGGCGCACTCATGCATCTATAGGAGCAACAATTTAATGGAGGAAGGCTCCTATAACTACAACGTATCTGGATACACTGAGCTAAACACAGCCAAGCTCCGGTTGGTTGTCATGGAAGAAGAGATGGGTAACCAATAAGAATAAATGAATCAGTAAAACCTACAATAGCGAATAACGATGAATTTAGTGGATATAGTCTCATGGGAGGTGAACGAGCAGGAGCTCGTACACCGCTTCGAGAGCGACGGATTGAGGCTGGGCTCTCAGCTGGTGGTCTATCCCGGACAGACCGCTTTCTTTGTGAAGGGCGGAAAGATTTGTGACGAGTTTACCAGCGGCACCTATACCATCAAGAGTGACAACATCCCCTTGCTGGGGAAAGTGGTGAACCTGCCCTTCGACGGAGAGACTCCCTTCAAGGCCGAGGTGTGGTTCGTGAACCATGTGTCGCTGCTGAACAACAAGTGGGGAACGCTGACACCCATCCAGGTGGAGGACCCGAAATACGACGTCATTGTGTCCATGCGGGCCTATGGCCAATACGGACTGCACATAGAGAACGCCCGACTGTTTCTAGAGAAGCTGGTAGGGAACATGTCGTCATTCGAAACGGCTCGGGTGGTGGACTACTTGAAGGGCGTGTTGCTGTCGAAATTGACGAACATCATCTACGACGCGCTGAAGCAGAACGACCAATCGGTGCTGTCGATATCGTCGCAGGTCGACAGCCTGTCGGAATATGCACAAACACGACTTAGCGAAGTATTCGCCACCTATGGCATCAGTCTGGAGATGTTCAGCATCATAGCCATCTCCATCAAGGAAGACGATCCCAGCTTCATCCGGCTGAAAGAGGCGAAGGACGCCAAGGCCCGCATCAGTGTGATAGGCCGTGAGGACTATCAGATGAGCCGTTCATTCGACGTGCTGGAACAGGCCGCCAACAATCACAGCGGCATGGCAGGTGCTGCCATGGGCATCGGTGCAGGCATCGGACTGGGCAACGCCGCCGCCTCGCTGGCTACGGGAGTAATCAACACCCAGCAGTCAAGTGAGACTCCCCCACCCTTGCCATTCACGGGCAAGAAGTACTTCCTGGCCGTGAACGGACAACAACAAGGGCCGTTCGATTATGCCGCGGTAGAGCAGAAATACGAGGCCAATCAGATTACCAACGATACCCTTGTATGGGCCAAAGGGATGGCACAATGGCAGAAGCTATCCGGCTGCGATGACTTCTCGTCGCTGGTAGACTCGAACTGTCCGCCACCAATACCTAACCTCTAACCTTTCGCACACTCATGAAAACGAAAATCATAGCAGTCAGTGGCATACTGATAGCGATGAACCTGCTGATAGGTTTGTTGTTGTCGGCATACAGCGGATTCAACCTGTTGTTCTCGACGGTAGTGTTGTTGGTTAGTGCCGCACTAGTCTACCTAGTGCATTCCATCCGGGTGAGCGACGCGATAAAGGTATCGTTCACGCTACTGTTCACACTGTCGGGCCTCATCAAATACATACTGAGTTTGGTCTCACCCGATCATCTAGTGGACAACTGGGGTGTGATAGCGTGCATTGTCATCACGGCATTTGAGGTAATGTTGCTCGTGGTGTATCGCAAGAGACAGCTTTAGCTCCAGATAGAGTATAGAAACAGAACAGCCCGGCGTGCTACTTGAGTATGCCGGGCTGTATTGTTTCTATAGAATCGCTAGGGACTATTCTTTCTTCACCTCGGAGAAGTCGGTCTTGCTGTAAACAACGTTATCCAGTACCAACTCAAACGTTACTTTGGATTTGATGTCTGTCGCTGACGCAGCAATGATAGCGTCGAACTTTCCCGGTTCTACTACCCAATCATGACAT
>CAVFUK010000123.1:0-35633 GCA_963625535.1 Anaerovoracaceae bacterium | reverse complement strand
GTAAGGCAGACTTGTCGATAGTGAACGTAACCTCCTTCGTTTCATTGGGAGAGAGGCGCACCTTTCGGAAACCCTTAAGTTCTTTGATAGGGCGAGGACGTGAAGACTTCTGATCAGCGACATAAAGTTGCACCACTTCTGCCCTTTGACTTGAAACTCCACATATCGTGTCTTGAATACTGACCTAAATGAGAATAGAGGTACATCATCTGGCCATAATACTCTATTTGAAGGTCATGTGAAAGTTGATTCCCGTCAATGCCATACAACACGTCTTGAGCTTCTTTCAGTAATCCAGTGGCCGATAGCAGAAAAGATTTCTTTATCCGCCACTCGGCTTGCCAGTCTTTCCGACCCAACCGATTGGATATCTCCAAATTTGAGTTCGCATAAACCATGGCAGAGTCGGCATTGTAGACAAAGTATTCGTCATAAAATCTCTTGTTCACCCAGTACCTTTCCTCATCTGTATGCACGTGGAACGACTGCATGCGAAGTTGCTCTATTTTCTGTTCCTTAATTTCCAGAAAAGCATCTTTACAACCAATGATTGAATCGAGTCGATTCAGAAGTTTTTCAATATCAGTTCCATAAGGAGAAGACCACAAAGGTTGAAACAGTAACAAAGAGAAAAGTATAGACAAATACCTCATAACCCGGATTTAAGATAAACATTATAATGATATTGGACTGAATAACGAGTGTTTTTCATAGCAATAAGTACAATAATAGCCATAAACTTTTACGCTAAAACATTATTGTAATGGCGAAGATAGTGCATTTTGAGTTATCCGCAACCTTTCTGGGATAAAAAAGTGAGATTACGGCGAAAACATAGACATTCCACCGAGTGCACAAATAGCCCGACATACTACTGGAGTATGCCGGGCTATTTTACTTAGAGCCGCTACGGACTCTTATTGTTGCACCTCGGAGAAGTCTGTCTTACTGTAAACAACGTTATCCAGTCCCAACTCAATTGTCAGTGTCGGATGATTGCTGTACTTGTACTTCTTACCATCATTGGTGGTAAGGTAAACGGTGTATGTGTCAGCAATCTTCAAGGCCGGAGTGGTGACCTTCTTACCAGTCTTCAGCGTGTTGTTTGTCGACCATACCAAATCGCCATCGACGTAAGTGTTGTTCTGCTTCTCTTGCTTGTAGACCTTCACGTTCATAATAGCCTCTTTATCGAAGTTATTCTCCAACGTGATGGTACCGCATTTATCGCGACTGAAAGGCTTCAAGTTGATAATCTGGTCGGTGCAGCCATATCGGAACGTACGTTCCTCGTGGTCAGCGTAAGTAGTAATGAAACTCTGCGCTCCATACGTTGCCGCTGTCTGCACACGAATAGCGATTGGATCTTCCGTGGAGTCATCAGACACATTCTCGAGATGCCACACCCAATTGGCATGCAGATAGTTTGTGGAGCGATATGCCAGTGAGTTACCCTCATTGAAGCCACGTCTCTCACCCCAATCAAACTCGGGGAGGTTGTTGAACTGCATCTTCCATGCCAAAGCCCAAGCGATGGTGCCAGCGATTACGGTGCCTCCTGAGATGTTGCGGATGTCCGTATCGGAAATGTTGCGAACGGTCGTTTCGGTCCATTCCCAGCCCAAGGATATCTTTGGTTCTACCATCACGTATTTATTCATCATCATAGACTTACCACCTGATACTGACAGAGAGGCATCCAACGAGAACGTGAAGCTGTCGTCGTAGCGGGTCTGGCCCACTGTTGTAAGAGGCTTCGGTGTTCCCACAACCTCTACTTCGTCGGCTGAATACGGTCTAGGATTCGAGCCATCCTTTTTCTGATGATAAGGGATGCAGGCCACCTGAAAGTCTTTTGCGTAAAGGCCGCAGACGCGTACATAGGTTCCTGAATGTTGGTTCCACCATTTGCCTTTGTACATGTCAGCACTTGCCAAACCGGCTGTCATATTAACCAGGTAGTAGTCGCCTGCGCCAGGTTGATCCTGATAGCAGTGTATCTGATAGATATTGAAGCAGAGAGTGACAGCGCCCGTACCTTTAATAATGTCTGGATCAGAGTCTCCTGCCAACCAGCGAACCTCCGCATTGGCGGTAAACGGAGCGATGACCGTGTAAGGGTATCTGGCGAATATCTGCGACACGTCTTGCAGCTTATCGCTGTCGCTAGTGCGTGTGGTCTTCTGGAGGAACTGCTGTTTCACCTGTTGTGCCTCATCGTCGGTTATGCCGGTGTTACTGAAATCATTGTTCAAGGCTTCCACCCAAGGAGTGAGGTAGTTGTACACTTCAGGGTACTTGGGGTTCTGGAAATCAATCCAAATGTATTCCGTATCATCAGAACTTGACTCGACCTCAGCTCTGGTAGGAATCTCTTCCTGTGTCACCACGTTTCCTGTAGGCGCAGAGGCTTTGGTAGACACGTCCTCCGTATCCTTTGCCAACAGTTCATCGTCAGACAATGAGTCGAGAAGCACAGCCTTATTGTCCGGTCCGTAGACCAAACAGCAGTGAAATCCCTTACCGAAAGAGAACATCAAGGCATCATCCACGTTATCCGGAACGATACCCGCATCCCAGTTGAAGAGATCGAACCACTGTTTGAGCTGAGTCTGTGAAGGATCGGTAACGGCAATGACACCTCCGTTATCATAGACTTTCATAATGTCTTTCTGATATACCTCTGCGAGCTCCGGCACAACCAACAACTTGGTATTATCGGTCACTTCCGTATTGATGTTCGGGAGCAAATATATCAGAGAGATAGCAACATTCTTAGCATCTTCACCATTGACGCCAAGGATAACGGCTTCCTGATCGAAAGTCACACCTGTCTCCGTCCGGTTGATATTGAATTCATCTGTTGACGGGTTGTACACAGCAGCCACATCATCGTCGTCTGAGCATGCGCCAATGCTAACAACAAGCAGCATTGCGAATAGACTTGCCAGCAGTTTACTATACGTTTTCATAACTTTATATGTTTATGCAGTTTGCAGGTTTATACTAATTATTCAATCATCTTGAAGTCGGTGCTACAATAAACGGTATTGGTCGTTCCTTCTTCCAAAGTCTTCACCTCACTTCCAAGTTTACAATACTTATATCGATGGCCATCATCGGTAGTAATATATACATAATAGGTATCCGCGACACTCAAAGCCCCAGTAGTGACAGATTTACCCGGTATGACGGTCTTCTCAGTAGACCAAACCAACTTGTACCAAGGAACGTACACCGAGTCAGTGGACTTATGGATTCTCTTGATCTCAACGCCAGTGATGGATTTGCCGTCCTCAAAATCGTTCTCAATCTCGATGGTGCTGCATCTGTCACGTGAGAAAGAATTCAGGTAGAAGGTGTAATCAAAAGCGCCAAAGTGGTTATAAGTGTGGTACTCCAAGTCCTCTTCGGTTCCCCAGAATACCATCGATCCATAGGTGGGCTGCGTACGTACCTTGATAGCGATAGGCGACCTCGACGAGAAGTCTTTCGCATATTTCGCACGCCAAATCCAAGAAGCGTCCAGATAGTTGGTAGAACGATAGGTCTGTGATTTACCTTCGTTATAACCACAATCGTTTCCCCAGAATTCGAACTTAGGATAGTTGTTGAATACCATCTTCCAACCAGCCCTGGCAACCGGTTGAGCCTGTCCGTTCACGGCATACGCACCGCTTGTGTTAGAGATATCAGTATCGGAAACGTTACGACTTTTGCTGTCGGTCCAAGACCACCCTGCAGCGACAGTAAGACCGCCGTTCATGAAATTACCCTTACCTACCGGATTATAGTCGGATTTCTTAAAATTATGGCCAGCCGAAACGGAGGCTGTGACGTTGAGGCTGAATGAGGATTCAGTGGTGTATACCGTCTCGCCTTGAGTAGTCTCAGGAGATGTAGAACCCACAAACTCAACATCGTCGTTGGTAAAGGGGGCATCTGTGGAAGTGTTCCATGGGATGCAATCCACAGCAAAAGCCATTGCGTAGTAGCCACAGAGACGAACCCATACCCATCCATGCTTGTTCACCCATTTGCCTTTATACATTCTATCACTCTCCAAGGCGGCAGACATATTCACCAAGTAATAGTCTCCCGCACCCGGTGCATCGTCATAGACATGAATCTGGTAAATATTGAGATTGACTGACACAGAACCATCGCCCGTGATGTAGTCCGGATCAGACCACAACACCTCGTACTGTTGCGCACTGGCATGAAAAGGCAACACCACAGAATATGTGTATTTCGAGAACAGAAGTGACACGTCATTGTCCGCCTTGTCACCGTCGGCACGGGTAACTTTCTGGGCAAAGAGTTGTTTCACCTTTTCAGCTTCGTCCTCGTCCACAACATCCTTTTCTTCAAAACTCTTGTTCACGGTGTTCAGCCACGAACTGAGGTAAGAGTAGACAGCCGGATACTTGGAGTTCTCAAAGTCAGTCCATACATCCTCGCCGGCGGAGCTTGCATCCACGCCTGTTGACTTCACGGTCACCGGAGCCTGAGCCTCCAAGAGGGGTTTAAAGATAAAACCTTCCGAATCCTTGTCAGGCATATTGGCCACATCCGTAGAGTCAACGGCAATATCTTCGTTATCGGGACCATAAACCACGCAGCAGTGGAAACCTTGGCCGAACGAGAACATCAGCGCGTCGTCCACATGACCCGGCATAAAACCATCTTTCCAATCCACGTCTTCGAACCATTTCAAGATCTGCGATTCGGAAGGATTGGTCACGGCTACGACACCACCATTCTCATATACTGTCTTAATCTCTTTCTCATACTTGCTCGAGAGCTCCGGCACAATCAACAGTTTGGTGTTGTCCGTCACCTCCTGTTTAATGTCAGTGAGCAGATACATCAGGGACACTCCCATGTCGGTAGCGCTGTTGCCACTTACGCCCAGAATCACCGCCTCCTGATCGAAGGTAACTCCTGTTCCTTCATCGTTGAGGTTAAACTCATCAGCAGTAGGAGTATTCACACTCACGTTATCATTCTCATCGTCCGAACATGCAAACATGCCGCCAATAATCAGTAATGCAAGCAGCTTAGTGAGAAAATACTTCTTTGTTTTCATTTCGTTTTTGTTTTATGGTGTTCAACAATTATTGGGTTACAAAGGTGATTAGGCCTAGCCCAACGTTAACTTACCACGTGTATCATCATGCCTTCTGTCGACAATCAATGCAGATGAGACATTGTTTGGTTCTGCAAATATACATCATTTATGGTATCTCCAACTATATTTCGGTATTTTTTGAACAATTATCTTCCGATAGAGTCAAATTATATAAGGTTGAGACCTATTGATGGTTCAGAATAGACTGATATACCTAATATATACAGGTATGTCGGGCTATCGTTAACGTATGGCTAACCATATCAGTCGGCGACAGGCTCGAAGTTAATACTCGTGTTCATATTGTTCTCGCTGTCGAACTCTATCCGACGGTTCAGGCACTGGTACTTCTTCTTCTCGCCGGTGCTCGATTTGGTCGTTACATATATATTATAGGTAGCGTCGACTTTCAGAGCAGCGGTCGTAACCTTTTGGTCTGGCTTCAGCGTAGTCTTGTAGTTCCATACCAAGTGGTCTTTGTCACCCTTTTGCCATACCTCAACACCTATAACGTTTTCGGTCATATCGTTCTTCAGGTTGATGACGGCGCATTTATCGCGGATGAAAGGTCGTAGGTTGATGACCTGATTGACGCTACCGAAGTTGTACTCACGCTCTTCCCAATCTGCATAGGTGGAGATGAAACTCTGCGCTCCATACGTGGGCTTTACTTTCACATGGATAGCGATAGGGTCTTGTGTGGAGTCGTCTTTCACATCTTTTTGATGCCACACCCAATTGGCATGCAAATAGTTGGTGGAACGGTAAGTCAGCGAGCTGCCTTCGTTGAAGCCACGACTCTCCCACCAATCAAACTCGGGGAGGTTGTTGAACTTCAGTTTCCATCCCACTTTACTAACTACGTCGCCATTCATTGCGTATGCGCCTGAGATATTGCTGATGTCCGTGTCGGATATGGTGCGGACAGTCTTTTCAGACCAATTCCAGCCGAAAGAGAGTTTAGGATTAACCTCGAAGTACGGAGTCATCATCACATTCACGCCACCAGAGACGGATACGGAGGCATCGATAGAGAATGTGAAGCTATCGTCATATTGAGTCTGGCCCACGGTAGTCAAAGGTTTCGGAGTCTCCAAGGTCTGCACTTCGTCGGAGTAATAAGGCACAGGTTGTATGGAGGAATCAGTCAAGGTTCCGCCTTCGAATTGATGGCACGGAGAGCACTCCACCTGGAACTCCTTCGCATAGAAACCACACATGCGCACATAGGTTCCGCTATGTTGGTTCCACCATTTACCCTTATACATGTCCGCGCTAGCCAGTCCCGCGGTCATATTGACCAAGTAGTAATCACCAGCCCCGGGTTTATCCTCGTAGCAGTGTATCTGGTAGATATTGAAACTGAGCGTCACGGCACCTGTACCTTTAATCTTGTCCGGGTCGGAGCCGCCAGCCAATTGACGCACTGTGGCCTCTGCTGTGAAAGGTGCCACGATGGAATAGGGATACCGGGCGAATATCTCAGACACATCTTGCATTTGTGTGCCACTATTATCCGCGCGGGTAACCTTTTGGAGGAATTGCCGCTTTACCTGTTGCGCCTCGTCCTCCGTCAGGCCTGCTTTGCTAAAGTCGTTGTTGACAACATCTATCCAAGAGCTGAGATAGTAGTACACCTCGGGGTACTTGGGGTTCTGGAAGTCTATCCACACGTACTCGACATCGTCATCGTCTGAACTTTCCTCCGCATCTGCTTTCGTGGATTTCTCCTCTGCAGTAACCACGCCATCGGTGGAGAAGTCTTTATAGATGAAGTCCTCCGAATCCTTATCGGACATATTCTCGATATCCTCAGAGTCTATGACCACGTTCTCTTTGTCAGGGCCATACACCAAGCAGCAGTGGAAACCTTTGCCGAAAGAGAAGAGTAGTGCATCGTCCACATTTCCAGGCACGATGCCAGCGTCCCAATGGTAAGCATCGAACCACTTAGTGAGTTGCTCCTGCGAGGGGTCTGTCACGGCAACTATACCACCGTTGTTGTAGACCTTCGTTATCTCCTCCTCAAACGATTTGGAGAGCTCCGGCACAATCAGCAACTTCGTATTGTCCGTCACGTTCTGACTGAAATCAGGAATCAGATATATCAACGATATCGCCACATTCATGGCATCATCGCCAGTGATGCCCATTATCGCGGCTTCCTGGCCGAAGGTTATGCCCGTCTCTGCGCGGTTAATATTGAAATCGCTCGATGAAGGAGTCGTGGATACAGCGTCGTTATCATCGTCCGAGCAAGCGCAGATGCTGACAGTAAACAACACTGCGAACAGTTGTATCAGAAGGGTCTTATACGTTTTCATAACTGTGTGTATGTATGTTCTTATTCATTTGTAACCACCTTGAAATCGGCACTACTGTAGATGGTATTGGCTTGACCAAACTGCGGCTCCATCGTATCGTACGTGTCGTACTGGTATTCCTTACCTGCAGAGGTAGTGAATTTCACCTTATACTTATCGGTAATCTTGAGGGCACATGTCGTCACGGTCTTTCCCGGCTCCAGGTTACTATTGGTCGACCAAACCTTCTCGTCTTCCTTTCCACCTAATTTGTAGACGCTTACGGAGGTAATGACAGTTCCGTCCGTAAAGTCGTTTTGCAGGTCAATGGTGGCACACTTGTCACGCGAGAAAGGCATCAACTTAAAGGTATACTCAAGGCAGGCTATGTCGTTAAAAGTAAGATCTATCAAATCGGCCTTGGTTGAGAGCCAGCTCATAGCTCCATAAGAGGCTTGCGTACGTATCTTTATACTGATAGGAGATTCCGTCGAATAGTCGCGCGCGTTCCTCGCATACCATATCCAGGAAGCGTCCAAATAGTTGGTAGAGCGGTAAGTTTGTGAATTGCCTTCATTAAATCCCCGAGACTGAGAATATTGGAACTGGGGCAGATTATTGAATATCATCTTCCAACCCACCCGGCTGATGCTCTGAGGTTGGCCATTGATAACGTAATAGCCGCTGATGTTGCCGATGTCTGTATCGGATATTTGACGTTTTTTGCTGTCTGTCCAACTCCATCCGCCGGATATGGTAACGCCCGCAGTAAGGAAATTGCCACCGACGGGTTGATTGTCTTTGTCCTTCTTGAAGTTCTTTCCTGCAGAAACCGAGAAGTCGAGACCTAGGCTAAATGAGGAACTGGTGATGTATTCCGTCTGGCCTACAGAAGTCTCCGGAGAGGGTGAATTAAGCGTGGCCACATCATCGCTATAGTAGGGCTCGTCGGTAGCGCTGTTCCATGGGAGACAATCCACCGTAAAGCTCTTGGCATAGAGGCCGCAGAGTCGGTTCCATACCCCGCCATGCGTATTCACCCATTTTCCTCTATACATTTTATCGCTTGCCAAGGCGGCGGACATATTAATCAGGTAATAGTCACCGGCACTGCTCGACTCATCATAGCAATGAATCTGATAGATATTCAAGTTCAGCGAGACAGTACCCTCTCCACGGATAGAGTCAGGATCGGACCAGAGTACCTGGCGAATGTATTTACTTGCCGAGAAAGGCAAAACGGTAGAGTATGGATATTTGGAGAACATTGCGGAGACGTCGTCCGACGACTTGCCACCATCGCTATTGGCACGTGTCAGCTTCTGAGAGATGAACTGTTTCACCTTGGCTGTCTCTTCCTCGTCGTCGACATCCTTTTCACTGAAGCTCTTGTTCACCTCATTCACCCATGCGCTGAGGTAGGTGTATACATCGGGATACTTGGAGTTATCAAGGTCCACCACCACATCCGTTCCGTCAGATTTTCCATCAGTGGACGATACTTCGTCCTTAACCTCCGGCTCTTGTGCTTCCAGGAGAGGCTTGAAGATGAAGCCCTCGGAATCCTTGTCCGGCATCTTCGCCGCGTCGGCAGCGTCTACAAAGATATCCTTGTTGTCAGGTCCATAAACTACGCAGCAGTGGAAGCCCTGGCCAAACGAGAACATCAGGGCATCATCTACGTTCCCAGGCATGAAGCCATTGTCCCAATCTACCTCCTCGAACCATTTCGTGATTTGTGTCTGCGAAGGATTGGTCACGCCAACGATTCCCCCGTTCTCATACACAGTTTTGATGGCCTCCTCATACTCCTTCGAAAGCTCCGGCACAATCAACAGCTTGGTGTTGTCCGTAACCTGTTGCTTCATATTGGTGAGGAGATACATAAAGGAAACCCTCATCTCGGAAGCGCCATTGCCACCGACACCCAATATTACCGCCTCTTGGTCAAAAGTGATACCTGTCTCCCCTGTACTGAGATTAAACTCATCGGGAGTAGGACTGTTAGCGTCCACGTTGTCCTTGTCATCATCTGAGCATGCAAACATGCTGCCAACAAGCAGGCACATAAGCACCTTAGTCAGAAAACCTTTTTTCATTCTATGTTCGTTTACTTTAATTCTTTCTACATTCGTTGTCCAAAAGGACCGAGGACTACTTCCCAACAGGTTTGGTATAGAAGTCAATCAGTTCGGTCAGAGCCTTTCTGCAAACCGGGCAGAACTCCGGATTGTCATTGGTGCGCATGCGGCAATCTTTGCACGGACGATAGACACCCTTCGTGCTGTAGCCACCACCTTCGTAGAGGTCTACCCCATCCTTGCCGACCATATCCTTCCACTTACTGTCGAAGTTTACATTGGTCGTGATGTTGGGTTCCCAGGGTTCCACGTCGTGTGGATACATCGGGATAGCTTCATCGTCGTAGGCATACTCGTCGGCCAGACCGGCAAAGCTATGTCCGAACTCATGAACGACCACGGGGCGGAATTTCGGATGGTGCGTCATCGAGAGGTTATAGGAGTTGAGGATGCCTCCACCTCCGTACTTCTCGGTATTCACCAGCACGATGATGTGCTCGTAAGGGACACCTGCCAACACATCGTGCAGAGCCTTTAGATTGAGGGTAGTCAGATAGCGGTCGGAATAGAAGGTGTCGAAGTGAGAGCCAACGGCGGTGTTCTTCCAGGTGCCATTCCCCGGTTCACTGGTGCCGTTCTCTTGGGAAACGGACTTCACAGCCACCACGTTGAAGCGGCCCTTCAGCGACTTGAACGGTTCGTGGGCGAAGAGGGCATCGCAAGCCGTGCGGCAATCGTTCAGGTAGGTCTCCATCTCATCCGCACGATAGCCTTCGGCCACAAAGGCGATGTTGATGCAGTTCTCGTCGTCGCCCGGCTTCACAAGGGTCTCGTAGGGAGTCACATTTTTCTCACCGATATGTCGAATGAGGATGTCAGTAGGCACCACTTGATGTGTCATGCTGGCCATCACCTCCTGACGGTTATTGAAGAGTTCCACCGTAACGTCTACGGTATCTTTGGGCATCGGCACTAGGTAGACATTCTCGAACGAGCGGTGTTGTGTCTTTGACTCGTCGTAGGACAGCCACTCCTGGAACAGGGTGGAGAAGGAATTCTTATAGATGACCGTCCGGGTCTTGTGGTCCGTAACGGTAATTTGGCCATTGCCTCTAACGGGTACTTCGCTCAGGCGATGACGCTTGCCATACCATTTGGGCATAGCGTTCAGCTTGTCGAGATAGATGCGCTGTTCGTTTGCGTCACCGGCAAACACATAGTCGATACGGAGAGTCTGGTCGGTGAAATACTTGTTGAAGTCCTGAGCCCTCAAGGGCAAGGTTATCGCCAACAGGAGGCACAATATCAGTCTATTCATAAGAGTTATACAGAATAAAATGTATATTTCGGTGCAAAAGTACGAATAATACTCCGTAGGAATACACAAAATCCCGAAGGAATGACTCCCCCGGGACTTCTTTTTTTGTTGGCTGTATGATATTTTCTTGAATCAGAGGCAGGCTTTCATCGCCTTGATGACGGCAGACGTGAAGCCATTGTGCTCCAATTCGTTGATACCTTTGATGGTAAGTCCACCCGGTGTGGTCACCTTGTCTATCTCGGCAGACGGGTGAGCGTTCTCATCAGCAAGTATCAGCTCGGCTGCCCCTTTGACGGACTGTGCCACCATGCGGCGGGCAGCGGCGGGATAGATACCCATCTCAACGCCAGCCTGCATGGCTGCCTGGATGTACTTCAGCACGAAGGCGATGCCACACGAGGTGAGTGCCGTGGTGGCGGCAATCTGCGATTCGGGTATCAGCATGGCCACGCCCATCTCATTGAAGAGGTCTATGAGGTAGTTGTTCTGCTGAGGGGTCGTCCCTTGAGCGGCTATCAGCGTCATGCTCTGCAGATGGGTGATGGCGGTATTGGGGACGATGCGAAACATCGGCATCTCCACACCGGCATAACTGCGCAACTTGGCGAAGTCCACCCCTGCAGCTACCGACACCAATACTTGGTTAGCTTGCAACGATAGGGAGCCAAGCACTTGCTCCATCAGCCAAGGCTTCACAGCTACGATGACGTAGTCGGCATCCTTAGCGGCCAGACAGTTGTCGTTCGTCACCTGCATATCCGGATAGTCTGCCTGCAAAGCCTTCAACTTTCCGTCACTGGGATTGGAGACACAGATGTCCTTTGCCTGTACCAGTGTTCCTTGCGCCATGCCGCGGGCAATGGCTCCTCCCATGTTGCCCGCTCCAATTATTGCTATCTTCATCGTTTACAAGAGTTTCTTCAACCGTTTGATAAATTCGTCCGCATCCTCCATGGTCAAGCACAAGGGGGGCAACAGACGAAGTACATTCGTTCCGCTTGCTCCGGTGAACACGTGCTCGTCGTAGATGAGGCGGGAACGGAGTTCCTTGATAGGCTCCTCAAACTCCAGACCAATCATCAAGCCACGGCCACGCACCTCCTTAATCTGAGGAATCCGCTTCAGCTCTTCCATCAGATGAGCGCCCACCTTAGCGGCGTTGTCGATAAGATGTTCCTGCTCGATTACATCGAGCACCGCCAATGCAGCGGAGCATCCGAGGTGGTTACCGCCAAAGGTGGTTCCCAACTGGCCATACACAGGCTTAAACTTAGGACTGATGAGGAGACCGCTCATGGGGAATCCGTTGCCGATGCCCTTCGCTACAGATATCAAATCGGGACGGATGCCGGAATACTGATGGGCGAAGAACTTACCGCTACGACCATAGCCGGACTGTATCTCATCGAGGATGAGCACCGTATCCGCAGCCGTGCAGGCTTCGCGCAACTGGCGCATGAAGTCATCGTTGGGAATTTGGATGCCACCAACACCTTGGATGCCTTCGATGATGACCGCGCAGACATCTCCCTTCTGGAGTTCTGCCTTCACGGCCTCGATGTCGTTCAGAGGCAAGTAGGTCACATGGCTATTCCGGTTGATAGGCGCGATAATCTTGGGATTGTCCGTCACCTCCACAGCCAGGGAGGTACGTCCGTGGAAAGCCTTGCTGAAGGAGATGACCCGTGTGCGGCCGTTGTAGAACGACGCCAGCTTGAGGGCATTCTCGTTGGCCTCGGCACCGGAGTTGACCAGAAACAGCGAATAGTCGTCATAACCGCACGCCTTTCCCAATCGCTCCGCCAACTGACGTTGCAGCTGGTTGACCACGGAATTGGAATAGAAGCCCAAGGTAGTGAGTTGCTCACTCACCTGCTTCACGTAATGCGGATGGGCATGGCCGATGGAGATGACGGCATGACCGCCATAGAGGTCGAGGTACTCGGTACCTTTGTCGTCCCACACCCGGCATCCCTTGCCCTTCACGATGTTGACATCGTAGAGGGGATATACATCAAATAGATTCATTTGTCTTCGTTTTTAATTTGTTACAGCACCACACCACCTGTCACATTAGAATGCGGAGGGTTTGAGGCGCAGTCCTACCGTCTCTTCGAGGTTGAACATCAAGTTCATGTTGTGCACTGCCTGTCCGCTGGCTCCCTTGAGGAGGTTGTCGATACAGGAGACTATCAGCAGCTTGTCGCCATGCTTCTCCAGATGGAGGAGACACTTGTTGGTGTTGATGACTTGCTTCAAGTCGATGTTCTTGTCCACAATGTGCACAAAAGAGTCCTCGGCATAGTATTCCTCGTACATCTTCACCAGTTCCGACAGCTCTACCTTGCTCTTCACCACGATGGTGGCGAAGATGCCTCTCGGGAAGTCGCCCCGGTAAGGGATAAAGTCGATGTCGGCATCGAAACTGTTCTGCAATTGCTTCAGTGACTGGCGTATCTCGGGGATGTGCTGATGCTCAAAAGGTTTGTAGATACTCAAGTTGTTGTTGCGCCAACTGAAGTGTGAGGTCGCTCCTGGTTTCACGCCGGCACCGGTGCTACCCGTGATGGCATTCACCATGATGTCGTCGTTGAGCATCAGGTGCTTAGCCAGCGGCAACAGGCCTAGCTGGATACAGGTGGCGAAGCATCCCGGATTGGCTACATACTTGCTCTTGCAGATGGCACGGCGGTTGAGCTCGGGCAATCCGTAGATGAAGTTGTGCTCGTCGCTCTTGAGGCGGTAATCCATGGAGAGGTCGATGAGTTTCAGTTCCGAGGGTACATTGTGGCTCTCGAGGAACTTGCGCGTGTCGCCATGGGCGGTACAGAAGAAGAGCACATCTATCTCGTCCAAAGGCAGGGCATCGGTAAACGTCATGTCCGTCTCGCCATACAAGCCCTCGTGCACGTCCGTCAACTTATTGCCGGCATTGCTGCTACTGTTGACAAACACCAGTTCCACATCGGGATGGTTAATCAGGATACGTATCAGTTCGCCTGCCGTATAGCCTGCTCCACCTATTATTCCAGCTTTTATCATAACCTTGAATATCTTTAGTTGTTACTGTACTTAAATCTCCTCGTCCTTGTGGTTGGCATAGTAGACACGCAACGGCGTAGAGGTCACCTTGATGAAGCCCTTAGCGTCCTCGGCAGTCCAGCCTTTCTGCATCTCGCCATACTCGCCAAACTTCGTCTTCACCAGATCGTCCTTGGAATCCACACCTACGGTAGAGAACGACAAGGGACGGAGCTCAAGGATAGCGGTACCATTGACGTTACGCTGCGACTCCTGCAACATAGCCTCGATGTCGCGCATCACCGGCTCCAGGTACTGACTCTCGTGGAGGAACATGCCATACCAGTTGGCCACCTGGTCCTTCCAGTATTGTTGCCACTTGCTCAAGGTATATTTCTCCAGGAAACGGTGTGCGCCGATGATCAACATCGGAGCGGCAGCCTCGAAGCCCACACGTCCCTTGATGCCGATAATGGTGTCGCCCACGTGCATGTCGCGACCGATGCCATAAGCGGCTCCAATCTCTTCCACCTTCTGGATTGCCTTGATGGGGTCGTCGAACTTCTCGCCATTGACAGCTTTCAGCTCACCCTTCTCGAAGGTAAGGCTCAGCTGCTCGGAGCCTTCTTTGGTGACATGCTTCAGGAAAGCGCTCTCGGGCAGGCCTTGCTTAGAGTCGAGAATCTCGCCACCGCAGATGGATGTTCCCCACAAACCCACGTTATAGGAGTATTTCAGTTTGGCGAAGTCTGCCTCGAAACCATGGTCGTTGAGGTATTTAATCTCCTGCTCACGCGAGAGAGCCATATCACGGGTGAGGGTGATGATTTCCACACCGGGGGCCATCACCAGGAAGGTCATGTCGAAACGTATCTGGTCGTTGCCT
Source organism: Anaerovoracaceae bacterium (assembly GCA_963625535.1). GTDB lineage: Bacteria > Bacteroidota > Bacteroidia > Bacteroidales > Bacteroidaceae > Phocaeicola_A. The sequence continues at coordinate 20,890 of CAVFUK010000123.1, read as the reverse complement.
GCGCCTGTTGAGCCGTGTGCGATAGCCTGCGCGCCAATCTCGTTGGCATAGCGGGCAATGGCAAGTGCCTGGAAGATGCGCTCCGAGCTGACGGAGATAGGATAGGTTCCGTTGCGCAGCACATTACCGAACACCATATATTTGAGGCTCTTGGCATAGTATTCCTGCATCACGTCGAGGGTCACATACTTGGTAGCGCCCAGCTTATAGGCGTTCTCCTCGTTCTTGCGCAACTGCTCGGCACTGAATCCGCCGGTGTTGGCACAAGCCGCGTACACTTCATATCCTTTCTCTTTAGCCAGATACATCACGGTAAACGAGGTATCCAGTCCGCCACTGAAGGCGACAACCACTTTCTTTTTCTCTTCCATATTCTTGTTCTTTTCTTATTTTCTAATTCTGTCTCTTATTGTTTCACTTATTCCTCACTTGTCTACATGCTGATGATGTCGTCGAGGTTGGGTTTCGCGTCATCCTTATGCTTCTCGGGATCGTAGAGCATAGCGGTGCAGATGCAGTAACGTCGCTCGGTACGCTCCAGCACGTCGTGATTGCAACATCCTTCGCATCCTTTCCAGAACGAGTCGTCGTTGGTAAGCTCGGCAAAGGGAACGGGCACATAGCCCAGTTCAGTATTGATCTTCATGACAGCACCGCCACTCGTCAAACCAAACAGCTTGGCGTGAGGCCAGCGCAAGCGCGAGAGGGTGAAAGCCGCCTTCTTGATACGTTTGGCAAGTCCATGTCCACGGAACTTCTCCACAACTATCAGACCCGAATTGGCCACATATTGTTTGTTGCCCCAACTCTCGATATAACAGAAGCCTGCGAACTCTGTGCCACACAAGGCGATGATGGCCTTTCCCTCCTTCATCTTCTGTGCCACATATTCATGGGTTCGCTTGGCGATACCCGTGCCACGCACCTTGGCGGCAGCGGTAATTGTTTCCAAAATCGTGTCAACGTATGCCTCGTGCGAAGCGTCGGCAACCATAACATCTATTTGTTGTTGATCCATTGTTTAATTGATAATCTATAGCTTTGTATTATTGTTTATCACTGTTTATGTTCGGAATGATTTCCGAGAGGGCCTGAATGAGGTTCTGCCGCTCCACGCCTTCGCGCATCACCAACAGGATGGTGTCGTCGCCGGCTATCGTGCCGATAATCTCATAGAACTCTTTCGTGTCGATGTCGTAGGCCAGCGAGCTTGCATAGCCCGGGCGGGTGCGTATAACCGCTATGTTGCCGGAGAAGTTGATGGAGACAAATCCACCCAGCACCACCTGGGCACTCATGGTACGCACCTCTTCGGTATGATGGCGATAGAATGCGTTGTCGGGCAACACATAAGTATACTGTCCGTTCGCCCCGGAGGTCTTCACAATCCTCAAGCACTTCAAGTCACGCGACAGCGTAGCCTGAGTAAGCTTGTAACCGTTGATGTCCAACTCTCGCAACAGTTCCTCTTGACTTCCTATCTGCTTGTTGGCGACAATCATCTTTATCGCCTGCAACCGTTCATTTCTATTAGGGTTCATCGAATATTTATTCCAAAACGGCTGCAAATTTATACAACCTTTTTCATATAGCATGCATAGTATGCCTATTATTTTTGCATACGCCTACATTTTAGCCCATGTACATTGCATACGTATGTATATTCATGCACTATAAGGGTCGGAATAGGGAGCTGAATAGATATTCGTACGATACAAGTTCGTCAAGGGTCTGGACGCGCGAACTAAGACAACCGGTTGTATAAGCCAAAACAACCGATTGTATAAGCCAAAACAACCGATTGTTTTGCCCAAAACTAAGCATTGTATTTTCCCGCGCCAAGGGAGGAGATTTTCGGGATAAAGAGAAAGGGTGACGACAACTTAGGGTGCTTACGTAACACGGGTAGGATAAAGGCAGAGAATAGAAGGCTACATAGCACGATATGGACGGCTAAAAGGGGCATAAAGTTTAACAAAAGGGGACGCTATCTATAACAAAAATCAAAAAGTCCATATTTTAGTCAGAAAAGCCTGCTGGGTTAGCGAATCTTTTCCTACCTTTGACCAATCTAAAGGTTGAAGGACCTGAATACTCACATAAACGTATATTGAATATCATGAAAGACATGCAATTTTTTGCCGTAGACCTAGGAGCTACCAGTGGCAGAACGATTATCGGCACACTGTCAGAAGGCAAACTTGACTTATGGGAACTGACCCGTTTTTCCAATCCTATCATCGAGACAGGCGGACATTTCTACTGGGACATCTATGCACTGTACCTCGAAATCATCAAAGGATTGAAGAAGGTGGCACAGGAAAATATACCTATCCAATCCATCGGTATCGACACATGGGGCGTCGACTTCGTGTTCGTCGGCAAGGACGGAGCACTGCTCCGCAACCCCTATTGCTACCGCGACCCGCATACAGTAGGTGCTCCGGAGGAGTACTTCACACATATCCCGCGCGAGAAGGTGTACGACATCACGGGCATACAAATCATGAACTTCAACTCGCTGTTCCAACTCTACACACTGCACCGCGACAAATGTTCCGCACTGGAGGCAGCCGACAAGATTTTGTTCATGCCGGACGCACTCTCGTATATGCTGACGGGCAACATGGTGACGGAATATACCATCGCCTCCACCTCACAGATACTGAACCCGCGCACCAAGCGATTCGAGAAAGAGTTGCTGGATGTGGTCGGAGTGAAAGAGGAACAGTTCGGCAAGTTCGTCTTCCCGGGCGAGCAGGTTGGTGTACTCAGCAAAGAGGTGCAGCAGCTGACCGGACTGGGAGAGATTCCCGTGATAGCCGTTGCCGGACACGACACAGCCTCGGCCGTAGCAGCAGTGCCTGCACAGAACGAGCGGTTCGCTTACCTCAGCTCAGGCACCTGGTCGCTGATGGGTATCGAGGTGAAGGACGCCATCATCAACAAAGAGAGTTTCGAACGCAACTTCACCAACGAAGGCGGCATCGAGGGAACGACACGCTTCCTGAAGAACATCTGCGGCATGTGGTTGCTCGAGCGTTGCCGCAAGGAGTGGGAAGTGACCAACAACTATTCCTATTCCGAACTGATTGACGCGGCACTGGCCGTGAAGGCATTCCGCAGTGTCATCAACCCCGATGCACCCTGCTTCGCCAACCCGACATCGATGATAGACGCCATCCGCCACTACTGCAGCGAGACGGGACAACCCGTGCCGGAGACGTATGGCGAGATTACCCGTTGCATCTTCGACAGCCTCGCCTTGCGTTATCGTCAAGTGTTCGGCTACATGCAGGACATGGCTCCGTTCAAGATAGAGCGTCTGCACGTCATCGGCGGTGGTTCACGCAACAACCTGCTCAACCAATTTACCAGCAACGCTGTGGGCGTGCCTGTGACAGCCGGTCCGTCCGAAGGAACAGCCATCGGCAACATCATGTTGCAAGCCAAGGCTGCAGGACTGGTGAAGGACATCAACGAGATGCGCCAGCTCATCGGCTCGTCCATCGAGTTGACAAACTTTGTGCCCGAGCATGCCGAGGAGTGGGACGAAGCCTACAAGCGTTACCTCTGCTACTATCGTGAGGACATCTGAATCTGATACTTATATATAATAAGGTAAACAAAATAATATACCAAATACTAACTTCTAAATTTATAATCATGAAAGAGGAATTGATTAAAAAAGCGTATGATATCGCAGTAGAGCGTTACGCCGCCATGGGTATCGACACAAACAAAGTGCTGGACCAACTGCAGAAAGTTTCCATTTCCCTCCATTGCTGGCAGGCAGATGACGTAGCAGGTTTCGAGTCTACCGGCTCACTGACCGGCGGCATCCAGGCTACAGGTAACTATCCGGGCAAGGCACGTAATATGGAAGAGTTGCGGGCAGACATCCTGAAGGCAGCTTCTTACATCCCGGGCAAGCACCGCTTGAACCTGCACGAGATATATGGTGACTTCGACGGCAAGTTCGTCGACCGCGACCAAGTGGAGCCGAAGCATTTCGAGAGCTGGATGCAGTGGAGTGCCGAGACAGGCATGAAGCTCGACTTCAACTCTACCTCCTTCTCACATCCTAAGTCAGGCGACCTCTCTCTGGCTAACCCCGACAAGAGCATCCGCGACTTCTGGATTGAGCACACAAAACGTTGCCGTGCCATTGCCGAGGAGATGGGTAAACGCCAGGGCGACCCGTGTATCATGAACCTGTGGGTACACGACGGTAGCAAGGACATCACAGTGAACCGCATGAAATACCGTGCGCTGCTGAAGGATTCTTTGGACCAGATCTTCGAGAAAGAGTACAAGAACATGCGCGACTGCATCGAGTCAAAGGTGTTCGGCATCGGTCTGGAGAGCTACACCGTAGGCTCCAACGACTTCTACATCGGCTATGGCGTACAGCACCAGAAACTGATCACACTGGACACGGGCCACTTCCATCCGACAGAGAGCGTTGCCGACAAGGTGTCGTCGCTGTTGCTCTTCGTGCCTGAGTTGATGTTGCACGTGAGCCGTCCGGTACGTTGGGATTCCGACCACGTGACCATTATGGACGACCCGACAGTGGAGCTGTTCCAGGAGATCGTTCGTTGCGACGCTCTGGACCGCGTACACATCGGCCTCGACTACTTCGACGCTTCCATCAACCGTATCGGCGCTTACGTTATCGGTACACGTGCCGCACAGAAGTGCATGCTGCGCGCCCTGTTGGAACCGCTGACCAAGCTGCGTGAGTACGAGGCAAACGGACAAGGCTTCCAGCGTCTGGCTCTGCTCGAAGAGGAGAAGGCTATGCCTTGGAACGCTGTATGGGATATGTTCTGCTTGAAGAACAACGTGCCCGTAGGTGACGAGTTCATCGGCGAGATTGAGAAATACGAAGCTGAAGTGACATCCAAGAGATAAGAATCTTTTATACCAAATACTAGATAAGGGGCTGCGCCAAGGGCTAAATCGTCTTTGCCCATGTGCGCAGCCCTTTCAATAAGACGTAAAGTATGGAAATTGTTTTAGGATTACTGATTATAGCCATCGGCGCCTTCTGTCAGTCGAGTAGCTACGTGCCCATCAACCGCATCAAGCAGTGGAGCTGGGAGTCGTTTTGGATAGTACAGGGTGTGTTCGCCTGGCTGATATTCCCTTTCTTGGGTGCTCTGTTGGCCGTGCCTGCCGGCAGTTCTCTGTTTGAGGTGTATGCCGCGCATCCTACGGATACGTTGTGGACCATCTTCTTCGGTATACTGTGGGGCGTGGGCGGACTCACCTTCGGTCTCTCCATGCGCTACCTGGGCGTAGCGTTGGGACAGTCCATCGCACTGGGTACCTGTGCCGGACTGGGTACAATATTGACCCCTATCTTCACCGGTAAGACGGGCGACCTGACCACACCGGTAATCGTGGGCGTGGTAGTTACCCTGATTGGTATCGGCATCATCGGCTTAGCCGGCAACATGAAGTCTGCCGCCTTGAGCAAGGAAGAGAAAGAGAAGGCTGTGAAAGACTTCAACTTCACCAAAGGCATCATCGTTGCCCTGTTGGCCGGATTCATGAGCGCCTGCTTCAGCATCGGTCTGGGATTCGGCGAGAGCCTCTGCTTCGCCGAGAGCGCGGACATCTACCGTACACTGCCGGCTACCTTCATGGTAACCTTCGGAGGATTCCTCACCAACGCGGTGTACTGCTTCTACCAGAACTCGAAGAACAAGACCTGGGGCGACTATGGAAAGACATCGCTCTATGCCAACAACATTCTCTTCTGCGCATTGGCAGGTGTGCTGTGGTATAGCCAGTTCTTCGGACTGAGCTTGGGCAAGGGATTCCTCACCTCGTCGCCCGTGTTGCTCACCTTCTCATGGTGCATTCTCATGTCGCTCAACGTGACATTCTCCAACGTATGGGGCATCATCCTGAAGGAGTGGAAAGGTTGCTCACAGAAGACCATCGTGGTGCTCATCATCGGCTTGGTGGTACTGATTGTATCGTCTTTCCTGCCGCAACTGCTTAAATAATGAATGTAAAGAACAACAACTAAGATACAATAACAATGAAATCGATCTTGGAAAACCGTCCCGAGTTGACTCGGGAAGTAAACAAAGTGGCCGAAGTGGCCGGATACTTGTGGCAGAAGGGCTGGGCTGAGCGCAACGGCGGCAACATCACTGTCAACATCACCGAGTATGTGGACGATGAGATTCGCCAAATGCCAGCCATCAGCGAGCCCAAAGAGATTGGCGCTACCCTGCCTAACCTGAAGGGTTGCTACTTCTACTGCAAAGGTACAAACATGCGTATGCGCGACTTGGCACGCTGGCCGATGGACAACGGCAGCATCATCCGCATCCTGGACGACTGCGCCCACTACGTGATTATCGCCGACAAACCTGTGCGCCCCACCTCTGAATTGCCGTCGCACTTGAGCGTACACAACTACCTCATCGGTAAGGGCTCTCCCTACAAAGCATCGGTTCACACCCACCCTATCGAACTGGTGGCACTGACACACTGCAAGAAGTACTTGGAGAAAGACGTGGCTACGCGCATGCTGTGGAGCATGATCCCGGAGACGAAGGCATTCTGTCCGCGCGGCTTGGGCATCATCCCCTACAAGTTGCCTAGCTCGGTAGAGTTGGCCGAGGCTACCATCAAGGAGTTGGCCGACTACGACGTAGTGATGTGGGAGAAGCACGGCGTGTTCGCCGTAGACTGCGACGTGATGCAGGCCTTCGACCAAATTGACGTGCTCAACAAGTCTGCCCTCATCTATATCGCTGCCAAGAACATGGGATTCGAGCCCGAGGGAATGAGCGACGAGCAGATGAAAGAGATGAGCGTAGCCTTCAACTTGCCCAAATAAGCACAAGGCGAAACAATAGGCACAACACTCCCATCGAGCGTATATAGTATAGGCGGGAAGATGTCATTCATCTTTCCGCCTATACCTTATTATATATAGGTACTCCATTAAGGGAGCGCCCAGTTTATTCCTTCGTCACACGGTCTATAGTCTTTATCGTGTAATCGGCCTGATACTTATCCATCTGCGAAGAGAGCATCGACTTGGTCTTCACCAGCAGCGAGCGCACCTTCTGCAGTTTTTCCAACAGGATGGGCGTGAGGTCCGTCGTCGGGTAATAGTCGATAGATGTCACAGGGCCCATGGCCTTACTCTCCGCCTCGTCCTGCTCATCCGCTACCGAAGCAATCTGTGCCTCGCCGTGCTCGAGCTTGCGCCTATTGAGGTCGGAGAGCATGTCGCTTTGGGTGATAAGATAGGTAACCAGTGTATTGGCGCACTGCAAATCCTCCGTGGTAGGTTTGCGGCCGGCTTTCACCGAGCGGAAGCAACAGTCGATGATGTCATCCAACAAGTCGCTCTGCGTATAAGGTTTGTCCGCATGATGGATGCTCATATCCATATAGGGCAACTTATAGCCCATCGTCAACTGTAGGGGGAACTGCTTGCGTCTCACCCAACCGGCCACATCGGAGCTAGGGCTGGCGGAGTAGAAGAACTCGGGGTTACTGTTAAGCCACGAGACATCGTTCAGTTCGGTAAAGATTGCCTTCACTGCCTCCCGTTGTTTCTCGCGGGGAACAGCACGCGTCAAGGGTGTCTTTTGCACATTCTGACCCATGTACTCGTCGAAGTAGACGCCACCGATGAAGGCAGTCACGGTCTGCAGCAGACTGAAGTAATCGTTGATGACAAATTCGGGGAACAGTTCGCGATAGCTGTCGGGCAGTTCGCTGTAATTGGTCCACTCGGGCGCATGCTTCGCCAAGTAGCGATAGTGATGCATCATATTACGTGCTGCCTGCACGGGGTCGCTACTCATGTCGAAATTCTGACAACGTGGGTCAGAGGCGTAGCGGAAAGCCCTTCTACCATAGAAGTAGCGTTCGTCACCCACGTGGCTCTTCACCCATTGCCGCAAGGTGTCTTCGGGCACATTGGGGGTGTAGAGGTACTTCACCACAAAGTCGTCGTACACGCCTGGATGGTTGTAGGTGAGCACTACCCCTTTCTCCTTGTCGCCCGGCATAGCCACATAGTTGTAAATCTGTCCGTCCATCACAGAGGCGGAGATACCGTACTTCTGCGTGAACTCAGGCGAGCGGAGTTGCTCGGGAGTATAGGCAGCCGAACCAGCGAGGTTCGTAGTGAGTCCCAACGCATGACCGAAGGCCGTGAGCATGCGTGCCTGCAGAATCTCGGCCAAGAGGTCGTCGGGCAGATCGTAGCACCGGTAGCGTTCATCGGTCTCGGCCATCTTGCAGATACCGTAGCGGCGCACATCCTCGGCCAAGTTACGGGGCACGTAGATGTGTGTACTCAGTATCTCACCCGTCCGCGGGTCCACGGGGGAGGAGAAGGTCACCGTCTGGCTGTTGCTGTTGGCGAAGTGGATGATATTCTCCAACGGGTCCGCCGCGCTGAAGGTGGAGTCGTTGGGGAAAGGAACCAACCGGATGGGTCGTCCGAGTCCGGCCTTGTCGAAGGAGTCGTTCCATCCCTCGGCAACACGCCGGATTGCTTCGGTCCACGAAGCTGAGAGCAGGCTGTCCACATAAAAGGTAATGGTATCGCCCGGAGTGAAGTTCCGTCGGTCGGCATAGTAGCCCTCCTTCACCTGCTCCAGGTTTCGGTAGTCATTGTACTTCACCATGTGGGTACCCACCGCAGCGTTGGCTTCACGGGGAGTCATGCACTGGTCGTCAGCGGGCAACAGGGTCAGCAGAGTCTGCAACGTACCCTGGAAAGCCGGTTTATCAGAGAGTTCACCCATAAAAGAGCCATTGATGGACAGCTCACCTGTAACCGATTGCTCCAGACAGACGCAACGACGAAAAGCCTTCACACCCGTAAGGAATGAGAGGGAGCTCTTCACTGAGCAGGATTTCACCTTCTCGCCCACATCATAGGGAACACCTTCGGGGTCGAACACCTCTTTATTAGAGGCATTCAGGAAATCCGTCACTTCCACCAACACGGCGGTGGAGTCGTTGTTCCAAGCTTCGATAGACGCTGTGCGGAAGACGGCGCTGGCACCGGAGAGCGCAAAAGCCTTCGGTGTGGTCTGGTCGCCTTCGGATATACGGTAATTGACCTTAGGCTGGCAGAAGGTGAGCAGTGTGTCGGCCCGGTTGACAGAGAATACCAACTGTTCGTTCACATTGCGGCCTACCATCAGCGGGAGGTTGGCCTCCACGATGCTCGACGACATGAGATATACACGTCCCAGATTACGCACAGGGAACTCCGCATAGACTTTTCCATCGTAGAGGAAGAGCGAGAGGTCTTGCTGCTGTGCCTGAGTCAACTTATCCTTCTTCTTGAAGATTTTCGAATAAGGCCGTGAGGCATCCGCCGAGTCTTTAGCCACATCGGTTGTCTTTGCCTTGGCAGACTTCTTCTGTCGGCGCGCCTCGGCAGGCTGAGCGAACATGAACGCCAACCCGACGACCACCGCAAGGCAAGTAAATATCGTTTTGTCCTGTTGCATATCCGTCTCCTTATTGAATACTACTCTCAATGATGCGCAACAGGTAGGTGTAGTGGGCACGGTCCTGTGCCGTTCCGCTCTGTTGCTTACTCTTCACCAGCTGTTGTACTTTCTGCAAGTAGGCATACATATCGGCCACTGTCAGCGAGGGAGTGTTGGAGAATATCTCACGCGGAGATTGCTCGAAGCCACCGACCGGTTTCACAGCATCGGTCCCTACCAGGGTCGGCAGTTCCGAGTGCGTAGGTTGCTGGCACGAACAGAGCGAGTGGAAATGGATGTCACAATCCGCGAGCGACAGGCTATTCACTCCCTTGGGCAACCTGAATCCACTGTTCTGTATCAAGTGCGTCAGGTAGTCCTTCTGCAATCTCTTCTCACTATCGGTCAGGGTACGTCCCTGCACCGTGGGTTTCCACACGAAGTCGTAGACCATCTTCAGCGCCTCATCGGGCTGCAGACTATTCTCGCCTATTTTGTTATAGCAGGAGACTACGAGCGGTGCAGAGAAGATGTACTGCGACACATACTTCTGCAACGACTGCTTGGGCGAGCCGGAAAGGGAAATCTTGCTGAGCACCTCTTTGTTGTCTATCCAATCGAGGTCGGAGTAGAGGGTAAAGAGATACTCGAGCGCATCTTTCTGCCGCTTCTTGTCCAGTCCACGCAGGCGGGTCTGTCCGTCGCCGTCCTTCACCTCGTTTAGGCAATAGCCACTCACGTTGCTGGCTACGTGAACGGTGTAGAGGGCATATTGGTTGACCATATTGTCCAGGATGGTCGCGCGGCAAGTCATGTCTTCATCCTTGCCGTTGAGCCACTGGTTGAGGTTGGCCATGATGTACTTGAGGTTCTTCACGCCATACTTGGTAGCCTCTACGGCATTGTCGCCCAAGTCCTCGTTCATGTTGCGCGGGTCAGCAAACGGGTTGGTAAACTGCTGCTTGCCATAGCGATAGACGGGACTCTTTTGGATGGAGTCGGTAATCCACTGGGTCATGTACTTTTCCTCTTCCTGCAACGTCATGTCGAGGCAAGGGGTATAGCCCCACTTGATGGCGTAACGGTCGTACACGCCGAAGCGGGGAGGTGTCAGTTTCACGCCACGCTCCTTGTCGCCGGGCTGTGCCACATAGTTGAAGCGGGCGTAGTCCATGATGCTGTAGGTGGTGCCATACTTCTGTGTGAACTCCGGCGAGCGCAACTCCTCCACCTTCACGTTGTTGGAGGCACCCATGTTGTGCATCAGTCCGAGGCAGTGGCCCACTTCGTGGCCGATGACGTAGCGGATGGCATCGCCCAGGATGGCTTCGGGCAGCTGATAGCCGCGCACATCCTTATCGGCGGCAGCTGTCTGCACGAAGAGCCAGTTGTTGATGAGCTTCACGAAGTCGTGGTAAACATAGACCGAAGCCATCAGTATCTCGCCACTGCGGGGGTCAACCCACGAAGGGCCCATAGCGTTCTTGATGCTGATAGGTGCGTAACGAATGCAGCTGTACTTGATATTGTCCGGGTCGAACGATGGATCGTCGGTGGGGAAGTCCTTCGCCACCACGGCACCGCGCAAGCGGCATTCCTCCTCGAACACCTGCGACCACATGTTCACGGCTTCCATGATGTAAGGTCTCCACTTGGCGGGGAAGGTATTGTCCACGTAGAAGACCACGGGCTTCACCACGTCCACCACCTCGCCACGCTTCCATGCGGCGGAGTCTTTCGGCTGCAGGTCCCAGCGGTTGGTATAGTACACCGGCTTGGACGCATGCGGAGCGGGGTTGAATTGCTCACGCTCCGTCACGAAGTAACCGATGCGGTAGTCCGCCATGCGGGGGCGGTAAGGCTCCGGCTTCAGGAGCATGATGCTGCGTGTCATCTCCGCCGTGAAGGGTTTGTCCTTCAGCACCTGTGTGCCGCTGCGGTCCGACAGCGAGAAGGTGTAGTTGAGCGAGCTCTTCACCGACACGTTGTCGTCGAAGGCTTTCACGTCCACCAAGTAGGAGTTCTCCGCTTTATAGTTCTCGGTGCGGGTGTAGCTCGAGGCATAATTGGAGTTCGAGTCGAAGGGCGTCATCCGCTTGTTGTCGCTCACGAAAAAAGAGGTCATGTCGAACACCACAGCCGTGGAGTCCTTGTTCCATGCCGCAATCTTCTGGTTGGTAAGTATCACGTCCACGTGACTCTTCTGCAGCGCCACGTCAATGGCGGCATCGGAGGTGACATAGTCAGTGTTCACCTCACGCAGCTGCACCTTATCCTTGGTGCGTGTGAACTTCACCAGCAACGGTTCGGTCGGTTTGGAGCCGACTATACCATTGCCGTTGTCGGACACGTTGGACACCGTGGAGCCGATGAGCATCTCCTTGCCGAAGAGTGACAACGGCAGTTCGAAATAAACTTTTCCATCAATCTGGTGGAGGGTGATGAAGCCATTCTCCACCTTGTGCTTCTTGTCGAAGAGCTTTTCATAATCTGTTTTCTTGGCCACAGTGTCGGTAGCCTCTGTCTTCTTTTTCTTCTTGGAGAAGATGCGGAGAGGACGCCCTGCCTCAGCCACCGAGCTGAGGCAAAGCGCCATCACAGACAGTAAAATAAAACTTCGAGTTTTCATGTAAGGTTCAGAGTTTGTATTAGTTTTCTGTCGTGCGGATTAGTAACCCGTCGTACAGAAGTCGAGTATCTTGCCAAATCCGGTATAGGTGAGTGCCTTGGTGGCATCCAACTTGCCGGTACCAATCTGAGTCATAGGAACGACCGAGATTTTTCCTTCATAGGTCCCGGACTGTTCGGCTACCATCACTGCCTTCTTGTTCAGCTCCAGCTCCTCCACCGTAGCTCCGTCGTCCAGTTTGCCTACAGCACTGTAGTCGGTCATATAGGTTCCCTGGCAGTAGAGTTTCGCCTTGGAGATGGAGGTTCCTGTGCTGGCGGTGTAGACAGGCGTTGTGTTGACAATAGCTGTGGAGCCGGCGAAGTTGATGGCATAGATGGCCTTGGCCGTCGCCACATAGAGGATAGACTGGTCGACAGCGAAGAAGACGCTCACAGCCTCATCCAGCAGAGACTTGCCTTCCGCAGGAATCTCGTAGCGCATGCGGGCGCTGGCCGGCACCTCCTCCTTGATGGTGGCGATAACATTCCAATCATCGTCATATTCGTACTCACCCTCCTCGTAACGGGCGAAGGTGTAGATGGCATAGTCGCCTGTCGACTTGTCCTTCATCACAAAGGCAGGGGTATTTCCGTCCGTTGTCTGTCCGGCAGCGATGGCTATCAGGCCGGGCACGTTGGCAGGATCGAAGAAGGTGTTCGCTGCCAAGTCGGTGCCATACGAGGTCATGGCGCTACCACTTCCATAGACAAAAGCACTCTTATCGGCGTCGTACCACATTACTATTTGGTCGTACACATCGAATGAAGTGGCTGCCATCACCACACCATTGTCGATGGTGTACTGGCTGGCCGATGCGTCGTACCATCCGAAGCTGCTATAGTTGATGCCGCTCACCGAATAGATGTACTGGTTGGTATTCATGTAGAGCAGCTGATTGGCCGAGAAGATGCTCACCACCTTCAATCCTTCGGGAAGATAGGTAACGAGACCACCCGTGGTGAGCCGGGCCGTTTGCGAATACTTCTCGGTATTGAACACTGCCGCATCGCCTTCGGAGGTCACGGCAAAGAGGTTGTTAACGTGTGTCAGCTCAACGTTGCCCTGTGACTTATAGGAGAGGCTTGTCATCAGCTGGTCGAAGGGTTCACCGTTGGCTTTGCTGAGGATGCCGTACGAAACCTTGTCGGCCTTGTCACCATAGTTCACCGTCAGGTTCTTGCTCATGATGAGGTTGAGGTCGGAGGTCTTGTCGTCCCTCGTGTCGGACACCACGATGCCGTCGAGGAAGGCGCTCTGCACAACCACCTTCCACAGTTTGGTGTATTGCAGGTCGCTATTCTTCGTGTCGGTGACCGTCAAGCGCAGGTAGTAAGGCTGCGTGGAGATGTCGTTGGTGATGGTCGCGTGGAGGTCGCGCTCCTCGCCCAAGGTAATCCACTCGGGATCGTTGTCTTTGGGCTCTTCGGTTATCTCCCACAAGTAAGAGAGTCCATCCTCGTTGTCACCATCGCTGCGTGTCACCGAGGGAGTGATGTTCAAGTCTTCGAGGTAGCCCACATAGAAGGTGGTCGCCTCATCCGCAGTGGAGATGGCGACATCGGGCAATGTGCGTGTGGCAAGCGTGCTCTCGTCGTCGTAGCATGAGGTCAGCGACAAGAGGGAAGCCACCATAAATAATGAAAGTATGCTATTCTTTTTCATTGTTCTCTGTTTTTATGAATTAGTACTCGCGGGCCTCCACAGGCTGACCTTTCAGATTTCCCGCATCGTGGAGCAAGGGTGTGCCGTGCTCCTCCTCATACTGCTTCAGCCAATCCTTCAGCATGGCCGCATAGGCTTTGTAGGAGTTGTCGCTATAAATCATGTTGTAACGCGGCAGGTACTTGTAGCTCTTGTACGAGGCTGAATTATACTTGTAGCCGTGTACACTGTAGTCGTCCCAGTCGTTCCATCCCGTGGCAGCTACGATGGCGCGCAAGGCATTGGGGCTGTAGCAAGCAAGACTCGTGGATATAAAGCTGGACATACCCTTGACGAGCATGTTGTACGTACGTTTAAGGTAGTTGTGTGGCGGTTCGGGAATCTGGCTGTTCCACGAGAGGTGCGCCCAGACGTATTCGTCCGGTCCTTCGGCCAACTGGTCGTTACCCCTCAGCGAAATCCAGAGCTCGTAGGTTTCGGTACTCAGCTCCTCCGTGTTCTTGAGGTTCACTTTGATGTATCCGTACTTCTCGCCGGCGGGGATGACGGCCTCGGTTACCTCGTAACTGCCTTCGGGGGCGGTGGAGGTCTCCTCTATCACGTAGCTCACCTGGCGGTCGTAGTCCACCGTCTTGCCTATCAGGGCCAAGGGGATGGAGTATTCATACGAACTCGCGAAAGAGTTTTCGATGAACGAGTAACTCTCGAACACCGCCTCGTCGGAAGCCGAGTAGGAGTTGCCACCCATCGCGTTCTCACTCTGGCTGAGCGAAGAGGCGAGAAAGCGCACGGCAGCTTTGTCCTCAGCGTATATGTCGATGTCGTCCTTGTCGCACGCGGTGAGAGCAAAGAGGGCACCCAATGCAAATATGCCTATTATCTTTTTCATAATCAACTTCATTTTAATGGTTTGTCTACTGTTTAGTCCACTAGGTATTGACGACGTCCAGCCGCTGTCTCATCGTCGGGATAAGGCAATATGTAGCCGAATTCGTTCATGCTGTCGTAGTTGGGGATAGAGGTGGCTCCCGTACGTTTGTAGTAGTAGAAAATCTCTCCCTCGCCCAAGAACTCCTTGCGGTACTCCTTGCCAATCTCGGTAATCACCTCGTCGGCCGTGAGGTCCGTCAGCGGCATATATAGTGCGCGGTTCTCGCGGATAGTGTTGACCAGACTCATAGCCTTCTCAGCATTGCCCTGCTTGGCGTAGCACTCGGCAGCCATGTAGTAGACCTCCGGCAGACGGATGACGGGCACCCGGTTGGCATAGAAACTGTTGGTCAGGTTGCGCTGATAGAGCTTCAAGGGCACATAGCCTTGCTCGGATGCGCTGAGGTTCTGCGAGAGCAGCACGGTAGCACGCACATCGATGGTCGACTCGTCCTCGTCCGGTGTGGCCGCATCGTCGTAGATGTCCTTCATCTGCGACTCGGTAAGGTAGATGGCATTGTAGTCGGTGTCGGCATACGAGGGGTTGATGTAGCCCTGCATCTTGGTGTCGAGGTCGTTCACGCTTATGGCGAAGAGGGCCTCGTTGATCAGACTGGCGTTGGCGCGGTTGAGCGTAGCCGGTGTGGAGAGGTTCACGATGAAGGTGTTGCTGTTGTCGAAGCGGATGCTCACGCCGTCGCCCAAGGCACCGATGATGTCGTTGCAGAGGGTGAGGGCCGAGGAGAGGCTCGACGAACTGCCTTCCCACATGTAGACCTGTGCCAACAGAGCCTCCACAGCATAGTAGTTGAGGCGGTTGTTGCGGGTGGCGTAGAAGCCATCGTCGTTCACATTCTCGTAGTAGGCCACATCGTGTTTACCGCAGACAGGGTCATAGTCTTTGAGCAACTCCAGCGAGGCGTTCAGGTCTTTCACCAAGTCGTTGAAGAACTCCGGGTAAGTCACCTGAGGGGCGATGTTTTTGTCGACCGTAGTCACATAGGGAATGGTAGGGTATGTTTCCAACACTGTGGACAGTCGCGTCAAGTCACCGAAGCCGTAGAGGCGCAGCAGTTGGAAGTGCATGAAGGCACGCACGGCCAGCAGTTCGCCCTTTATCACGTGGTAGTTGATGTCGTCCAGCTCGGCTTTCTTCTCGTCGATGACGGCCAAGGCCTCGTTGGCATTGACGATGACGTTGTAGCCAGAGGCCCAGATGTTCTCCACCACGGTCTTACTGCGGGTGGTGTTGTAATTGTGGGACTGGAAGTCGCTTGCCAGCGCACTGCTGGACGAGCCACTGTAGAGACGTGTCTGGTTGGCTATCAGGTCGGGCACGAACCACGAGAGGTTCATGCCATAGAGATTCTCTTCACTCATGGTCAGGTAGCATCCCGTCAGGGTCTGCTTGAAACCCGAGTCCTTGCTGTAGTGGTCCTCCTCGCGAATCTCGTTGCTGGAGGTCACGTCGAACCAGTCGCTGCAACTGGAGAGGAGCAGGGTGCCTGCCAGCGCTATGGATAATGCTTTATATAATTTCATAAGTTTCTTTCTTGTTTAAGCGTTAGAATGTTGCGGATAATGCGAACGAGAGCGTGCGGGCAAACGGGTAGCTGGTACCGCGCTCCACCTTGATGGAGGAGAAGGTAGCCACGTCGTTGAGATAGACCGACAGACGCAGACGTTGCATGTAGAGCTTCGCGTAGATGGACTCGGGGAACTCGTAGTAGGCGCTGATGGACGAGATGGAGAGTTCGTTGCGGTCCTGCACGAAGCGGGTGGTTGCCCGTGTGGTGGTCTTGGCGCTGTAGCCCTTGTACTGCGTCACATCGCCCGGAGTCTTCCAACGGCCTGTGAGCACGCGGCGGTCTACGTTGTAGGTCATGTCAGCATCCTCCACACGGTCCACGAGGGTGGAGTTGTACATCTGTCCGCCTGCCAAGTAGGTGCAGGTGGCGGTCAGTCCGAAGCCTTTGTACTCGGCACTGAAACCGATATTGCCACGATACTTCGGTGTAGCGTCGCCAGCGGCCACCATGTCGGACGAGTCGTAGTCGTAGGTGTAGGTTCCGTTCTTCTTGATGTAGATTTCCTCACCGGTCTGCGGGTCGATGCCTGCGGAAGGCACTGCCCAGATGGTATTCATGGAGAGTCCGTCCTGATACATCAGCACGGGAGAGGTCTGACCCTCGTCCTCTGCCTGCGCCAGCATGCGGTCGTTATACTCGCGCATGCTCTGCGAGAGACTGATGATGCGGTTCTTCGTGTAGACGAACGATCCGTAGATGGAGACGAAGCCGTCGCGACCCTGCCACGGAGTGTAGTTGGCCTTGATTTCCACACCGGAGTTGCGCACCAGTCCGAGGTTGTCCTTCACGGTGCTGAATCCGGTAGAGGTGGGGATGCTCACGTTGGTAAGCATGTTCTTGGTGTCGGCCTTATAGAGGTCGAACGAGAGGGAGAGGCCGAAGGCACGGAAGTCGAAGCCGACGTTGTAGTCTTTCTTCTGTTCCCACATCAAGCCGGAGTTCGGCATTCGGCTGAGGTAAGCGCCCGTCAGACCTTCGTAGGTGGCACCTGTATAATAACTATAGGTAGCGATGGCCTCGTTGGTGCTGAAGTTTTGGTTACCGGTGAGACCTATGCTACCACGGATCTTGAAGAGTTTCAGCCACTCGGCGTTCTTCATCCAAGGTTCGTTGTGCACGTTCCATCCCAGACCGGCTGACCAGCTGTCGGCCCAACGTTTGTCGGCTCCGTAGAGCGACGAGGCGCTCTCGCGTCCGGTCAGGTCAACGAGGAAGCGGTTGTCGTAGTCGTACGAGGCTGCCAACAGGAAACTCATCTCGCGGTTCACCGAAGCGTAGCCTGTCGGTGTGGTACCCTCGGCATACTGGTGGGCGAAGGTGATGTCCGCTGCGGTCTCGTTGCTGAAGCCCTCAGCCTGATGTTGGTAGGCTTGGTATTTGGTCTCGGAAACGAAGTATCCGGCGTTGCCGAAGACGTGGTGTTTGCCGAAGGCGTGGTTGTAGTTCACGTTCAAGTCACCGCTCAGCTGGGTCTGCTTGCCGTTCTCCATGATATAGAGTCCGCGGCGGTCCCATGCAGATGTGCCCTTGGTGTAGGAGGCAAAGCGCGAGTGGTTGGCCGGATAGTACTGGTCCACATCGTTGCGTTTCTGCTCGGCACCCAAGCGGACCGTAGCCTTCAGGTCGGGGTTGATGGTCCACTCGGCGTAGAAGTTATTGGTGAACTCGGTGTACGACGACTCGAGGCTGGTGCCGATGGTAGCGTCGTAGAGCGGGTTGGCTACGGCATTGCCGCCATAGGAGAGGTTGCTGTTGCTCACCTCCGCCCAGCGGAGCACATTGCCGTTGGCGTCTTCTGCCTGCCAATAGGGGTTCATCTTCACGTAGTCCGAGAAGGTTCCGTAGGGAGAGTCGGTGCTCTTGTTGGAGATGACGCTCAGGATATTCTTGAACAGAAGGTTCTTGCGACGATACGAGAGGCTCACGTCACCGGAGATGTTGCGGCGGTCGGAGCCTTTCATCACACCTGCCACATCGTTGTAGGTGAAGTTGAGCACCCCGCGCAGGTTGCGTGCATCGCCCAGTTCGATGTTGATGTTGTGCTTCTGTCCCACGCCGGTGCGCAGAGGTTTAGCCATCCAGTCGGTGTCGAGACCCTCGAGAGCCAGTTTGTAGCGTTGGTTATAGAGCTCGGTCAGCGTCTGCTGTTGGGTAGCGGAGCCACCGTTGTAGTAGGCAGAGTTGATGTCGTAGATTCCCTCGTTGCGCTCCACCTGCAGCTTCTCCAGGGCATTGGTCATGTCGTAGCTGGTGAGGTCGGGCATCTCCAGGTCGAGGCTACCGTTGTAGGAGATGCGTGCCTCGGTACCTGCCAGGCGTTTGGTCTCGATGACGATGACACCGTTGGCAGCCTTGCTACCGTAGAGGGCCTTTGCCGAGGCATCCTTCAGGATGGTGACGCTCTCCACGCGGTTCATGTCGAGGTCCTTCACACGCTCTGCCGAGGTCTCAAATCCGTCGAGGATGAAGAGCGGCTCGTTGGGTTGGTTCTGGTAGCTGCTCTTCAGCGAGGAGGTCTCTGCCGGGAAGCTGGAGGTACCGCGCATCGAGATGGTCGGTGTGGAGTTCGGGTCGGAACCCATCGTCAGGTTATCGGCGATGTAGACCGTGGGGTCGAGGCTCTTCAGACTTTGGAGTAGGTTTTGGTTGCTCACGCGGCGCAGGTCCTTGCCAGATACGGTGGTAGCCGAACCGGTGAAGCTCTCTGCCTTGCGGGTGTAGACACCGTTGACAATCACTTCGGAGAGTTGGTTGTCGTCTTCCAGTACGACTTGGATATTCGTGTGGTCGGTCTGACCATTAAAGTTGAGCGTGACCGTTTTCATACCTACGTACGAAAACTGCAACGTCGTGCGATCGCTCTTGGGTAATGAGAGGCTGAAGTGTCCGTCCACGTCAGTAGATACGCCCTTGCCACTGCCGGGCAGCACCACCGTACCGCCAATCACGGCATCGCCGTTGGCATCCACTACTCGGCCGCTGTAGACCACTTCACCCTTTTTGCGTTGAGGCGTGTTGTCATCCTGTGCCGCTGACAACTGCCCTTCAACGGTTACTTGCTTACTTGTCCGCTCTGTGACCTTTGCCCCAACGTCCTGAGGCAACGACAGGAGCAGCACCGTCAAGCAGAAACCTACCTGCATAATCTTACTCTTCATACTTAATAACACTTGTTTCAATGTTAGTTTTTTACTCTTGTTCATTCTCTCTATTCAATCATGTTATTTGACCTCATTTATTTTTCTAACCAGAGAAATCTTTTTTCCTAACTAGGGAGATATATTTTCCTAACTAGGGAGAAAAATAGCTCAGTGGCAGAGGCTCCCCCAAACCTTCCCTCGGATAGAATGGAGCAAAGTTAAGGATTTATTATAGCATGCAAGTATTTTTTACGTTAAATCCACAAATAATGTAGAGATTTCGCTCATTTGCAACAACTCGGCATCTCACGGAAATAAGAAGCCGAGCGGCAGAAACAACATCATTTGCCGTTTCTGCCGCTCTGGCACAGAACCCCACGAAGGGACTATCGATTCTTTACTTAACCTTCTTCCCGTTTATCTTCAGGTTGTCGTAGTGCACGTCCTTGGCTCCTACCACCGACACGCCCGGGTCTTTCTCCACATTGTTGAAGCTGCAGTTGCTCACGTGGATGTTCTCCACATTGTAGCGGTCGTCGTAGCCGGTTATCAGCACACCGTAGCGACTCTTCTGGCTGGTGACGTTGTCGAGGAACACGTTGCGCACGAAGGGCGGGAAGCTGCGGTCGCACTGTTCGCGGCTCTCGTACACGAGGTTTATCTTGAGCACCGCCTCGCGGCACTGCCCCACCTCCACGTTGCGCACGTAGATGTTCTCTATCACACCGCCACGACAGTTGTTGGTCTTGATGCGGATGACGCGCTCCAGGTTGGGGCTGTCCATCCGGCAGTTCTCCACGAAGAGGTTGCGGAAGCCTCCGGCTATCTCACTACCTATCACCACACCGCCGTGTCCGTCCTTCATCGTGCAGTTGCGTACGATGATGTTCTCGCTGGGGATGTTCCATTTGCGTCCGTCGGCATTGCGTCCGCTCTTGATGGCTATGCAGTCGTCGCCGGTTTCAAATAAACAGTTTTCAATTAAGACATTCTTGCACGACTCGGGGTCGCAACCATCGCCGTTCGGTCCGTGGTTGATGACCTTCACGTCGCGCACCGTCAGGTTCTCGCAGAAGAGGGGATGAATGCACCAGAAGGGGGAGTTGCGCAGGGTAACACCTTCGAGCAGCACCTGGTTACAGCGGACGAAGTTCACCATCTGTGGGCGAAGTCCGTCGTCGATGGTCATCTGGCGTTTGTCTATCGGGGCGAAGGTCTCGGCGTAAGCCAGCAGTTTGGCACGGCCTCCATTGCGCTGGGAGGTCATCCCCTCCTTCCAGCCGTAGCGTTTGCTGTCGCCGCACATGGGCCACCAGGTCTCGTTGCTGCCTTGGGCATCGATGGTGCCTTCGCCCGTGATGGCGAAGTTACTCTCGCCGTAGGCATAGATGAGCGGATGGA
>CAVFUK010000122.1:0-8094 GCA_963625535.1 Anaerovoracaceae bacterium | reverse complement strand
AGAAGGAGAGGTAGAACACACAGACTATCGTGAGTAGTACCGCAATAACCTTGATGAATCCTTTGTTTTGCATGTTACTTTGTTATTTGTTTTATTTAATTTATTTGTATTCTAGTTTACAAGGTTGCAAATATAATTCTTTTTTCTTTATGTGCCGTTTTATAGGTTCTATTTTTGCAAAAAGGAGCGGAAAAGTAGTGTCAATGCACCCTTTTAGGGTAGATATAGCACCAAATCGGGTAGTGGTCGGAGTCTTTTATGGACACATCCACGGTGCATCGACTGGTCTTCAGGTCGGGGCTGACAAGCAAGTGGTCGATGCGGAACAGGAAATAGTTCTTGTGGTAGGAGATGCCCAAGCCTTGACCCGACTGGGTGAAGGCATCGGTCAAACGCTTGGAGATGACCCGATGGGCATAGGAAATGGCGGAGGTGTTGAAGTCGCCGCAGACCACCAGGTTGTGCGCGCCCTGCCGCTCTATCAGCCGGGCGATGGTGTCGGCCTGCACAGCGCGCAGGGGGACCGTCTCCTGCAGTTTGTGTATCAGCTTACGCGAGTCCACCTTCACCCGCTCGGTCTCGGGCTCTTCGATAATCTTCTGATAGGAACTGCGGTCGCTGGTCGTCAGTCGGTTCGACTCCAGATGGTTGTTGATGACCGTGAGGGTGTCCTTCCCCACCCTTATCTTGTAAACGATGCTGCCGTTGGCTCTGCTCGGATAGTCCACCGGTGTGGCGGAGATTATGGGGTAGCGCGAGTAGCAGCCCAACCCGTTGAGTCCACCGGCGATGCGGTGGAAGTGGCTGTATTTGTAGTCCTTCAGGGCTTCGTCTATCTGTTTCTTCTTCAGGTTGGCGCCGGTGATGTACTCCTGCAGACAGATGATGTCGGCATTGCTCTTCTGCAGATAGGCCAGCACGGGGTTGGGTTCTTCCTCCGTGTGGGGCTTGTTGTCGTCGAATGCCATCACGTTGTACGAGAGTATCTTCAGATGTTCCTCGGGCACGTCACCCTGCAGAAGGTTGAGCGGACAGGTGGTCCACACGGCATGGGCGCAGCAGAGCATGCCCACGATGGGGATTAGGGTCAGCTTCCGGCCAAACAACAGCCAGAAGAGGATGAACAGCAGGTTCACCCCCAGGGCAATGGGGAATGCCAGCCCGCAACACGAGAGGGCGGGATGCGTCTGCGGGTTGATGTAGGGGCAATAGGCGCAGAACAGCATGGCGAGCACACAGAGTATGTTCACCACCGCCACGAGGGACTTTACGATATTCCGTACGATTCTCATAGTTTAACTCCTTTTGCTTGCATCGAACAAGCTCTTCTTCTCCTCGTCGGTCAGACTGCTGTAGCCGGACTGCTTCAGCTTATCGAGTATGCGGTCTATCTCATCGTTCCGCGTGGAAGATTGTGAAGTGTTTCTGTTCGTGCTGTTTTCCTTGAAATGATAGGTCACTTTCATCTTCGGCTTGCGCGAGCGTGGTTTACCCAGGGCGGCGAAGCAATCGACCACGACATCGATGACGCGGTTTATCCAGGCGGTGATGTCGTGTCCCTTGCGCAAGGCCACGGCGAACCACCATCCGCTGAGTGCACCACCGAGGTGCGCTATGTGTCCGCCGGCATTGCTGGAGGTCATGAGCAGCAGGTCCATCGCCACCATGACGATGGCAAGATACTTCAGCCGTATCTCCCCGAAAAGGAACAGACGCACGCGGAACTCGGGCTCGCGCACGGCCGTAGCCACCGTGATGGCCAACACCGAAGCCGAAGCGCCCAACAGATGAGCCACCTGCACAGTGCCGCTGAAGTAAGGGAAGATGTTGTAGAAGAGCATGTAGAGCGCTCCGCCACACAATCCACCGAAGAAATAGAGTCCACAGAAGTGGCGCTCCGAGAAGAGGTAGAGGAAGAGGCGGCCAAACCAGTAGAGCCACAGCATGTTGAAGAGCAGATGGAGCACATCGGCGTGCATGAACATGTAGGTGACGATGCTCCAGGGTTGGCGCAGGAAACTGACAGGCCAGGCAGGCAACTCGAGCCATCGCTGCACGGCGCTGCCGTCGACGTTGAACAGCGTCAGCACGACCATCACCAGCCACACGAGCAGAAACAGCGCTACGTTCACATAGATGAAGCGCTGCGGCATCTGCGCCTCGGCGAAGCGCTGCCTCAGCCGACTAATAACGCCACCCTGTGTTCCCATACTTTTTACGCCAATACATTATTATAAGGAAAGCGAAGAGCATTCCACCCAAGTGAGCGAAGTGCGCTATGCCGTCTCCCTTCTGCCACACTCCGAGGAACAGTTCTATTCCTATATATATAAGTACGAAATATTTCGCCTTCATAGGCAGCAGGAAGTAGATGTAGACAGGTTGATTGGGGAAGGTCATGCCGTAAGCCAGCAGGATGGCATAGACAGCGCCCGAGGCACCGACGGTGGTCATCAGGTTGAGGTACTGGCTCATGGGGATGCTGTAGGCGCCCATGTTCACAAACTGATAGTTGGACAGCACCGTCTCGTACTGGATGAACTGCACCACCTCCTGCGTCAATCCGGCACCCAGACCGCAGGCCACGTAGAAGAAGAGGTAACGGCGCGGGCCCCACACCTGCTCAAACACCTGGCCAAACATCCACACGGCGAACATGTTGAAGAAGAGGTGTTCGAACCCGCCGTGCATAAACATGTAGGTGAACAACTGATAGAGCTTGAAGTCGGACGCCATGAAGAAGTGCAGACCCATCCACTCTGTCAAGTCAATGCCCAACCGCCCGCCCGCCAAGGTGGCGAGGAAGACGATGACGTTGATAATGATGATATGTTTGGTAACAGGAGGTATGCTCATAATCCTAAATTTAGACCGCAAAATTACGAATATTTTCTGTTATAGGGTACCATTGGACCTCTTCTTAGAGTTTTTTACGTCCTTTGGATGAATTTTTCTCCCAGAATATTTGTACTGTGGATTGTTATGCATATTTTTGTGAACTAAAATCTGGGACTTATATTATTAAACTCAATATTTTACTAATTCTTTACGTTATGAATAAGGCAGATCTCATTAACGCAATGACTGAAGAGTCAGGCTTGAGCAAAGCTGATTGCAAGAAGGCTCTGGACGCTTTCGTAAGCACAGTTTCTAAAGCTCTTAAAGAGGGTGACAAAGTTTCCCTCATTGGTTTCGGAACATTCTCTGTAGCAGAGAGAGGCGAGAGAACAGGTGTGAACCCTGCAACAAAGGCCGCTATCACTATCCCTGCTAAGAAAGTAGCCAAGTTCAAAGCTGGCGCAGAGTTGGCTGACGCTATCAAATAAGATCTTAGAAAGAGATACTCGACGGAAAGAGATATTCGAATGAATATCTCTTTTTTCGTATATATGCCATATTTTACCTAATTTTGCGCACAAAATCAAGCAAGTAGACAGTATGAAGATAGAACAGAAGATTACCGATTCGGTGATTCAAGGCATCCAGGCGCTCTACGGACAGACGGTGGCTGCCTCACAGATACAGTTACAGAAGACTAAGAAAGAGTTCGAAGGACACCTCACCCTGGTGGTGTTCCCCTTCTTGCGCATCTCGCGCAAGTCGCCCGAACAGACCGCACAGGAGATAGGCGACTACCTGAAGGCCAACGAGCCGGCAGTGGCAGCCTTCAACGTCATCAAGGGGTTCCTCAACCTCACCATCTCCGCGGACTGCTGGGTGGACATGCTCAACGACATACAGGCCGACCCGGCCTACGGCATACAGCAGGCGACGGACGTCTCGCCGCTGGTGATGATTGAATACTCGTCGCCTAACACCAACAAACCGCTGCACCTGGGTCACGTGCGCAACAACCTGCTGGGTAACGCGCTGGCGAACATCATCGCCGCCAACGGCAACCGGGTGGTGAAGACCAACATCGTGAACGACCGCGGCATACACATCTGCAAGTCGATGCTGGCATGGCTGAAGTATGGCAATGGAGAGACTCCGGAGTCGTCCGGCAAGAAGGGCGACCACCTGATAGGCGACTACTACGTGGCCTTCGACAAGCACTTCAAGGACGAGGTGAAGACACTGATGGCAAAGTACCAGCAAGAGGGCATGAGCGAGGAGGATGCCAAGGCGAAAGCCGAGAAGGAATCGCCCCTGATGAACGAGGCCCGCGAGATGTTGGTGAAGTGGGAGGCCAACGATCCCGAGGTGCGCGCCCTGTGGAAGAAGATGAACGACTGGGTGTACGCCGGGTTCGACGAGACCTACAAGAGCCTGGGCGTGAGCTTCGACAAGATATATTATGAGTCGGAGACCTACCTCGAAGGCAAGGAGAAGGTGATGGAGGGACTGGAGAAAGGGTTCTTCTACCGCAAGGAGGACGGCTCGGTGTGGGCAGACCTCACACCCGAAGGTCTGGACCAGAAGCTGCTGCTCCGCTCGGACGGCACCTCGGTCTACATGACACAGGACATCGGCACGGCCAAACTGCGCTTCCAGGACTTCCCCATCGACAAGATGATCTACGTCGTAGGCAACGAGCAGAACTACCACTTCCAAGTGCTCTCCATCCTGCTCGACAAGTTGGGATTCGAGTGGGGAAAGAGCCTGGTGCACTTCTCCTACGGTATGGTGGAACTGCCCGAAGGTAAGATGAAGAGCCGCGAAGGTACGGTGGTGGACGCCGACGACCTGATTGCGGAGATGATAAAAACCGCCCGCGAGACCTCGGCCGAGCTGGGCAAACTGGACAACATCAGCCAGGAGGAGGCTGACAACATAGCCCGCATCGTGGGACTGGGCGCACTGAAGTATTTCATCCTGAAGGTGGACGCCCGCAAGAACATGACCTTCAACCCGAAGGAGTCTATTGACTTCAACGGCAACACGGGACCCTTCATACAGTACACCTACGCCCGCATCCGCTCGGTGCTGCGCAAGGCTGCCGACATGGGCATCACCGTGCCGGAGACACTGCCGCACAACCTGCAGCTCTCTGCCAAGGAGGAGAACCTCATCCAGATGCTCTCCGACTTCAAGGGCATCGTGAAGCAGGCAGGCGACGACTACAGCCCTTCGGTGATAGCCAACTACTGCTACGACCTGGTGAAGGAGTACAACCAGTTCTACCACGACTTCAGCATCCTGCGCGAGGAGAATGCCGACCTGAAGGTATTCCGCTTGGCCCTCTCACAAAACGTGGCGAAGATTGTCCGCACAGGCATGGGTCTGCTGGGCATCGAGGTGCCGGAACGCATGTAACCCCTATACATTATTAATATAAGGTGAGAATCCCCTTGCTTGAGCATCGTACTCGAGCAAGGGGATTCTTGTTTGTTATAGGTATGTGGCCTCGACGACCGGGGCGGCAGGTGCAGGAACAGCTGCCTCCAAACGGGGTCTGAGCTTTACTTCGCATCCAGCTCGCGGAGCAACTCCTCCACGGCCATGTGCAGTTGCGCGTCTTCGCCCTTCACGATTCCCTCGGGCGAGTTAGCTATCTTGATGTCGGGCTCCAGCTGAGTGTTCTCCAGATAGCTGCCGTCCGGCAGGCGGTAACCGATGATGGGGGTACCGAAGTAGAGTGAGCGGTCCTGCAGGGTTTCCCAGTTGACACTGGTCATGGTACCCGGGACGGGCATACCTACCAACTTGCCGATGCCTGTGTGGCGATACACCCACGGCGTGCCGTGAGCGTTGGAGTAGTTGGCCTCGCACATAACCATGATGGAGGGTTTGTTCCACCGACGGCTCGGCATGTCGCACGACTCGCGGCCACGCACCACCTGGGTGAGGTACTTCTTGCCGCTGAAGAGCACTTCGATGTCCTCGTGCAGACGGCCGCCTCCGTTGAAGCGGGTGTCGATGACGATGCCCTCGCAGCTGTTGTACTTACCCAGCAGGTCGGAGTATATGGTGCGGAAACTCTCATCGTCCATCGACTCGATGTGGACATAGCCCAGCCGGCCGCCCGACCACTTGGCCACGTCGGCCGCACGCTGTTTCACCCAACGGTGATAGAGCAGTGTGGAGATGTCGTTCGGTGTGGTGGGTTTCACCACCTCGTCCCAGCGTTCCTTGGTGTCGGGATTGTAGAGCGACACCAGCACCTTCTGTCCGGCCTTGCCGTTGAGCAGGGTGGTGTAGTCCACGTCGGCGGTCAGCTCGGTGCCGTCAATCTTCTCGATGATCACGCCTGCCTTCACCTTCGACTGCTTGTTGCTGAAGGGGCCTTTCTCTATCACCTCGTCCACACGCAGTCCCTTGCCGGTGTAGTTCCAGTCGTAGAACAGGCCCAGTGAGGCGGTCGTCTCCTTGCGGGCGTTCGGACGATAGCCGGCTCCCGTGTGCGACACATTCAGTTCGCCCAACAGTTCGCTCAGCATCTCGGCAAAGTCGTCGTTGTTGTTGATGTGGGGCAGGAATTTGCGGTAGTGCGCGGTCAGGCCTTTCCAGTCCACCCCATGGAGGTCGGTGCGATAGAAGCGTTTCTCTATCTGCAGGCAGACGTGGTTGTACATAGCCTCGCGCTCCTCGGCGGCATTGATTTTGAAGGTGCCGCTCACCTTCACGGGTGTTCCCGCACCCGATTTGCTGTCCACCTTGCGCAGGCTAGCACCATAGGCGAAGAGGTTGCCCTTGGCGTCCATGTCAAAGGCTGCGTAGCCGAAGCCTTTCTGTGCCAGCTCAGGGACGCGTTTCTTCACGTCCAGTTTCCACAGGTTCTCCTCTCCCTCGAAGGTGGAGATATAGAATAAGGTAGCACCGTCCTTGGTGATGATGGCATCGCCCAGGTCCGAGGAGTTGGGAGTCAGTCGCACGATGCGGTCCTCCAGTCCGTCCACCTCCACAACAATGTCCTTCACGGCGTCCTTGTCTTTATCCTTGGAGTCTTTCTTCTTGTCGCCTTTGTCAGCTTTGTCGGCCTTGGCATCTTTCTTCTTGTCCTTGTCAGCCTCTTCAGCCTTCTTCTTCTCGGCCTCCATCTCCTTCTGCAGCTCCAGGTCCTCCTTGCTCATGCGATATTCATCATAGGCTTTGCCGTTGAGGAACACCAGCATGTAGTCGTTCAGCGAGCCCCACGAGGCATGGCTGCGCATACCGTAGCGCTCGGTCTCGAAGAGGATGGCGTTGCCGTCCATCACGAAGCGGGGGTTGCCGCTCATGTAGCCGCTGTTGGTCAGGTTGATGATGGCCTCGCCTCCCTTGGCGCTCACCAGGCCAATATCGTAGTAGGGGTCGTGGTGGTTGGGTGTATACTCCAGCGTGAACCACTTGCTATCCGGCGACCAGCGGTAAGTGAAGTTGCCGTTGGTATCGAACAGGGCCGATCCGTCAGTTATCTGACGCACCTTCTTGCTCTCCATGTTCATCACCATCAGGCGGCTGCGGTCTTCCACGAAGGCCAGCTCCTTGCCGTCGGGCGAGAACTGCGGATTGGTGCGCTCCACACTCTTCGATGCCAGCAACGGAGTCTCCTCTATCAGCGTCGCGTTGGGGAAGTTCAGCTCTTCCTTGCGGGCGATGGTGGCTTTGTAGAGCTGCCACAGGCCGGTGCGTTCGCTGGCGTAGACCAAGGTTTTGTTATCGCTGCCGAACGACACGCAACGCTCGGTTGCCGCCGTGTGGGTGATTTGTTTGGTGGTGCCGTACTCCACGGAGGTGACGAACACCTCACCACGGGTAATAAAGGCTATCTGTTTGCCGTCCGGCGAGACGGATGCGTCGGGTGTGCTGCTGACCGTCAGTTGGTTGATTTGCTCCTCGTCGTCGCACACCAGGTTTATCTTCACCTTCTTGGGTGATGCGCCCTGGGCTTGGGTGTAGATCTCGCCGTCGTAGGTGTAGCAGAGGGTTCCCTTGTTGTCCGCCGAAAGGAAGCGCACGGGATGAGTCTTGAAGTTAGTCACCGCCTTCGCGTTCTCCGGAGCGGAGAGTTGCAGGGCAAAGACGTTCATGCTACCGCCGCGCTCGCTGAGGATGTAGAGGGTGTTGCCATCGGGCGAGGCCACGGGGTTGCGGTCCTCCCCTGCCCTATAGGTCAGCTGGGTGTGCGTGCCGCTCTGCGTGTCGTACTTCCAGATGTCGCGGGTGATGGAC
>CAVFUK010000121.1:0-15770 GCA_963625535.1 Anaerovoracaceae bacterium | reverse complement strand
GTGTGAAAGTATATCGCGACCTGAAGAACTCCCTCGATACCGCTTTGGAGCAAGGTCTGGAGCAAGGCCTGGAGCAAGGCCGTGCCCAAGGACTAGCCGAAGGACAAGTGAAGGAAAGACTCAATATCGCTCGAAAGATGATAGAAATGGGAATGGACGTTCAACAGATTGCCTCTGCAACTGGGTTAGTCGATAAGGAAATCCGTGACTTGATGGATTAGCAGGCTGGTATTAGCCTGCTTAGCGAATCGGTTGAGACAAGTGGTAAGTGTGGTTATGTAGTGACTTCCGAAGATAGTTATAAAGTAGAAATATTATAAAGTAGGATTATAATCTTTCACAGGAAGGCTTGCGCGGTACGCTAAAACGTTGTACCTTTGCCATATAACTCAATTGCGATATGGAATTTAAAAGTTTAGGAGGAATACAATTATGGCAACAACAACATTGAATCCGGTTCAAGTACATCTTTTGCGAATGTTTCAAGTGGATAGTTCGCAAAAAGGTTTGGATGAACTAAAGGACTTACTCTTCTCTTACTACTCCCAGAAAATGGATGAGGCCTTGGACGAGTTATGGGACTCCGGCGTGCTCGACCAGAAGCGGTTGGATGAAATCAACGAGATGGATTTACACCAATTGAAGTAACCATGGACCGATTGGTGCTAGATACCAACTGCTTAATCCAGATTGTTTCTCCTCGAACTAACCTTCAACACTACTTCGCAATAGCGGGTCTGTAGGCCTCCGCGGCGATATTGAACGATATACCAAAGGATTTGAAACATCGGGAAGGAGAGCCTTCCGATGCAATCGACTATTTTTGTCGCCAAGTAATAACCATAACGAGGAGGCGGTGGACTTGAACTACCGGGAGAGAACGCCGGCCTCTTATAACCCTTAATCTAAACAATAATGAACGGTAAACTATTATGGGCCTCATTGCTGATGGCATTGCAACCGGCGATGGGCATGGCGCAAAAAGCGACTATCAACGTGGACGTGAATCACCCGACTCACGCCATATCTCCTACACTATTCGGTATATTCCTCGAAGACATCAACCTCTCCGTGGACGGCGGACTCTATCCCGAGCAGGTGCGAAACCTCTCGTTTGAGGACGCCGACACACTCTGCTACTGGACGTTCGCATCCGCCCGGGGCACAGCGGCGGTGACGAAGGCCGACCTGCAGAACCCGAAGGAGCCGATGCCACCGTTGAATCCTGTGAACCGCCAGTTCCTGCTGGTGTCGGCTGACGGCAGCTTCGAGGTAGGCAACGAAGGCTATTGGGGAGTGAACCTCCAGCAAGGTGAACGCTATGACTTCAGCGTGGCCCTGCGCACGCCCGACTCCCGCCCTTACGAGGGCAGTCTGAAGGTGATGCTGGTGGACGAGAACAACCGGACGCTGGCCGAGGCAGCCCTGCCGGCAGTGACCAACGTATGGAAATATGACCGGCTGACACTCACCCCTTCCGGCACAAGCCACAAAGCCCGACTGCTGCTCACGGGTGATGGACGGGGCGACCTCTGCATGGATATGGTAAGCCTCATGCCTCAGACGCGGTGGGGCAAGAGCGGCGTACGCCCCGACCTGGGCAAGGCGCTCGACCGGTTGCATCCTACCTTCTTCCGCTTCCCCGGCGGCTGTTGGGTGGAGGGCGACGTGATAGCCCAGCGCTATCAGTGGAAGAACACGGTCGGACCGATGGAGTCGCGCATCCCCTTATGGAATATATGGGCCTACAACGCTACCCACGGCCTGGGCTACCACGAGTATCTGCAGTTGGCGGAGGACTTGGGAGCCGAGCCCCTGTTCTGCATCAATGCCGGTGTGTCCCACAAGGAGACCATCCCGAGCGACCAGCTCGACCAGTACATACAGGATGCGTTGGATGCCATCGAGTACGCCAATGGTCCGGTGACCAGTGTATGGGGAGCTGCGCGTGCCCGCAACGGACATCCCGAGCCCTTCAACATGAAGTATATAGAAATAGGTAACGAGAACTATGGCAGTGGATACTTCAAGAACTTCGAGCTTATCTCCAATGCCATACGGGCCCGCTATCCCGAGATGAAGATTGTGGCCAACGACTGGAGTGGCTCGCATCCTACCGACCCCACGCCGGCTCTGGTGGATGAGCACTACTACAACAACCCAGACTGGTTCGTGATGAATGCCAACAAGTATGACAAGCGCCAGCGCGGCGACTCCCGGGTGTTTATCGGCGAGTATGCCGTCACCAGCAACACTGGCCGGGGCAATCTGCGGGGTGCCATCGGCGAGGCTGCCTTCATGACCGGCTTGGAGCGCAACTCCGACCTGGTGGAGATGGCTGCCTACGCGCCGCTGTTCTGCAACGTGAAGCACCAACGCTGGCCCATCAACCTCATCAACTACGACAACCACCGCTGGTACGGACTGCCTAGCTACTACGTGCAGCAGATGTTCGCCGAGAACCAAGGAACCGAGTGCCTGCCCATAGAGGTCATCGGTGGTCCTGTGATGAGCGTGGACGCTCCCAAGGGTGGCATCGGTCTGGGCACCTGGAAGAACAGTGCCGAGTTCAAGGACCTGAAGGTGACAACGCCCAAGGGCAAGCTGCTCTATCAGAATGACTTCGCACAGGGCATCGACGATTGGGAGCACGTGGGCGATGGCGACTGGAGTGTGAAAGACGGCGTTCTGCGTCAGTCCTCCTTTGCCACAGGCGTGACGGCCTTCGTGGGCGACGATAACTGGAAGGAGTACGTCATCACCCTGAAGGCCCGCAAGACGGCGGGCGAGAATGGTTTCCAGATATTCTTCCATCATCAGAAGGGCATCAACAACCGCCTGCGTTGGGACATCGGTGGCTACACCAACTCCATTAATGAGATGAAGACCAGCATGGACTCGGAGAGCATAACCTACTCCATAGAGGAAGGCCGCTGGTATGACGTTCGTCTGGAAGTGTCCGCACTCTCAGTGAAAGGCTATCTGGACGGCAAGCTGGTGCAGCAGGTATCCCTTGCCGACAAGAACCGCCAGAACATCTGCGCCAGTGCCGCACGCGACGCGAAGAGCGGCGACATCATCGTGAAGGTGGTGAATGCCAGCAACCGGGCCGTCGGCACCACCCTCAACCTGAACGGCGCCGAGGGCTTGTCGGCCGTGGCTGATGCCATCGTGCTGACCTCTGCGAGCGAACTCGACGAGAACAGTCTGGACGAACCTACCAAGGTCTCTCCCAAGAACGAGGAAGTGAAGGTGACGGGCAACCGTGTGAAACTCAGCTTGGCGCCCAACTCGCTGACGGTGTTGAGGGTTCACAGTAAATAGGGGGAGAGGCGACTATGGTGAAGACTGGATTTACTAAAAGCATAGCAGGGCTGTTGTGCCTCTGCGGATTCCTCCTGGCGCATACCTCTTTGGATGCTCAGAGCCGGAAACTCCCGGAGGCCATCCATCCCTATTTCGCCGCTGCCGGTGAGCAACCGATGAGGCCGGATGCGGATGGCTTCATTCAGCGTTGGCTGTTGCTGGAGCCCATCTCCATGCCCATCAAAGGCAACACGGTGTTTACCGACTCCTATCTGAAAGAGAAGTTCAATGCGCACTACTTCCCTGGGCAACAAGACGCGTTGCCCAAGGATGGCGCTACCGTGAAGGTGGGTAAGGAGAAGCTGAGATGGCACGCGCTGGACAGCAAACTCTATAATGTGAAGCTCTTCCGCTTCGCCACCTCGTTGGACAAGACTCGCTACGGCGTGCTCTTCTGGGCGGTCACCATCATCGACAGCCCAAGGGAGATGACGGATGTACGTTTGTCTGTCGGCTCCAACAGTGCGTCCATGTGGTGGCTCAATGGTGAGGAGGCTGTGATGCTGGAGGGCGACCGGCGAATGGTGCGCGACGATGTGGTGTCGCGGAAGCTCACACTGAAGAAGGGACGTAACGTCCTGCGTGGAGCGGTCATAAATGGCCCCGGCATGAGTGATTTCTGCGTCAGATTCATTGACGGACAGGGCAACCCCGTCCGCGACATATCCATTCTAGTAAAGTAAAACGATGAAGAAGTATACCTTATTATATATAAGCGCTCTGAGCGCTTTGCTCTCCGCCCCTGCTCATGAGGCGAAAGCCCAGGTGGGTGAGCCGTTCATCCACGACCCCTCCACCATTGCCGAGTGCGATGGCAAATACTATACCTTTGGAACCGGCGAGGGTGGACTTTGGTCGGCCGATGGCTGGACTTGGCAGAGCGGAGCCGTGCGCCCCGGTCGTGGCGCTGCCCCCGATGTGTTGAAGATAGGCAATCGTTACCTGGTGGCCTATAGCGCCACGGGTGGCGGATTGGGTGGTAGTCACCGGGGCGATGTGCTGACCATGTGGAACAAGACGCTCAACCCCAACTCGCCCGACTTCAAATATACCGACCCCGTAGTGGTGGCTTCTTCACTGGACGACGAGGATTGTGACGCTATCGACGCCGGTCTCTTGCTCGACCCGACGACCGGTCGGCTTTGGCTGAGCTATGGCACCTACTTCGGTTTCATCCGTCTGGTGGAGCTCGACCCGACGACCGGTGAGAGGATGCCTGGCAATGAGCCTGTCAACATAGCCATCGACTGCGAGGCTACCGACCTGATTTATCGCAATGGCTGGTATTACCTCTTAGGTACCCATGGCACTTGCTGCGACGGACCTAACTCTACCTACAACATCGTAGTGGGTCGCTCCCGGCAGGTGACTGGCCCCTATCTGGACAATGTGGGCCGCGACATGCTGCAGGGCGGAGGCAAGATGGTGATTGCCGCCAACAATCTGAAGACCGGACCCGGACATTTCGGACGGTTCATTGAGGAGGATGGCGTGGAGAAGATGTCCTTCCACTATGAGTCGGACTTCCGCCAAGGTGGACGCAGCGTACTGGCTATTCGTCCTTTGCTCTGGAGAAACGATTGGCCCGTGGCCGGTGAAGAGTTCCACAGTGGTACCTACGAGATAGAGTCCGAGCGCAGAGGCTATGCTTTGGAATTGGTCGTAGACTTCGTGCGGCTGGAGCGTGACATCGAACCCTTCTGGAAGAAGCCGACCATGCCATTGAAGGAGATCGCTCCTCAGACGCTGGAGGAGGTGGAAGCCGGATGGCCCAAGGGTGAGGTGATGGTGCGGATGAACGACTACATGTTCCGTCCTCATCAGAAGTGGACCATCACCCCGGCTGGAAAGGGCGGGTCTCTTGGCGGACCTTATTATAAAATATGTGTAGCCGGCACGTCGCGATGCCTGACGGCCACAGCACAGTGTGACGTCGTAGCTAAACCCGATTTCACGGGCGAGGACGCTCAGCTGTGGCGCATAGACCAACTGACGGATGGCACTTATCGCATCATGCCCAAGGCAGTGCCGGGTACTGACGAGAAGTTGGCCTTGGTGTCGCTGGGCGATTGCTCCCCGGGCTTGGCCCCGTTCGATTTCAACAGCGACAACTCGAAGTGGAACTTTAGACAACATTGACGGACGCTCTGCCCGTTGCCCTAACGGGGCAGTGGAGACAGAGAGTCTTCATTTGGACCTTGGCCCTACAAGGTGTTTTGATGTGTAAGCGGGTCAGTGGAGACAGGTGTCTGTCCTCACTGACCCGCACTTATATAGCTGCCTCGGCTAGAACCGGACCTGCATCTGCGTGAGCAGGGCGTGCTGCTTCTGCTCGCCGGGCTGCCGGGTGAGGCTGTAGCTTAGCTGCAGACGGCACTTGGGGTAGAACCAATACTGGAGGCCGGTGGTGTAGCGGTCCGTGCGGCCGGACCAGATGTCCAAGTGGTCGTAGGAGACTATCCAATCGAGCTGCTTGGCCACGTTGTTTGCCGTGCCGGTGGCATAGAACCCGTTGCTGTCGGTGCGGCCGTCCTTGCCTATCATATACTCTGAACGGATGGTCAGCGGCTTGCTCTTCAGCTCTGCACCGATGGCGTAGCGGTCACGGCGGAAGTTGCCGTTGCTCTTCAGCCCTTCGATGTCGGCCACGTCGCTCACTATCACTCCGCCCTCGTTGCGCACGGCGATGTTGCCTGTGCCCTTCAGGGCCGAGCCGCTGATGGTGAGCTCCTTCCACGGATGCCAGCTCAGCCGTGCCACGAAGTCCTTCTGCTGATTGTTGTCCGAGTTGTTGCGGCCGGCGCCGTTCATCACCGCCAGGTCGTAAGTCAGCGTCCCTTTAATCAGATCGCCATAGACGGTCAGTCCGATGTCGCGGCCGGTGCAGCCTTTCATCATCAGTCCACTGCCGCCCCGTATCATGTAGTCGGTAGCCAGCGATGCGCAGCCTATGAGCTCGTGTAGCGAGGGCGACATGGGGTTCTCTATGGAGAACGGTGTCTTGAACTGTCCCATCTTCACGTTGACAAGGCTGTTGACGCGGTAGCTGAACCATAGTTCCAACAGTGTGGCCGACCGAAAGTTGTACAGTGCGTGGGCCCGCAGGCGGTCGTTCACCTGCGCGTCGGCAATCAGTATGACCCGCGCGATGCGGAACTGGTTGCTCTCCGTCTTGCCACTATAGTAGTCGTACCCCGCCTGGGCATATCCGCTCAGCTTGATACGTTGGGCGATGGTGTTCACAATCTCGCTAACGTTGGGCGCGTCCGTTTCCCCGGCCCGCGAGCTCTGCGCACAGCACAGCAGCGCACAGAGTGTAATCAGTAACAATCTTTTCATAACCTTTCCTGTTGAGAGCGCAAAGGTACGCATTATTATCGACTTATGACCCCGGAACGTTAATTCTTGTATATTCATGAAGAAAGTTGATGAAATAGAATAATTTATTGGAGATAATGCCTATATTTGCGAAGTCTATTCCCCATCCCCACTGAAGGCCTCTGACGGTATAAGGGTGGGGACTGACATACATTTTGATAAAAGGCGTAACTAACGCTCGTTCCGACAAGCAGGGCAATGCGAAGGCCTACGAACTGTGGAACGGGCGAAAGTCTGGCTCCACGTGCTTTTGTTTTTATGTATCTAATTTCCCCGATTGTGTTTTCTGTAGTGGTAGCCCGACAGACTAAAACGATGATAAGATGAGCAAGTTCTTACTGGTGACCGCTGCGTTGTCAGCAACTACAAGCCCTTTATAGACGTCTAGTCCAGACAGAGGAATGGCGTGCATATCTATGTCTATAATGGTGAAATAATTTGAGATTGTGGTTTATTATTGATACTCTTTGCATTAGGTAAAATGTGTTGGTGATATTGACTAGAATACCGGAAAGTATTACAAATGAGTGCTTTGATTAATGCAAAAATAGTTTAAGCGACTTTTGTGTGAGATAAATATTATTTACTACTTTTGCCAAATATGAGAGTCATGTATTATTAACTATTTAAAAGAGGAAAACTATGAGAAAGCAACTACTCATGTTCCTATCTTATCTTTTTGGGGGCTTTTGTGTGACAATGGCCCAGACTTCCGTCTCGACGGATGCCGCTCTCCCTGCCGACAACTCTGGTTCGGCCACGGAGGCATTGGCGCTGCACGAGAAGTCGGGTGCGGCCTGTGGCGTGGCCCCCAGCTTGGATCTATTCATGGGAGTAGACTTCCACTATCGCGACATCTTTTATAACGACCGTGTGTATGATGTGCTGGTCAACCTCACACCGGGTGTGCGCTGGCGTATGGGCCACCGGTGGGAGGCGACAGCGCAACTGCTCGTGCCGGTCTGCAACCAGTATGGCGACCGCTACAAGCGGGTGCGGCTCGGCATGGCGTCCCTCTCCAAACAACTTACGATAGGCGACTTCTGGAAGATGAAGGTCTCCGGCGGACTCTTTGGGGCTGAACGCTACGGCGTGGACGTGAAGAACCTCTTCGTGGTCAACCCATGGCTCGCCTTCTCTGCCCAACTGGGCTTCACCGGTTATTGTTCCATGGCTAGCGGGTGGGAGATGAGCAAGATGGACCGACTCACTGCCCAGGCGGGTCCCGAGGTCTACCTGCGACAGTGGAACACACAGATCACCGTCCGCGGCGGTCGTTACATCTATGGCGACTATGGCGTGGTGGGCGAGGGCCTGCGCCACTTCCGTCACGTCAGCGTGGGGCTCTACGCCGCCTACAGCGACAAGGGTGGCAA
Organism: Anaerovoracaceae bacterium; assembly: GCA_963625535.1. GTDB lineage: Bacteria > Bacteroidota > Bacteroidia > Bacteroidales > Bacteroidaceae > Phocaeicola_A. The sequence goes on along the minus strand of CAVFUK010000121.1, from coordinate 7,650 downwards.
GGACGCCGGCTTCAAGGTCATCGTGATGTTGCCTCCCTACCGGCGCTCGGCGGGCAAGGTCAACGTGCGACCCGCCAGCAACTTCCGCCTCACCTACAGCGTGGAGGCTGAGCCTTACGCCAACGCCGTCTACTTCACCGACCCAGAGGAGAACGAACGCACCTCGTGGTTCGACCGCGACCTGATACCGTGGGGCACGGATACGATGGACCCCGACTATACCTATATATATAAGGAAGGAAAGGAGGAACGCAAATGAAAACTATCCGTTATGCCCTACTACTGCTGATGGCGCTCATGGCCTCGGCGTCACCTGTGCAAGCCCAGCTCTATACGGGACTCTCCGGTCTTATCCACGCCCCATCGGCCGAGATGAACGCTGAGGGAACGGCCCGCATAGGCGGATATTTCCTCAGCAGCCACTTCACGCCCGACGAGGGCTTCTCCTACGGTGGCGAGAAGTATAACACCGCGGCCTTCAGCGTATCCGTGGTACCCTACAGTTGGGTGGAGGTGGGCTACACCTTCACCCTGATGAAGACCTTGATGGGGGAGAAACCCAAGTACAACGCCAAGGACCGCTACTTCTCCGTCAAACTGCGGCCCCTGAAGGAGGGAAAGTACTGGCCCGCTGTTGTGGTGGGTGCCAACGACCTGATAGGCTCCAGGGGCGATGAGGACGGCAGCCTCTACTTCTCCAACTACTACGTGGCCGCTACCAAACATGTGGATGTGAGCGGTTATCGCCTCGGTGTGCACGCCGCCTACCGCAAGTATCGCCGCGCGTACAATGCCAAGTGGGAAGGACTGGTTGGAGGCATCACCTGCCAACCCGCCTTTGCGCCCAACCTGCGCGGCATCGTGGAGTACGATGGCGACGGGGTGAACGTGGGCGTGGACTGTCTCCTCTGGCGACACCTCTTCCTACAGGGCGCGTTGCAAGGCGGCAAGCACTTCTCCGGAGGTCTGTGTTGGCAGGTAAATCTGTTTTAATGACAATAACTATTTATTTATAAGTGTGTTAATTCTTTTGTTTATGAAAAAGATTCAATTCTATGGAGTGTCCGCACTCCTCGGCTTGACGCTCGCACTGGGTGTCACAGCCTGCAAAGACGATGACCCGGAGTACGTAGAGCCTCCCGTGGTCGAAGTGAAGAACAGCATCAGCGGTATGGTAACCACTATGACGGGTGAAGCCCTCAAGGGTGCCACCGTCACTATGGACGACCAGACCGTCACGACCGGAACCGACGGTATGTTTACCTTCGACGATGTGTCGACTGGCGATCACAACATGTCGGCCTCTGCCACCGGCAAGGTGTCGAAGTCGGACGTGGTGACCGTAGGCACTAACGACAATCAAGTGTGGAACGTGACCTTGAGCAACGAGGGCGTGAAGCTGGAGAAGAAGACCGACGGTTCTGCCAGCGCTAAGACCGAGACAGAGACGCTGAAGGACAACACCGCCGCCGAGATTGAGGTGAAGGTGGAAGCCCCGAAGGATGCACTCGAAGATGAGGAAGCCGAGATTGTGATCACACCGACCTACACGGAAAGCGCGGCTATTGCCACCAAGGGCTCGTTCCTCTTTACCCGGGCCGACGACACTGACAACGGTGCCTACCTCATTGGCTCCGACATTTCCTGCTCCAAGCCCAATGTGAAGTTGAAGAGGTCGTTGTCCCTGTCGTTCAATGTGGACCGCAATATGCTGAGTGATGTCACTGCCAAGAAGTATGTGGGCGGAGAGTGGAAAGATGTCGTATCGTCGGAGAAGAATACTTTGCGTGGCCTCATCACCATCGAGGTTGACGAGTTTGCCACCTATGCCCTGTTCTGCTCCGCCAAGATAGTGGCATCGACCTCTACGGAGGCCATCAAGTTCGCCCAGGACGAGTGGGACAACTTGAAAGGTTCCAAGGAGATGACTGTGGCCAACGCCACTTACACCTATAAGTTGGGTACCGACGTGGAGGGTCAGAGTGAAAAGATCCTGGCCTATCTGGTGGAGATGCTTGTGCGTACCACTGGTTCGGGCTATAAGGTAACCACCGGCACGCAGGCTCTCAACACCGTGTTGCCTGTAGGTACAGCCATGAGCATCAGCGGCACGCAGGTTGTCACCACCCACACTGCTTCCGTACTTGGTAAGTCAGTTTCTGCCAAGCAGTATGGGGCTGTGACCGTGACTACCAAGACGTGGTCGCGCAGTCACACGGGCGGCAGCAGCAAGTAGTGTAACCCCTTTAAGTTAAAGCACATCGCGCTCTCTCTGGAGCCGTTGTGCTCAATATGGGTAAAATATCGGTGAGTATCGACTGACGACTGATACTCACCGATTTACATAAGAGAAGTGTGTGATGAAGACTAAAGTAGTGGCAACTATGTATGAGTGCAATCGTTAACCCGCATAAAAATATTTTTCACATAATTTGCAGTTGTAATTTATATTACTACCTTTGCACCCAATTTAGCCTTTTGTAAGGCTAGTGTAATTAATAATATTGTTAACTAATTAAAAGAGAGAACCTATGAGAAAGAAACTATTAACGTTACTATCATGCTTCTTTTTGAGTTTAAATGTGATGATTGCGCAGAATTCTACCCCCCCCCTTACGGGTATTGTAATCTCTGCTGACGACGATGAGCCTATTATCGGTGCGTCGGTATTGGTGAAGGGTACGAACTTGGGCGCTGTCACCGATTACGACGGAAAGTTTTCCATCAGCAACGTGAACATGGCCAAGGCCAAGACCTTGGTAGTGTCGTATGTGGGTATGGAGACCCAAGAGGTACCTGTCAAAGGCAAATTCATCCGGGTGGTGCTGAAGTCCAGCGCCGAGGTGTTGGACGAGGTGATGGTGGTTGCCTACGGTACCGCCAAGAAGTCATCCTTCACCGGTTCCGCCTCCACGGTATCGTCCAAATCCATTGAGAAGCTGCAAGTGTCCAACGTGAGCAAGGCCCTGGAAGGTGCCGCCCCTGGCGTGCAGGTGGCCATGCAGTCCGGTCAGCCGGGTAGCGCCGCCACGATACGTATCCGTGGTATCGGCTCCATCAACTCCAGTTCCAACCCCTTGTACGTGGTGGACGGTGTGCCTTACGACGGCAACATCTCAGCCATCAATCCCGCCGACATCGAGTCGATGAGCGTGCTGAAGGATGCCGCCTCCACCTCACTCTACGGATCGCGCGCTGCCAATGGTGTCATCATGATCACCACCAAGAAGGGTAACTCGGCGCAGAAGTCCAAGGTGACCTTAGATGCCCGTGTGGGTGTGAATAGCCGTGGTATCCCCGAGTACAATATCATGAAGGACCCGGGCGAGTACATGACCACCTATTGGACGGTGCTCAAGAACCAGTTGGGTTCTGCCGAACTGGCCTCTTCCACCCTCATCAACGCATTGGGCTACAACCCCTACATGTGTGCCGACGACGCTGTTGTGGATGCCAACGGAAACCTGACGTCCGCCCCTCTGCGTTACAACGACGACTGGGCCAAAGAGGCTCTGCGCGACGGCATGCGCCAAGAGTACACACTCACCGTGCAGGGTGGCTCAGACAAGTCGACCCACTACCTCTCCCTGGGATACCTCGACGACGAGGGTATCATCAGCAACTCCGACTACAGCCGTCTGTCCGTACGCGCCAGTGGCGACTACAACGTCAACCGCTTCATCAAACTGAATGGTAGCGTGGCCTATGCACGTGGCGAACAGAACAGTCAGGCAGTCTCTTCTCTGAGTAACTACGTGAACACCTTCATGTTCACACAGCAGATTGCTCCTATCTATCCGGTATATGCCTACGACCAGCAGGGCAACCGCCTCTACAACGAGGACGGCAGCGCCCTCTACGACTTTGGCGACGGCACCTACGGAGCACGTGCGTGGGGTAGCAACCAGAATGTGGTGGCTTCGGACGATGCCAACCAGAACCAGACGCTCAGCGACAACCTGACCAGCCGCTTCGGTGCTACCATCTCTTTCCTGAAGGACTTCAAACTGCAGGCCAACATGGGTTACGACGTGACCAACCAGGCACGCAACCGCTTCACTACACCTTCGTTCGGCGATGCCTCCGCTGCCCGTGGACGTGGTTATAAGTACCGCACCCGTCAGGAGTCGTACACCGTGAACGAACTGCTCAGCTACACGAAGACCTTCGATGGCAAACATCACCTGGACGTGATGGTGGGCCACGAGAACTACAACTACAAGTACAACTACCTCTACAATAGCAAGACGAACTTCTTCGACGCTACCATATCGGAGTACAACAATGCCATCACGATGGAGAGTATGAACTCCTACACTGATGAATACACCATTGAATCCTATCTGGGACGTCTCAACTACGACTACGACGACAAGTACTACTTCTCAGGCTCCATCCGTCGCGACGGATCCTCACGCTTCGCCAAGGACAACCGCTGGGGAACATTCTGGTCGTTGGGCGGTTCGTGGCGCCTTAGCAAGGAGTCGTTTATGGAAGATGTGAGCTGGGTGGACAACCTTACCCTGCGTGCCAGCTATGGTAGCGTGGGTAACGACGACATCTATTACCCCGGCGAGTCGATAAGCAACTTCTATGCTTACAAGACACAATATTCTATCGCCAACTCCGATGGCGACTTCTCCGTGTCGAAGTACTACCAAGGAAACGAGGACCTGACGTGGGAAACCTCCTACAACTTCAACGTAGGCGTGAGCGCCACCCTCTTCGACCGCTTGCTGGATGTGGACATCGAGTACTTCAACAAACGCACCGAGGACATGCTCTACAACGTGCCCCAGCCGATATCATCGGGTGTGTCCTACATCTCCCAGAATGCGCTGACCATGACCAACAAAGGCTTTGAGTTCACATTGGGTGTGAACATCCCCATGCCTGAGGACATGACCTGGAGATGGACCTTCACCGGAACCCACTATAAGAACAAGGTGACGGACATCCCCGAGTCGAAGCGCGAGTCCGGCATCACCCACGACTCTTACTACAACATCCGTGAGGGTCGCAGCACATGGGACTTCTACTACTATCGCTATGCCGGAGTAGACGAGGAAGGATACTCACTCTGGTACATGGATGAAGAGGACGAGGACGGCAACACCGTGACGGTCACTACGGACGATTATTCCAAGGCCACCAAATATTACATCGGTACGGCTTTGCCTGACTTCCAAGGAGGCATCACTACGGAGTTCACCTGGAAGGGTCTCGACTTCTCCGTGTCGGCCAACTACCAGTTGGGTGGCGACATCTACGACTCCATGTATGCCAGCTTCATGCATGCCGGTAGCGACGTGGGAGCCAACTGGCACAGGGATATCCTGAACGCCTGGAGCGAGACGAACACCACTAGCAACATCCCCGTGCTCGATGGCGACCAGAATGCCAACACCTTCTCCGACCGCTTCCTCATCGGTGCGGACTTCTTCAACCTGCGTAACATCACGCTGGGCTACACCTTCCCCTCGAAATGGCTGAAGGCTCTGGACATCGCCAATGCCCGCGTGTACTTCGTAGCCGACAATGTGGCCCTCTGGTCGAAACGTAAAGGTATGGACCCCCGCCAGTATATCTACGGACAGTCCCGTGCCAACTATTCAGCTATCCGCTCCATGTCTGTGGGCCTTTCATTAACATTCTAATCAATCTAGCGCTTTATGAAAAAGAAGAATATCATACTGAACGGATTGCTCTGCGGCTCGATGCTGCTGGCAGCCGCTTGCTCCGAAGACTACTTGGAGGTGTCTCCGACAAAATATCTGGATGAGGAGACCGTAAACGAAACGATGCAGGAAGACCCTTCGCAGGTGCAGGCCTACGTCACGGGTGCCTACTATAACCTTTATTGTGGTGGAGACGTTTATTGGGTTAGCCACGACGATTTCGGACTGCCGGCTATCAAGTTGGCTACAGACCTCTTCTGTGAGGATGTAGCCTACAACCGCGACAAGCACTACTTTTGCTACGACTATTGGCTGGACAACCGCCAGGGCAGTTACCGTCGTGTGAAGAGTGCCTGGAATCAGTTTTACAATCTGATTGACAACACCAACACCATCATCTCGATGCTGAAGCCGGCCGAGGGTGAGGAGCCCTCCGACGAGAGCGCCCAGATTATGTTGGGCGAGGCCTATTCGCTGCGTGCCTACGCCTACTTCTGGCTCATCAACCTGTGGCAACAACCTTACAGCGTGGGTACCGACCAACCTGGTGTGCCATTGAAGACCGAGACCGAGTACCGTCAGGAGCGTGTGAGCGTGGGTGAGATCTATGATCAGATACTGTCCGACATCGACACGGGCTACAACTACCTGAAGGGTAAGGCTTTCCACAACGGTAAGGTAGGTCTCTCGGAATATGCCGCCGCTGCCATCTACGCCAACGTGTTGCTCTTCACCGGCGACAATGCCAAGGCCGCACAGTATGCCCAGATAGCCGCCGAGAGCGCTCCGCTCAACTTCGAGAGCGAGATGCTGAGCGGATTCAACAGTCTGAGCATGTCCGAGGTGATATGGGGATACAGTGTGACGAACGAGACGACGGGCTACTACGCCTCCTTCTTCTCCCATGTCGATTCCTACATGCCTGGCTATGCTGGCATCGGATACCGCAAGTTGGTGGCTTCCGATCTCTATGACCACATCGCCGACAACGACATCCGCAAGAAGTGGTTTGGCTACAACGCCGACTACAACTTGCTTGAGAATACCTACGAGTACGAAGAGGGCCAAAACATGACTCAATACATCCAGAACAAGTTCCGGGACGTATACCTCACTGGTACAGGCGACCCGTTCACCTCGGCCATCATCTACTTCCGTAGTGGCGAGATGTACTTCGTGGCTGCTGAGGCCTACTATCTGGCCGGCGACGAGGCGAAAGCCCGCGAGATGCTCAATACGGTGATGGAAACCCGTATACCGGATTACTCCTGCACAGCAACAGGCGACGACCTCTACCAGGAAATCTGCATACAGAAGCGCATCGACACGTGGCTGGAGGGCAACCGCTACCTCGATGCCAAACGCCGCAACGAGACGATTGACCGCTCGAAGAGCACCAACCACGCAACTGACCTGTCATCCTACAACGCAATCACCTATTCGGCCCGCGACTACCGGATGATATGGCACATCTCCCAAACGGAGATGGAGAACAACCCCTCCATCACCGAGGCAGATGATAATGAGTAATATTCTCTCTCTTAATATATAAAGTCCAACCAAAGAGTTGGATATGTCTTAATTCACCATTTCCTATAAAAGGAACAAGCGGGACGGCCTCGAGAGAAGCCGTCCCGCTAACGTAATTCAAGTATATACTTTAAGCCTTGAGAGTATATACTCTTGTCATATCATGATTTCGCCTGTCGGATTTCCGGTTATATAACTGAATAACTTGTCAACTCTAAACGAGGCTTCCGCCGCAAGGTGTCTCTTTCCGTTTCATTTCTGCTTCTTCACATATTCCGACGGGGCTGTGCCATACTCGTCCTTGAAGCATTGGCGGAAGTAAGAGACGCTGCTGAAGCCTGTCATGTCCGATATCTCGCCGATGGAGTATTCGCCTGTGTTGAGCAACTCCAGACTGCACTTCATCTTCAGTTTGCGCACAAACTCGTTGACGGACATGTTG